>NZ_CP125640.1:3570000-3879699 GCF_030053155.1 Rhizobium sp. BT03
GGCATTTGGTGGATGCCTTGGCATGCACAGGCGATGAAGGACGTGATACGCTGCGAAAAGCCGTGGGGAGCTGCGAATGAGCTTTGATCCATGGATCTCCGAATGGGGCAACCCACCTTAAATGCTTGGAAAATCCAAACTGACTGCGGTCGGCTTGGGTTTCCAAGCATTGTTATAAGGTATCTACACCTGAATACATAGGGTGTAAGAAGCGAACGCAGGGAACTGAAACATCTAAGTACCTGCAGGAAAGGACATCAACCGAGACTCCGCAAGTAGTGGCGAGCGAACGCGGACCAGGCCAGTGGCAATTGTGATTAAAGTGGAACGCTCTGGAAAGTGCGGCCGTAGTGGGTGACAGCCCCGTACGCGTAGATATCACGATTGTCCTAGAGTAGGGCGGGACACGAGAAATCCTGTCTGAACATGGGGAGACCACTCTCCAAGCCTAAGTACTCGTGCATGACCGATAGCGAACAAGTACCGTGAGGGAAAGGTGAAAAGCACCCCGACAAGGGGAGTGAAATAGAACCTGAAACCGGATGCCTACAAACAGTCGGAGCCCGCAAGGGTGACGGCGTACCTTTTGTATAATGGGTCAACGACTTAGTGTAACGAGCAAGCTTAAGCCGGTAGGTGTAGGCGAAGCGAAAGCGAGTCTGAATAGGGCGTCATAGTTCGTTGCATTAGACCCGAAACCGAGTGATCTAGCCATGAGCAGGTTGAAGGTTGGGTAACACCAACTGGAGGACCGAACCCGCATCTGTTGCAATAGATTGGGATGACTTGTGGCTAGGGGTGAAAGGCCAATCAAACTCGGAAATAGCTGGTTCTCCGCGAAATCTATTTAGGTAGAGCGTCGAGCGAATACCCCCGGGGGTAGAGCACTGGATGGGCTATGGGGACTCACCGTCTTACTGATCCTAACCAAACTCCGAATACCGGGGAGTACTACTCGGCAGACACACGGCGGGTGCTAACGTCCGTCGTGAAAAGGGCAACAACCCTAACCTCCAGCTAAGGTCCCCAAGTCATGGCTAAGTGGGAAAGGATGTGAGGATCCCAAAACAACCAGGATGTTGGCTTAGAAGCAGCCATCATTTAAAGAAAGCGTAACAGCTCACTGGTCTAAATAAGGGTCTTTGCGCCGAAAATGTAACGGGGCTGAAGCCATGCACCGAAGCTGAGGATGTGTAGCAATACACGTGGTAGCGGAGCGTTCCGTAAGCTGATGAAGGGAGACCCGTGAGGGCTCCTGGAGGTATCGGAAGTGCGAATGTTGACATGAGTAACGATAAAGAGGGTGAGAGACCCTCTCGCCGAAAGACCAAGGGTTCCTGCTTAAAGTTAATCTGAGCAGGGTTAGCCGGCCCCTAAGGCGAGGCAGAAATGCGTAGTCGATGGGAACCACGTTAATATTCGTGGGCCTGGTGGTAGTGACGGATTGCACAAGTTGTTCATTCTTATTGGATTGGATGGGCAGCGGAGCGGTTCCAGGAAATAGCTCCACCGTATAGACCGTACCCGAAACCGACACAGGTGGTCAGGTAGAGTATACCAAGGCGCTTGAGAGAACTATGTTGAAGGAACTCGGCAAATTGCACGCGTAACTTCGGAAGAAGCGTGACCCCATGGTAGGCAACTATTGTGGGGTGGCACAGACCAGGGGGTAGCGACTGTTTATCAAAAACACAGGGCTCTGCGAAGTCGCAAGACGACGTATAGGGTCTGACGCCTGCCCGGTGCTGGAAGGTTAAGAGGAGAGGTGCAAGCTTTGAATCGAAGCCCCAGTAAACGGCGGCCGTAACTATAACGGTCCTAAGGTAGCGAAATTCCTTGTCGGGTAAGTTCCGACCTGCACGAATGGCGTAACGACTTCCCCGCTGTCTCCAACATAGACTCAGTGAAATTGAATTCCCCGTGAAGATGCGGGGTTCCTGCGGTCAGACGGAAAGACCCCGTGCACCTTTACTATAGCTTTACACTGGCATTCGTGTCGGCATGTGTAGGATAGGTGGTAGGCTTTGAAGCGGGGACGCCAGTTTCCGTGGAGCCATCCTTGAAATACCACCCTTATCGTCATGGATGTCTAACCGCGGCCCGTCATCCGGGTCCGGGACAGTGTATGGTGGGTAGTTTGACTGGGGCGGTCGCCTCCGAAAGAGTAACGGAGGCGCGCGATGGTGGGCTCAGACCGGTCGGAAATCGGTCGTCGAGTGCAATGGCATAAGCCCGCCTGACTGCGAGACTGACAAGTCGAGCAGAGACGAAAGTCGGTCATAGTGATCCGGTGGTCCCGCGTGGAAGGGCCATCGCTCAACGGATAAAAGGTACGCCGGGGATAACAGGCTGATGACCCCCAAGAGTCCATATCGACGGGGTTGTTTGGCACCTCGATGTCGGCTCATCGCATCCTGGGGCTGGAGCAGGTCCCAAGGGTTTGGCTGTTCGCCAATTAAAGCGGTACGTGAGCTGGGTTCAGAACGTCGTGAGACAGTTCGGTCCCTATCTGCCGTGGGTGTAGGAATATTGACAGGATCTGTCCCTAGTACGAGAGGACCGGGATGGACATATCTCTGGTGGACCTGTTGTCCTGCCAAGGGCATAGCAGGGTAGCTATATATGGACGGGATAACCGCTGAAGGCATCTAAGCGGGAAACCCACCTGAAAACGAGTATTCCCTATCAGAGCCGTGGAAGACGACCACGTTGATAGGCCGGGTGTGGAAGTGCGGCAACGCATGAAGCTTACCGGTACTAATAGCTCGATCGGCTTGATCGTTCTCATTGACTGTGCTCATCTCAAGGCGACCGCAAAGCGGTCGTCCTGACAAGGCGAAGGCGCCAGCCTTTGCCCGGTCCCGGCGAACACGAAGTGTTCGTCCGGTTGGAGCTCTAAAACGTGTTCAAAACGAAGTCATAGGACTTCACCAGCTTCTCAAACATAAAGTTGCGCTTTGCCGACCTGGTGGTTATGGCGGGGTGGCTGCACCCGTTCCCTTTCCGAACACGGCCGTGAAACGCCCCTGCGCCCATGGTACTTCGTCTTAAGACGCGGGAGAGTAGGTCGCTGCCAGGTCTGCAAAACGCAACTTTAAATCTTCTCACAATGAAACTGACTAACGGCAAACGCCGGAACAAAAGGCCGCTCACAAAGCGGCCTTTCGTGTTATAATACTCAGCAAGTCAATCAGACTTGCCATGGCGCGGGGTGGAGCAGCCCGGTAGCTCGTCAGGCTCATAACCTGAAGGCCGCAGGTTCAAATCCTGCCCCCGCAACCAAACAAATAGCCCGCCTCAGCGCGGGCTTTTTGTTTGGTAACGGGTCGAGGATTTAACGCCTAATCAGGGGCCCGCAAGCAGGCAAAGCCGACGCAGCGGGACAGAAAAATCACAAAGCCTGCCCCCGAAACCAAATCCTTCCCTATCGAAAAAAAAGCCCGCTGCTAAGCGGGCTTTTGGCGTTTTGAGGGCGAGGCGGGATCGCCGGGTGAATAAAGGCGGCATTGCCGTTGCGATCTGTGCGTGGCATCTTCCCGGCGGGGATGCCACGTCTCGCCTCGAGGTCGTTGGATGGCGGGTTTTCCATTTTCATTATCTAAGTCCATCTTCCTAACGGAGACTTGAATGAGTGTTGGCCTGATTGCCCTTCTTGATGACATCGCCGCCTTGGCCAAGGTGGCGGCGGCCTCGCTTGACGATATTGCCGGCCAGGCAGCCAAGGCAGGCGCAAAAGCGGCAGGCGTCGTCATCGATGATGCGGCAGTCACACCCCGCTACGTCACCGGATTTTCGGCGGCACGCGAAGTGCCGATCATCGGCAAGATCGCCGTGGGTTCGCTGAAGAACAAGCTTCTGATTCTGCTTCCCGCGGCGCTTATCCTCAGCCTCGTCGCACCGCAGGCGATCACGCCGCTGCTTATGATCGGCGGACTTTTTCTCTGCTACGAGGGCGTGGAAAAAGTCTACGCAGTGGTGCTGCCGCATGCAGCCCACGCCCATGAATCTGCACTCGAGACGACAAGCCTCGATGCGCAATCGCTCGAAGACGAGAAGGTCGTCGGCGCGATCAAGACCGATTTCATCCTGTCGGCCGAAATCATGGCGATTACGCTCGCCGCGGTGCCATCAGGCAACTTATTCACGCAGGCCGTCATCCTTGCGGTCGTTGGACTGGGGATAACGGCCATGGTCTATGGCGGCGTGGCGCTGATCGTGAAGGCCGATGATCTGGGTCTGATGATGGCGCGCTTGCAGACGGCGCCTCCGGCGGGGGCTTTCCTGCGCGGGATCGGTCGAGGGCTGGTCACGGGCATGCCTTATTTTCTGAAAGTGCTCGGTCTAGTCGGAACGGCTGCGATGATCTGGGTCGGCGGCGGCATCATCGTGCACGGCCTCGAGGCCTATGGCGTGGGCGGCCTTGCGCATCTCATCCATGATGCCGGGGAGGTGGCCTCCCATGCCGTTCCGGTTCTGGCCTCCGTGCTGCGATGGGCCGTCGAGGCCACCGGAGCAGGCATCGTCGGTATTGTCGCCGGCTTGATCACGATTCCGGTCGCAGGCTACGTGATCTCGCCGTTGTGGCGCTACCTCAAATCGCTCCTGCCGCGTCGCCGGCGGAAAGAGGCACTGGCGGACGGGAAAAAATGAAACTCTCGGATTCCCGCCCGCGAATGAGCTGCCCGCTCATCGGTCCGAGCCGCATTTCTGTCAGGATTGACCGACATCCGGGACCATAAGTCCCGCCTTGCGCAGCCCTTCAACGCGGTGGTTAAAGTCCTCTGGGTTTCGGAAGGGGAGGACGCGGCGGCGGCGTTCGATGGAGAAATCCGGATTGATCTGGAGCGCCTTCTCCCACGCCTGTCGGCACTTCTCCGGCCGAGTTGCGGGCGATTACGTGCAATTCGGAGAGCTTCGAGAGGTCGGTGATGATGTCTTCGCTGATCCCGTCGGAGAAATATTCCTGTTCGGCGTCGCCTCTCATGTTGTTGAAGGCCAGCACGGCGATGGAGGGTTTGTCGGGAACGGCCGCAGCTGAAGGCGGTCTCGTCGCGGGCGGTTCTCGCGGCGACCGTGCCGGGGCCGGCTGCGAGACGGGGCCGACCTGCAGCAAATAGACCCGCATCGGCTCAGCGATATTCTTGAGCTGGATTTGGCCGAGATCGGTCACGGCGAGATCAAGCCGCGCTCTCACCTGGCGGTAGGCATCTTCGGAAAGACAGATGGCGCCGGGCCTGGCAACTCCCTCCAAGCGGGCGGCGATGTTGACGCCGTCGCCCATCAGGTCGCCGCCGCTCTCCTCGACCACATCGCCCAGATGGATCCCGACCCGGAACTCGATACGATGCTCGGGGGGCACGCCGATATTGCGCTCGACCATGGCAGTCTGCACCTCGATCGCGCAGCGCACGGCGTCGACGACGCTGCGAAACTCGATGAGGCTTCCATCTCCGGTGCGCTTGACGACACGGCCGTTGTGCACGGCGATGGTCGGATCGACCAGATCGCTGCGCAATGTTCGCAGCCGCGCCAGGATGCGATCCTCGTCCGCACCGGCGAGACGGCTGTAGCCGACCACATCCGCGACCAGGATCGCCGCCAGTTTTCGAGTCACGCTCGTAGCCTCAGTTCGTCTTCGGACCGAAATAGCACAGTGTGACCGGCAACGTCGCCATCGCCTTCATGAGAAGGGGGCGCGTCAGGGCTTGACGATCGTTGGTAAAGCGGACGCGATGCCGCGGCTATTCTCCGTTTTTCAGCGAGAAGGCAAAGACGTAGTCGCCGACATCCCTCGAATATGGGGCGCCGCCAACCGATATCACGACATATTGCTTGCCGGTTTTGGGCGAGACGTAGGTCATCGGCGTTGCACTCGCGCCGACCGGCAGGGGATATTTCCAGAGCTCGTCACCGTTCTCGGCGTCATAGGCGCGGATATAATAATCCTGAAAGCCGGCAAAGAAGACGACACCGCCGGCAGTCGCCGACGTGCCGGCATAACTCGGCAGGCCCATCGGCATGGGCAGATTGCTTTTGATCTTGAATGGCCCGAGCTGTTCGGCAGTCCCGGCCGGGACCTGCCATGCGATCTTGCGGGTGTTCAGATCCACGGCTGTGACGGTACCGAAGGGCGGCTGCGTGCAGGGAACGCGGAGCCGCGATGTCCACATTTCGGTGGCCATGCCGTAAGGTGTTCCGCGCTGCGGGGCGGAGGGACCGTGTGCGGTCGTGGTGAGGGCAAAATCGACATATTCCCCGCGGGGAATGAGGGCGAAGAGGCTGGGCACGCGGATGTCGTTCAGGAAGACCCGGTTGTTGGGCAGATCGACCGATACGCTCCCCCAATTGAGGCCTCCAAGGTTTCCCGGCTGCTGAATCGCATATTGCGGGCCGATCGGGGTGAAATCGCCGTCGTAGCGCATCTTTCGAAAGGCGATGCGGCATGCCAGCTGATCGAACATCGTCAGTCCCCAGGCCGTCTGCTCCGTCACCCGTTCCGCACCGATTGTCGGCATGCCGACGGAATAGGGCTGCGTCGGAGACAATTTCTCCCCGGGCGCGCCGCCTTGCTGCGGCACCGGCTTCTCCTGAACCTCGGCAAGCGGTGCACCGGTCTGGCGGTTGAGCAGGAAAAGCTGCCCGCGCTTGGTGGTTTGCAGGAGAGCAGGGATTGTGGCGCCATTGCCGTCGGGAAGGTCGATCAGAACCGGCTGGGCCGGCAGGTCATAGTCCCAGATATCGTGATGCACGGTCTGGAACTTCCATTTCTCCCGTCCCGTCGTGACATCGATCGCCACCAACGTGGCGTTGTATTGATCGGCGAAGGCCGGACGATTGACGCCGTAATAATCCGGCGTGGTATTGCCGAGAGGCGCATAGATGAGGCCGAGCTTGTCGTCGAATGCGGCCGTCGTCCACATGTTGGGCGTGGCCCGCGTATAAGTCTGGCCCTCCGGCGGGAGTTTGGTGATCTCGGGGTTGCCGAGATCCCATGCCCATTCGAGCTCGCCGGTCACGACATTGAAGGCGCGGATGACGCCCGAGGGTTCGCCGACTTCCTGATTGTCTATGACCCAGCCTCCGATGACGATCAGATTGCGGGCAATCAGTGGCGCCGACGTCTGGAAATAATAACCTGACTTGACTTCACCCATGCCCTGGGAAAGCTGCACGGTGCCATTGTCTCCGAAGTCTCTGCAGGGCGCGCCGGTCTTGCTGTCGATCTCCAGGAGACGGGCATCGATCGTCGTCTGCACCAAGCGTTCATTGCAAAGACCGTCGGCGGATTGGGCCTCCTGGGGCATCTTGTAGTAGCCGAGACCGCGGCAGCGTTGCCAGTAGGGCGCCGCCGCCTTGGGATCGAAGGTCCAGCGGGGTTTGCCCGTATCTGCATCAAGCGCTGCGATCACATTTGTCGGCGTGCAGGTGTAGACCGTATCGCCGATCTGCAGAGGCGTGTTCTGATCGGCGCCATCGCTTTTACCGGTGCGATACGTCCAGGCAAGATCGAGCTTGGCAACATTGCCGCGGTTGATCTGATCGAACGGGGAGTAGCGATCTCCGGCCGTGCTGCGGCCATAGGATGTCCAGTCGGAGGGCGAGTTGTCACCCTTGGCGGTCTTGTAGGCGGGGATGCCGGCGGCGGGGCGAATCAGCCCATGCGGCGTGAAAGCAAGGCTGAAACCGACGGTGAAGAGGATCACCGCAATCAAGGTGCCGCCATAGAAGAGTTTGCGGTTGGCGGTTGGCGAAAGCGACGGCGCAAAGAGAAGTGCAAAGCCCGCCAGCGCGATGGGGGACATCAAACGCGCAAAGAGCGCCCAGAAATTGAAACCCGACTCCCATAGTGCCCAGGGAAGGGTGAAAACGGCGACAAGCAGCACGATAAGGGCGCCTGACGTCCGCCGGCGCCACAGCAGAAGCGCGGCAGCCAGATAGGCAGTCCCGGCGGTCGCGTAATAGGGCGAGCCGCCGAGGCTGAGCAGCAAGACGCCGCCTCCCATCAGACCCAATCCGGCGAAGGCGAGCGCAATAAAAAACAGGGTGGCCAGAAATTTCATGATTTCCTCATCCAATCCGCCGCCCGATCGCCTGGTCCAACTCCGACCGTCGCATGGCGCCCCCGGCAAGTGCAGGGCCATTGGGTCGATGGTCAGCTTTTCTCGTCCTCGGGAGAGGGGCGCTCTCTCGTTCAATTTTTCCTGATGTACCTCTGGTCACTGACACGTGGCCCCGACCCGGCAATGATGCCGCCGCCGCACTGCGGCAACAGTTTGGCATTCCAAATCGAGTCAATACTTCTGAAAGGGCCACAGATGTTTCTCGGCGAAAAGCTTGATCTAGCAAAAGGGCGACCGACAGGATTCGACTATATGCGATTGCTGTTAGCCTTCTCAGTGCTTTGGATACATACGGCCCGTGTCACCTACGGCGATGACCTGTTTCTCTGGGAGTCACCCTTCCGTCCTTTCATCAAATCGGTGCTGCCCATGTTCTTCGTCCTGAGCGGGTTCCTGGTGGCCGGCAGTCTTGAACGGTCGAAGACATTGATCTCCTTTCTCGGTAATCGGTTTATCCGGATCTACCCTGCGCTTGCGGTGGAGGTATTACTGGCTGCCTTTATACTCGGGGCGATCTATACAGAGTATGACCTCAGTGACTATTTCACCGATCCGCAGTTCTTTACCTATCTGCTGAATGTCACAGGTCACATCCACTTCAATCTGCCCGGCGTATTCCTGGATAATCCCGACGCCGCGATGGTGAACGGGCAGCTCTGGACGGTGCCCTTCGAGCTTGAGTGCTATGCCGCGATCGCCGCGCTGTTTCTGCTCGGCGTGGTCAGGCGGCGGGTGATCGCCCTTGTCGCAACGCCGGCTTTGATCATCGGCTTCGGTATCGCAAGGTATTGGAAGCACGAGAGCGATTGGGCAACGATGCCGACGACCGCGTCCGGTAATCTGCTCATCTGTGCGTTTCTCGTGGGGGTGACCTTCTATCTCTACAAGGACAAGGTTCTGTGGGATGTGAGAATTTTCCTTGCCTCGGCGGCAATCATATTATGGGCCTACTGGTTTACTTCCTTTGGGGATTTCATTGCCATTCCGGCAATGGGATATGTCACCGTCTTTCTCGGGCTGACCTCGCCCCGCAAGCTCGGCATTCTCAATGGGGCCGACTATTCCTACGGCGTCTTTCTCTATGGCTATCCCATTCAACAGGCGTTCGTGGCGCTCGGGCCTTGGGCGCATAACTGGTGGTTGAACGGTATTGTCTGCAGCATCGTTGCCACTTGCTTTGCCGCCTTCTCGTGGAGATTCATTGAAAAGCCGGCGTTGAAATTGAGGAAACAGGTCACTTGGCTTGAAAATCTCAGCCTCCAGCGCGGTGTAAAACGGCAATTGGCCGCCGCAGTCCCGAAATAGGCTCATCGATACCAGTCCCGAGGATATCAGCAGGGCTCGCCAGTCACCGGCGAGCCCTGTTTGGTTGAACCGTGGGCGATTGCCGGGGAGGAACATCCGCCTGTTGCGACGGCTGGGCGTGGAGCAGCCTTGCTGGACATCACTGACGTCGTCGCCATCGCCTGCTGGGACGATACCCGCCATTGGATCATCGCGCGTGCAGAGGCGTTATACGCTGCACACCTTCGGATGACATGCATTAAATCTTCCTGCATGCTCCAAGCATCTTTTGGTTTTGGACGACAGGACGGCCCTTGCGCATGAATAGCCGAATATTCTGCGCTTGAGTTGGTCGATTTGCTCAGGGGTTATTAGCAATATTTTAACAATAATCGATAAAATACTTTGATCGGACTTCGTTTCGACTTTGGGTTTGTCATGTCATTGAAGGCAGACGGTGGCTTGAAGGAGGCGTGGACAGAGGAGCAGACTAATGCTGAAGAGCGCGCTTATCGTGGTTGCTGTCTCCATCGCCGCCGGAGCGACCATACGCGCCTCGGCCTTTGCAATATTTGCATTTCTCCTAGTCGTTGCCTGGGGTGCCGTAATCCTGCTGAAAGGTTCTTCCTTTTCGGAAGCGATCGTCTACTGCCTCGAAGCGCTTGTCCTGATGGAAGTAAGCTATCTGGCGGGTCTATTTGCCTATTCGTTATGGGGGCATATCCAAGGGCGCCGGAGAAGGAACTCGATCACAGAACGCTCTCATATGACCGGCAAGCGTCCCCACGGATAATGCCGTGGCGGAGGAGGCAGGATGCGGCCTCGAGCTATTGGGGAAAACGGAACGATCCTATGCGTCCATTTTGGGCAATAGGGCATGCCGGGAAAGCAGAGCTGCCAGAGTCTTTGCCATGATCGCGAAATCCAACGCGAGTGTCCATTTGCGCAGATATTCGACGTCGAGCAAAACGCTGTTCTGATAACTGACGCGTTCGCTGATCTGCCAGTGGCCGGTCAGGCCGGGACGGACCGCGATATAGGCATAGGCATGTTCGCCGTAACGCGGCAGTTCTTCTTTGGGAATGGCGCGAGGCCCGACGAGGCTCATTTGCCCGAGTAGCACGTTGATCAATAGCGGAAGTTTGTCGAGGTTCGATCGCGTCAGGATGTCGCCGACAACAGTCACATGCAGGCCGGCTGTTGCGTCGGCTCCCGTCGTCCGAAACTTCAGGCAATCGAACTCTTTTCCTCTATAGCCGATCCGCCGATCGGAATTGAAGACGGTGCCCCGATCGCTTAGCGCTATGATGACTGCTACCGATAGAAGGATCGGCGACAGAAGGAATAAGAGAGACGCCGAAATGACGATGTCCAATGCACGCTTCAGAATTCTGCTGATCTTAGGGGATTTTGACGAATTGAATGGACGCCCTTGCCGTTGCACGCCGGTGCAATCCTGCCAAGGTTCAGTTAGGTTGATTCCCTGATTTTTTCCCGCCATCCGCGTCTCCGTTGGGCGAATTCCAGAAATAACAGCCAAAGCTTGTTTGAATATAATTTCGACGTCTGTGACTGAGGTCACAATGCTGAATATATTCTTTACTATCTGAAGATGCTCTTGGGGTTATTTAATATATTATTTGTAATGTAAAGCGTATAAGCAAAATGTTACTAATATTAATATGGATCTGTGGCGTTGTGCTTCTATGGTGGAGGTTTATTCTTCAATTAGACAATTGTCGTAAATTGTATAAAAATCCCAGCGTAGTTTCCAGCTGTTGCATCCTGTAGAATTCAATATAGATCGTGTTATATATAAATATGAGTGATCGTCATGATTTATGTATAAATTCAGAATATGTTTTTCTATTATTACTATTTACTTTCTAATTTAACGGATTACGAATGTTGCTGACGATATTAGTCTGCGTGGAGCCGCGCGTATGGACGGGGTGATTAGCACCAGAGATAAAAAGACTAGAGGAAGCGCGGCGCGAAGAGGCGAAGCGGTTACTTGCGGGCCAGTCGGTATTATATACGGCGGCCAAGGGGATTTGGATTACGAGTTCCCGTTTTGCCGTTCGGGTGTTCGAAAGTTTCGCCGCGGTGAGGTGATTGCCGGCGCCGGTGACGCCGTCGACATGTTCGCCCGCGTCCAGCGCGGAATGGTGAGCGCAAGCACGCCGCTTGCAGATGGGCGGGAGTTCATCGTGGAAATCATTCCAAAAGGCGGCTTGATCGGCGAATTGGAGGTGCTGCGCAAGCAATCCCTCAGCCTGGAATATCGGGCCTCATCGGACTGCGAACTGCACTACTTCGATGGTCGTTTGCTGCGGGATCTGTGTGCGAACGATCCGCAATTTCAGGTGAAGATCCTGTCGAAGGCGCTGGCGCGTGTTTCCGAACTCGAGCTGCGGATCATTTCCAACGCCGGATCGAGCCTAAGGCAGAGATTGGCCCGGACGCTGCTGCGCCTTTCTGCCTTGTACAAAGTGGATGCGCTACATAGCGGCGATGAGCTGATCATCTCCCAACATGACCTGGCCGCGACGCTGCCGGCGTCGCGCGAAAAGGTCAACCAGTGTCTGCGGCGCTTGCGCGAAAGCAAAGTGGTCGACGGCACGCAGGGCAAAATCCGCATTCTCAATCGGAAGGCGCTGGAAGCTTATGCCGAGGGTATGGAGTCGCTTGCTTGAGGGGCGCCTCGACAAAAGAATGCGGCAGCGAAAGCCTACAAAACCCGCCGCCGGCGGGTTTTGTGTTTGACGTGGTCGGAGCGGCTTCCCGACAATATAGGTTAGACTTCGCTTTCCGACGCATTCCTCCAGTATTTCCAGCCTTCACCCTGAATGAGCCCGTGATCGGAGAGATCCTTCCAACTTCGGTAGGTGCCGGTATCGTCGCAGACGAAGTCATCCATATCCCTGCTCGAGGAATATACGGCATATTCCTCCGTGTGTTGGGATCGGTGCGCCGCATCGGCAACCTTGTGCACGAAGCTCGACAGGAACTTGAAATGCAGAAGGGCGCCGGATACGCCGAGCGCTCCGCGCATGTCGCCCAAATTCAGGGAAAGCGGCCAGACCTGATGCGATGATTTGAGAAAAAGACGTTCACCCTCGATATAGACCAGAGGTATCTTGTTGAGCGCGGGGCCGTCCCAGAGCCGGTCGTGAAAATAGACCCGCCCGCGAACGCCGCCCTTGATCCATATCGTCTCGTTGCGTTCGTCGAAATGCGCGACATAGCCGGATCGGTCGAAGAGATTGCAGACCTCGAGCGGATTGCGGCCGGGTTCGCATATGTTTTCGAGAACGGGATGCGGGCTGTACATGTCGATCATCACCGAGCGCAGCGAACGGCCGCCGGTGGAGCCGATATAGGCGGTCAGTTGATCGATCGGCCGTGTGTCGCAATGCGGATAGACCAGGAACTCGTCGGCGTCGACATAGAGAACCCATTTCTCCTGGCAGTGCCGGTTGATGACTTCGTTGATCCAATCGTTCCCGAATCTCGCCGCCTTGTAGGATCCGTGCGCAGAAAGAAGGGAGACATCGTCGAAGCCGGACAGCAATTCGGCCGTGCCATCGGTGGAGCCGTTGTCGATGCAGATGAAGTGCTCGAAGCCGAGATCGCGATAATACTGCAGGAAGAATGCCAGCCGGTGGCCCTCGTCGCGGATGACGCAGATGACGACATGACGCGCCTGCTTGAGCCCGCTGCGCAGCAGGTCGTAGCGAACCTGCCGAGCCTTGAGCGAGCGGCGCAGGCGGGCTTTCGTATAGTGCGAAATACTGGCGGCGGAAGCCTTATAGCTCATAGTCTGTCCCGAACATTCGTTGTGCTTCCGCCTGCAAATAGAGGGGCGACCGCGATGCCGAGATCAGTCACGCGGATATTCGTCCTCAGGCGGACCATGCGTCACACGGCGTAATCGCCAACCAGCAGGCTCTGGACCCGCGGACTGGATCCATCCTTCTCGATTGCATGTTCGATGCGCGCCCGCATCGACCGGTACTTATAGAGGAGCTTACGATCGAAGCTTATTCCGCGATACAGCGAGTGGTAAATCGGATGTGCTTTGCGCAGATCGACATAGACTTGGCTTTCTCTATCGGTCCAAGGAAAGAAGGTGCCGTGCCACGGCTTCGGATGCGCCATATAATGGACGATCGACAAGGAGGACATGTTGACCAGATGAAGGAACTGCTTGGGAAAGTTCCAGCGGTTCGATATGAGGATGAGCGATGAACCGCAGACATAATTTAATGCGCCCTGATCATGCTTGCCCTCGCAGGCCTCGGGATTTCTAGCAAAAAGCTCAAGCGCCTCCTGTCCGATCCAGCCGTTGCGGTGGAATTTCAAGACCCCCGCGTTGAAATAGTGGCTGCTCTTTCCGGTGTCGAGGAAGTCATGGATCGCCGTGTAGTCGCGCGCCGCGAAAAACCTGCCCTCGGGCACAAAGGCATTTTCGAGCCTGCCGAGATCGCTGACGATCTGCGTGTCCCCATCGAGGTAGATGATCTGGGTATAGTTGGCAGGCAGGATTTCGCAAAGGACGAGCTTGGCCATCGTGCTGACGCTGATCCGCCCCTGGAAATGTGATCCGTCGAGCTTGCCGAGCGAATCCTGCAGCGCTTCGGTCGCATCGATCAAGTCGACCCCGCTCGCTGCGAGCAGGGCTTTCAGCTCCTCGAAATTATCGAGATGTTCCGACATCAGGACACAGACATCGGTCGCGGGGCTTGCGAATTTCCGAGCCTGAAGCGCCGAGAGAATAGTCGGAAATGAATATTCGACATCCGTGACGTAGACGACGCACTGATTGTTCATGTCCTCATCCTTCCGATCGTTCGCAACAGGGATGAATCGCCGTCGCCTTCCAAGTCGAGGGAACTGTTGTTGATTGAGCCGAAGGGCCTGTCGTATGAAAGCCCAGTCCGGTATATATTGCCGAGATGCAGTCTTGGCCGTTGGCTTATCGGCATCCGGCTGCCGGCGGTTTTCGTGTGTTTCATTGCTGAGATATTCACCATGAAGAATGCCCTGCCTGCGATGAGGCTGCGTTTCGATATCTTCTTCCCCGGCACGACGATGGGGGCCGAGGCGCATGTCGGGATACGGACAGACGAGGTATTCGGATGCTGATCACCGCGCTGATCGCCGCCGTGATTTCGATAGCTGCCGGTGCTTGCATCCGCGCTTGGGCTTTCGCAGTCTTTGCATTGCTTGTGGCCATCGGCTTCGGCGGGGTGGTTTTCGTGGACGGTTCCTCCGCAGTTGCGGCGATCGGATCCGGCATCGCTATCCTCGTGCTGATGGAGATCGGCTATCTGACGGGCGTCTTCCTGTCGGGTGTCCTGCGGCGCAATGCCAGGCTGCGGGAGAGCAATTCCGCAGGCAATGTTTCTGCCGCCAGCGAGCGTCAGCAGGGCTGACATTGAGGCTGCGACAGGCCACCATCCATGACGAAAGTCCTGAGCGGGCGTCATCGCGTTGCAAACATCGGCGCTCTCATTCGAGATGCCGATGCCTCCAGGCGCTGGTTCGCAGGCGATGAGGCCGCCCGATGCCGTGGGGCATAAGGTCCGGCCAGGCAGCCCGCGGCCAGCCCCGCCGAGGTGCTGAACAGCAAGCCGAGATCCGTGCCGCTGCCTGATATCGCCGCGGAGCCGATCTGTGCAATGGATGCCATCACGGCGGCGATTCCGATCGCATGGGTCTCGCGGTCGCCAAATTTGTACCGGCCGGCTGCCCTCACCAGGCTGTAGACGAAGACGGCGAACAGGACGGTGCCGGTCAATCCGACATTGGACAGCAATGCAGCGATGAAACTGGAGGCTCGAACCGTGCCCAGTCCGGCGCCAAAAGTGGCGGTATCGACGAATGCGATCAGTGCCAGCGTGTTCCAAGCGGTGCGCTCTTCGCCGGATTGCGATTGGAGCTTGTCCGATACGGTGGTGGTCAGGAGGCCGGCGATGGAATTCCATGCATCGGGGACAAGGCTGAGCGCGGTGATGGCGCAGGGGATGAAAAACAGCGTGATCGCAAGGAAAGTCACGTGCGGGGTCGTGGCGGGACCGCCGACCAGTCGTTTCAGGCAGAACAGCACGAACATGCAGACAATAAAGGCGCCCGCGACATAGGCGGTTGTCGAGGTGCAGAACACGATGGTGGGGCCGATCAGAAGCGTTGCCAACCCAGCCATACGGCTTTGGACGCGCTCCAGCCAAAGCATGAGCGTGAAGGCGAAATAAGCCAGTGCGACGGCGCCGTACATGCTCGCTTCGGGAAAGGGGCCGACGATACGCTTGAAGCCGTGGATGGTCTCGGCCGTATGCATCGTATAGTTCGCATTTCTGATGATATCGAGCACATGGGCCTGGCCGATCTGGAACGTTGCGAGGTCGATCAGCGCGAAGGCAAAACAGGCTATCGACGCCACGATCAGCTGCTGTGCGATGAAGCGGCCATAGCCGAGCCGGGCAAGCCCGGCGATGACGGCGAAGCAGGCGAGGTCGCCGAGCAGGTAGACGGACTGGCTGAGATTGGACGAACCCGGGGCCAGTGGAGCCGCGACCGTCGACATCATCCCCGAGGGATCTCTGGCGGAGGAGTAAACGAGGGTCGCGCCGGCAAAGATACGGGGTAAGAAGAAGGACGACACCACGGAAAACAGGATGTAGCAGGCAAACCAGAAGCCAGGCCCCGGATAGGCGATGCTGGCGAGCATCGCCTGCGTCTGAACCGGGCGCAGCAGGGCCGTCATGACGAGAAAGAGCACCAGAAGATGGCTCGGCTGGATGCTGCTGCCGCCGAGCGCCGGCAATTGCAGAGCCGCTGCGGCTCCCAGCAGCGTCGAAAGGCAAAGGGCGGTGATGGCAAAGCGCGCGCCGTTGAGCATGCTGAGCACGCCAAGCAGCAAAACCATGAAACCGATCGGCTCTATCGACATGCTTCAGATCCCACGCCGGAGGGCGAGCGGCGGAAGCATCGCTTTTGCCGAAAAGCGGCGTCCATCTTTCGGCGGGATGGGCAAGGCGAAAGCCGCCCGCTGTCGTCGATGATCACAGCCGTCTCCTAATTCGATCCTGACTGGGAGACCCAGCCGGGAGCCGGGCGATTGTCCCCGGCCACATCGGAAGACGGGACCGTCGAGCTCTGTTTCTGCGGTGCAGTCTGCGGCGGCGAAGCTGGCGTCTGAAGGTTGGTATCCAAACCGACCTCGATAAGATCGTGCGGCAGCAATGCGGTTTGCTCGTCCGCCACGATGCTGCGGGAGGTTCCGTCGTCGTTGCGGCGCACGATCCGGTAATTCTTCTGCGCCCTGCCGAGGCCCGGCGCCTCCGTGTTGATCTGCGCGAGTTGAGCGTCATAGCCGGCCTGTTCGCCCAGAAGCTGGGCCACCTGGATGTCGATCGTCGCCCTGCCGATCGCGAGATTGACCTGGTTCAGCAGGTCCTGGTTTTCGCTGTTCTGCCGGTTGACGATGTTGATCTTGGAACGGTCGGCCTCGCTGAGGCCCTGGCGCGCCGTGGTCAGAGCGACTTCGAGATCGATCAGTGTGCCTTGTGCATCCGCAACCCAGCGGTCGACCGAGACCTGGCGCGAATTGCTGACTAGGCCTTTGCTCACCAGGCTGTTGACATTGTCCAGTTCCTTCTGGGCAAGTTCGATCTGCCGTTTTTGTGAACTGATCTTGGCCTCCAGCGACTCGGCCTGCTGGCCATAGAGGCGGGTGAGGTCGTTCGCCGCTTCGATCTGGCTGGCGATGTCGACGCGCCGCAGCCGCATCAGGTTCAATTCCTGGGCCTTCAGCTTGTCCACGTCGGGTGTTCCCAGGAGTTCGGCGGGGATTTCGAAACTCTGCTCGCCGGCGATCTCGGCTCGCAGCCGCGCCTGCCGCATCAACAGATCGCGCCGGTTGAGGGCGGCCGTTCGGTAGGCGCCGGCAGCCTGGATCCGGTCGCGTTCGAAATAGGTATTGTCTTCGCGTTCCCGCAGGAAGCCGCCGGCGATGCTGACGGCCTTCATGACAGTCATGTTGGGCTCAAAAGCATAGCGGCCGGGGGTCTGCACGGTTCCGGTGACGAAAATCGGCGCATGCTCGGCGATCTCCAGGGCGATATACGGCTTGCCCGGAAGTGCGGACTTTTCGGCCAGCGCGCCGGCAATGGCATCGGCAAGTTGCTCGGTCGTCTTTCCATTCGCCTGCAGGTGGCCGGCGATCGGGATCGACAGATTGCCGGCATCATCAATGGTATAGACGCCATCGAGAGCCTCCCAGCTGGCATAGCGGGAATCCGATGACCGCCATTCGACGACGCGCAGCCTGACCTTGTCTTCCGGCACGAGAGTGAATGTTTGCGCGTGAGCGACGCTCCAGCCGGTCAGGCAGCAGAATGCCAGCAAGGCGAGTGCGGCGGAGACGAGGCGATCGAACAAGGATGTAGGCTGCATTGGTCTATCTCCGTTTCGTTGCGATCGACGGCGAAGGCATCTCGCGCGGCGACGGAGTGCCGAACTCGAGAATGCGGGACGGAGAGGCGCGGCCGACAAGAAGATCGGACAGCGCCAGCAAATTGCCGTTCAAACGTCCCCACCGGTCGATCAGGCGGTCCTTCAACAGGGCGCCCGACATATTTGCCAGGATGTTGCGGCCGATCTGCGCGATTGCACGGCCTTTCGACATCGTGCCCTTGCGGATCAGGTAGACAGGATTGGCGACCTGCGAATAGCCGAGCCTTCGGCCGGGCTGGCGTCCGGATCTGACGCCGAGATGCACGCCGCGGGCGCCTTCGACGTGCACGGACCGGCCGTGGCGGGCGATGGTCCTGCTGAAATCGACATCCTCGAGCCAGCCGTAAAGCGGCAGCTGCTCGTCGAAGGTCAGGGCGTGCTCGATAACCGGCGCAAGGCGAACCGCCATGTTGCATCCATAGGCGTTGTAGATATCCGCCACACGTTCGGCGGTTTCGCCGGCCGTCTCGAGAACCTCCAGGGCCTTCGGCATGCTGAGGCCCCCGTCGAGGACGCCGTCGGCCAGCACCTCGCCGGTCGCGATTGCCACCTCTGGCTTTGTTGCAAAGACGGCTGCCATGCGCGCCAGGAAAGTCGCGGCGGGAATGAAGTCGTCATCGAGGAAAATCAGAACGTCTGTATCGGCCGCCGCGGCCTGGATGATCCTGTTGCGCTGGGCGGTCAGGCCGCGGCTGCCGACGATGATTTCCACATCGCGGCGGCCGGCGAGCCCGGCGGCATCCTCGATGACAGGCACGCAGACGATGAGCCGTTCCGCCTGGTCCGGCAGGCCGGTGAGATAGTCGATCGTCTCCCGCAGTATCGAAGGGCGCCCCGCCGAGGCGATCCCCAAGGCAATCCGCAATGGACGGTCCTGTCTTGCTGCTCCTGCCGAAGGTGAGATCATGACTCTATTCTCTTCGGTGCATGGTTGATGATCGCGCCGACGATCTCGGCGCCGACATTGCGCATGGTCTCGATGACGCGCACGGTATCGTCGATCGAGGTGTGCCCATGCGAGGTGACCACGAGGACGCCATCCAGCTCCGGTGCGATCGCATTGGCATCAGGCGAAGTCGAGAATGCGGAAATATCGACGAATATGGCGTCGAATTCCTTTTTCAGGTCGGCGAAGCTCAACTGCGTGCGACGGGAACTGAGACGAACGGCCGGCGTCACTGCTTCCACCTTGCCGAGCGGCAGGAATTTCAGGGTCGGGGTGAGGGGCAACGCCGCCGTCTGGATCAGCTCGCCATTGTCGAGAACATCGACGAGACCTGCGGATGTATGAGGCGCGATCGATTTGCTGAGCGAGGATGTCTGCGCAGCCGCATCGATCAGCAGCGTGTGCGCGCCTGAAAGCGATGACAGCACCGCCAGTTCGCATGCAATGGTCGATGCGCCGCTGCCGGGGTCGACGGCGACGATCCCGATGACGACGCGGCGCTTGCGGCGAAGACCGACGATGGTTGCGCTCAATTCCGCCATGCCGGGAAGAACAGGATAGGCGGCCGTATTGCCGCTGTCCGTGCCGGCGGCGAGGAAGCGGGCAGGATGCCCGGTCCGGTTCTGCTTCGATCTTGCCAGCAAGGTGACGATGGACACTCCGCCGGCATCCGCGATCTGCTGAGGACGGACGATCCGGCGGTCGCTGGCGTGCCTTATCATGGCGAGCGCCATGCCGACGCCGAGGCCGACCGCCCCGGCAAAGGCGATGATGAGCGTGCTGCGCGGCCTTGCCTTCGAAAGAGGCAGTGTGGCCCGCGAGACGATCGTGGCGTCGGAGACGGGGTAGGTTATGCGCTGTTTGGCTTCGGTAAGCTGGGTCAGCGTGCTTTCATAAAGGGTGCGGCGGGCATCCGTCGCGCTCTGCAGCTCCGCAAGCTTGAACTGGTCGCGCGGATTGCTGTTGAATGTGTTCAGGGCGCTGGAGGCATCGGCTAGCCCGCGCTGCTGCTCCCTGATGAATTTTTCCAGCCAGTCGCTATATTGGCGGGAAGCATCGGCCTTCATTGCGATATTCTTCTGGATATATTGCCTGGCGAGCGTATCGGCGATGGCGACGGCCTTCTGAGGGCTCGATGCTGCAGCCGATATCTCGATGATCGTCGAACTCCCGATCCGGCGTATGTCCATCATGCTCTGCAGCGTGGCGATTGCCAGGTCGTGGAGCCGTTCCTCCTCTGTGCGCGGTCTGGGCGGCGTTTCACTCGTTCGCATGCCTGCCGCGTCCTGCCCCGTATCCACTTGAGCAGAAATTCCCAGAAGCCACTCCTTCGTCTTGTCGAGCAGCGAAGGTTTCCAATCGACAAAGTCGGGATCGCTATCAAGATCGAGCGCTCTTACCGTCCCGCCGATGACATCGCTCGATCGGGCAATCTCCAGCTGCCCTTCTATGAAGGCGTCTTCCGCGAAGGCTCTTTGAGCCTCGGAGCTGTTCACCTGGGGGAAGATCACAAGTTGCGTGGTGGCAACGTAAGTCGGCGCGGCGGTGATAAGGTAGCTGCCGGCCATTGCAAGAAAGGCAAAGGTCGTGGCCACGATCCATAGCCAGCGCATTCTGAGAAAAAAGAGCATGTCCCGCAGGGTCAGCGGCGCGTTCCCGCCAGCGGCTGCGGCGGCAGGCAGGGATAGGGGGGAAACACCGCTGAAGATCGTGCTTGAGGTCATGTCGTCCTAGTCCAAAATGGCGAGATTACGGAGCAACGAGGTACTGGCAGCTTGGAGGGGACGGGGAGAGCAGCGTATCTTCCGACTTCGGGCAGGATCGGCAGCTCTCTCATTTGAATGCTCAGTACGAGCCACGCTGCGAAAACAGAGCGGGGATGGTCTTGGCGATGATGATCAAGTCCCGGCCGAACGACCAGTTGTTGAGGTAGTGAACGTCGAGCGAAACCCGATGCTCGTAGCTGACATCGTTGCGCCCGCTGGTCTGCCAGTGACCGGTCAGTCCAGGACGGACGGCCATGTAGGCCCATATGTGCTCGCCGTAGCGCGGCAATTCCTCGGCGGTGATCGGCCGGGGGCCGACCAAGCTCATTTCGCCACGCAGGACATTGAACAGCTGGGGGAGCTCGTCGAGGCTCGACCGCCGCAGGATATCGCCGACGGCCGTGATTCTCGGATCATCCTTCAGCTTGTGCGTCGCTTCCCATTCGCTGCGCGCAGCCGGGCTGTTCTGCAGCAATTCGGCAAGCTGAACGCTCGCATCGGTCTTCATCGTGCGAAATTTGAGGCATCCGAACGGGGCTCCGCCGAAACCGATGCGCGTATGGGAATAAAAGACCGGGCCGCGGTCGGAGCACTTCACGATCATTGCGACGAGCAGCAGAAGCGGGGAAAGCAGGATAAGGGCGGTGATCGCCAACAGAAGGTCGAGGGCGCGCTTGGATGCTCTGGCTGCTGCACCAGGCTGGGACGCATGGATGTCGCCGCTTTTCGCAGGCCGTCCGACACGCGACCATGCCTCGAAACTATGTGCTTCCCATGCCATCGGGGGTCTCCAAAACTTTCCGATTAAGAACCGTTCAAAGTTTGCTGCGCCGCACTCTGGATGTCTGTTACCAAAGTCATAATCCTTAATAAATTCTTTATGCTACTAAAACGGTAGAAGAGAATTCCGATTGTACCTCGATCGATTTATTTTCATTCTAAATAAGAATCTAGCTCTCCTTGGGTGATTAATCTACAAAGCACCATTTCCATTTCTGGATATCCAAATTTGGGTTATTTCCGCTTTTTGATTGATAGGACTTTTCAATAGGCAGATGCATGAAATAATGTGGTCATTATTTTGGCATATCGATATTTTAATCGTCATAAATAATGTATTTTCCTTCTTAATCTAAATGTAGTCTCAATTTTTACACTGCCCATCGGCGATGTTATTTGACTTGGGTATTAAGCCAATATAGATGATGCAGTGCAGCATGCTTAATCGTTATTCGAGTATTGGAGTTATGCGCATGGACGGGGTGACACACGCATCAGATCGTCGGGCCGGCATCGGCAAGGCGGCGATATCGGCCACCAGCGGCATTCATCTCGGCAGCCGCATAGTGCTCGACGATGAATTTCTCTCCTGCCGGTCGAGCGTCCGGCGTTTCCGGCGCGGCGAGGTGATTGCCGGGGCTGGCGTCCTGATCGACATGTTCGCGCGCGTGCATTCGGGGGTGGTCAGCGCAAGCACGATGCTGCCCGACGGCAGGGAATTCATTGTCGAGATCATTCCAAAATCAGGTCTGATCGGCGAGCTTGAAGTTCTGCGCAGGCAGACGCTGAGCCTCGAATATCGAGCCGGCTCCAACTGCGAGCTGCATTTCTTCGAAGGTCGGCTGCTGCGCGACATGTATGCCAGCGATCCCAGCTTCCGCGAAAAGGTCTTTTCCAGGGCGCTGGCGCGTATTTCGGAGCTCGAGCTCCGGATCATCGCGAATGCGGCGTCGAGCCTGCAGTCGAGGCTGGCCAGCACGCTGCTGCGGCTTTCGGCTGTTTATGGAAAAGACCCGGCAAACAGCGGGGACGAATTGATCATCTCGCAAAATGACCTGGCCGCAACGCTGCCGGCGTCGCGCGAGAAGGTCAATCAATGCCTTCGGCGCCTGCGGGAAGGCAAGATCATCGACGGAGGGCAGGGTAAGATCCGCATTCTCAACCGCAAGGCGCTGGAGGCCTGTGCCAACGGCGCGGTTTCGGTGAAGTAATGCGCCCGTCGCTTTCCGAGGGCATCCGATCCACCGCAATAAGCGTCGGCCGCTTTCCCGGCCCCCGCGCGGCAAAGATCGATCGCGTGGTCGTCATCGACGACTATTCGGTGGCCAGAGGCGGCGCGACAGGCCTGGCGGTGCTGTCTGCCAAGCTTTTCCGCGGGCTCGGCATTCCCGTGACCTATATTTGCGGGGATGACGCCGCCAATGCGGAGCTTGCCGCACTCGGGGTCTCGATGGTCGGGCTGAACAGCTGCGACCTGCTCAGCGCCGAGCGTGCGAAGGCGTTCGTCACCGGCATTCACAATGGCGCCGCCGTCCGCATGGTGGCGAACTGGATTGCCGAAAAGGATACCGCCAACACCGTCTACCATGTACACGGCTGGCACCAGATCCTGTCTCCCGCGATTTTCAGGGCGCTGGCGCCGGTCGCCGGACGATGCGTGGTTCACGCGCATGATTTCTTCACGGCCTGCCCGAACGGCGCCTTCTTCGACTATCAGGCGCAGGAAGTCTGCCTGCGACGCCCGCTCGGCGGAAGCTGCATGGCGACGGCTTGCGACAAGAGAAGTTATTCGCACAAATTGTGGCGGGTCGCCCGCGGCTCGAATATCCTCCGGCTCTTGAAGGGGCAGGCCGATTTCGGCCGGATCATTCTGCTGCACGAGAAGATGGCGAGCTTTCTCGTCGGCGCAGGCTATCGGCCGGAACGGCTGACGACGATCCGCAATCCCGTCGCTCCCCTCTCCATCAAACGCATCGAGGCGGAGGCCAACGACGAGTTCGTGTTCATCGGACGGCTGGACGAGGAGAAGGGCGTTGAGGACGCCGTCGCCGCCACGCGCAAAGCCGGCGTCAGGCTCTGCGTGATCGGGGACGGGCCGCTGATGCCGCGGATCGCAGTGTCGGGAGATCACGTCAGGGCGCTCGGCTGGCAGTCGCATGCGGAGATCGGCCCGATCATCCGCAAGGCGCGTGCGCTGTTGATGCCCTCGCGCTATCCCGAGCCGTTCGGTCTCGTCGCGATCGAAGCGGCCAGGAGCGGTCTGCCGGTCATCATGTCGCGCAGCGCCTTTCTCGCCGAGGAAATGGAAAGAGCCGGCATGGCGCTTGCCTGCGATACGGCCGATGAAAGCGCCTTTGCCGATAGTTTGAGGCGATTCAGCCAAATGCCAGCGCAAGAGGTTCGCGCCATGAGCGAGCGGGCTTTCCTGATGTCGCCGGATCTCGCCTCGACACATGAGGAATGGCGCGATGCGCTGCTTGCCGAATACCACAGCCTGATTTCGACGAATGCGGTTTCCGAGCCGGCAGACGGCGCGGCGATACAAGGAGTATTCAGTTGACCCTTAAAGCAACGACCTCTCTTCCCGACGCGAGGGCATTTCTTGCCGATGCGCCCGTCATGGCGAAAAGACGCGCCGCCGAGGCCGGAAGCACAAAAGAGACCGGGAAACTTCGCGTCGCCATTGTGCACTATTGGCTCGTTTCGATGCGCGGTGGCGAGAAGGTTGTCGAAGAGCTGTGCCGGATGTTTCCGCAGGCCGATATTTTCACCCTCGTCTGCAACCGGGATCGCATCAGCGATTTTCTGAAGACGCGGAACATCCGCACGTCCTTCCTGCAGAAGATCCCCGGCGCCCAGCGGCACTATACCAAGATGCTGCCGCTGATGCCCTTCGCGCTCGAGCAGTTCGATCTGCAGGATTACGACCTGGTGCTGTCGAGCGAATCCGGGCCCGCCAAAGGCATCATCACGCGCGCCGACGCTCTCCATGTCTGCTACTGCCATTCGCCGATGCGCTACATCTGGGATCAGTTCCATGTCTATCGCCATGGCCTGCCCTGGGTGGGGCGCGCCTTGATGTCGCTTACCGCGCCCATGCTGCGCGCCTGGGATGTGACGACGTCCTCGCGCGTCGATGTGTTCGTCGCCAACTCCGATTATGTCGCAAGCCGCATCCGCCGCTTCTACGACCGGGACTCCGTCGTCATCCATCCGCCGGTTGCGATCGACGATTTTGCGGTGGGCAAGGGGAAAGGCGAATTCTACCTCTATGCGGGACAGCTCACCACCTATAAGCGGCCGGATATCGCCGTGCGCGCCTGCACCGAGGCCGGCCGGAACCTGGTGGTGATCGGCGAGGGCGAACAACTCCCTTATCTGAAGTCGATCGCCGGACCGACGGTCGAGTTTCTCGGCCATCAGCCCTTCAACGTGCTGCGCGACCACCTGTCGCGATGCCGCGCGCTGTTGTTTCCGGGCACGGAAGATTTCGGCATCCTGCCGGTGGAAGCGATGGCGTCAGGGCGGCCGGTTTTGGCCTTCGATGCCGGCGGCGCCCGGGAAACCGTGTCCGCGCCGCAGGTCGGCTTTCGCTTCGCTGAGCAGACGACGGAAGCCCTTCTGGAAACGATGGCAGCATTCGAAGAGGTCGAGGACGATATCGATCCACATGCCATCCGCGCGCACTCGCTGAAATTCTCCTCCGCCGTATTCCGTGATCGTCTGTCCGGTCTCATCGAGCAACAGCTGTCCAGCCATGAAGGCGGATCTGCCGGCGTCTTCGCAAGGCGGCCGGGCTGAAGCGAAAGGAACGCAGCAGCCCGCTTTGCCGCGCCCCGACCGAAACCGTCTCAACCTCTCGACGAGGAATAGATAAGCAGATCATGTCAAGCGTATCTCAGCGGACGGCGACGGCGAGCATCTGGACCATCAGTGGAAAATTCCTCGCGCGGATGCTCGATTTCGTCAGCCTCCTTGTCCTGGCAAGGCTGCTGAGCCCTGCGGATTTCGGCCTGGTCGCCATCGCGACGTCGGTCCTGGTCATCGTCGAGGCGGTCCTGGACCTGCCGTTGACGCAGGCGCTGATGCGTCAATCGTCGCCTTCGGACGAGATGTTCGCCACGGCCTTCACTCTCAGCCTGCTGAGGGGGCTCGCCATCAGCCTGCTGATGATGACCATCTCCTGGCCAATGGCGCTCATTTACGACGATTCCCGGCTTTTCGCCCTTGTCGCCGTTCTGTCGATCGCGCCTGCCATGCGCAGCATGATCAGCCCGCGCATGGTTCTTTTCATGCAGCGGTTCGATTTCAAACGCGAATTCGCGCTCGATCTCATCGCCAAGGGATCGACATTGCTGTTCGGGGTGGGTGTAGCTGTGGCGACAGGCAGCTATTGGGGGCTGGCGATCGGAGCGGTCGCCGGCCCGACGGCGGCGATGATCACCTCCTATGTCTTTGCGCCAATGCGACCGACGTTCAGCCTTTCCGAATGGAAGCATTTTCAGGACATGATCAGCTGGAATACCGTGTCGCAGGTGCTGAATTCGATCAATTGGCAGCTGGACCGGCTGCTTCTGCCGCGTTTTACGGGCTTGTCGACGTTCGGCGCCTTCAGCGTCGCCGACAATATCGCGGCTATTCCGTATCAAACCTTTGTCGGACCGTTGCTGCGCCCGCTGATGGCGGCCTTCTCCACGGTCGAAGACCGCCGCAACCTGATTGCCGCCTATCTGAAGGCGACGAATGCAATCACCTTCGTCGCGGCACCCGTTCTCATCGCGCTTGCCCTTCTCGCCGAACCGACCGTGCGTATCCTCGTCGGCGAGAAATGGGCATCGTCGGCGCCGATCCTGCAATGGCTGTGCCTTGTCAGCCTGCTCGGTCTTCCCACGAACATGATGCCGCCATTGGCCATGGTCATGAACAATACCCGTTATGTCGCTCTCAGGATGTTTGTCGAGTTCGCCGTGAGGGTGCCGGTCACCATTCTGGGCATCGCTTATTTTCAGGTGGCGGGGGCGCTCGGCGCGCGGATCGTGGCAGTCCTCGTCGCCTACGGCGCGTCGCTCGTCATTACGCGGCGGCTGATCGGCGCGAGTTTTGCCGCGCAATTGAATTCCTTTTGCCGGCCGCTGGCCGCGAGCCTGCCGATGATCGCCTTCCTGCTCTGGATGGAGCCGATGCTCGTCGCCATGCCCGTCGGTGTCACCCTTATCGTCTGCGTCGCGCTTTGCGGCGGGGTGGCAGCGGGCATTTTCTGGGTTGTCGCCTTGCTGCTGTGGCAGATGGTCGGAAGGCCTGATGGTATCGAAACGATCGTCGTTCAAAGGCTCATGCCGCGACGAAACGGGGTTCTCACTTCATGATCGGGAAAAGTGCAGCGCAATGATTGGTTCGGCGTTTTTAAAGGAGTAACAATGCGTTACGGGATATCTGCCAAAGGGCTCGGTCTGCTCGTCGTTCTCGGTCTGGGGGCGTTGCCCGGCCGGCCCAGCGTGGCCCAGGAACCGCTCAATATCGATGCATACCAGCTGACATTCGAGGAGAGTTTCGACAGCCTCGACGTTTCGGCCTGGGGAGAGAAAAGCTCACGCTGGATCGCCCATACGCCTTGGAATGGCGATTTCGGTGATGCCCGCTTCACCGATCCGGCTCCCGGCTTTCCGTTTACCACCGACCAGGGAATTCTGAAGATCGAAGCGCGCAAGGAGGCCGATGGCACCTGGCGCTCGGGCTTGCTGTCGTCGGTGAACCCGAAGGGCGAAGGTTTCTCGCAGCAGTTCGGCTATTTCGAAGCACGGATGAAGCTGCCGCCGGGCAAGGGCGTCTGGCCGGCCTTCTGGCTGATCGGGCTCGACCGGTCGAAATACACCGCCGAAATCGACGTGCTGGAATATTACGGCCGCGCGCCCTACGAATTCAGCATGGGTTTTCATATCTGGCGTCAGAGCCAGGGCGGCCAGAACTCGACCGGCGGCTATTGGAAAACGGTCGAGGACGGAATCTTAAACAGCGAGTATCATACCTACGGCGTCGATATCCAAGCCGACAAGACCACCTTCTATCTGGATCGCCAGTACCTCTGGAGCTTCGACACGCCGAAGGAGTTTCACATGCCGTTTTATCCGCTGGTCAATCTGGCGCTCGGCTCGGGATGGCCGATCGATGAAACGCCGAACCCTTCCATTCTGCTCGTCGACTATATCCATGTTTACAAGCGAAAGCCTGCCGACGCGGCGAATTGAACGACAGCTCACGGCGTCCGACCGGCCTATTGTGTGCGGCGGCAGCTGAGACCCGTTTCCGGGTCGAAGAGATGCATTGCCTCCTCGTCGAAGAAGAGGGTCAGTTTTTCGTTGTCGCCGATCGGCGTGCGCGGCGGCAGGCAGGCCATCAGCCGCTGATTTCCGGCAAAGGCGGTGACGACCAGTTCGGGGCCGGTCAGTTCCGAAACCTCCGCGGTTGCCTCGATCGATAGGCCGACGCCGTCGGTGCGAAGCGCCTCGGGACGGATGCCGAGGACGAGATCGCGGCCGTTGCCGGCCGCATCGCGGAAACGGGCGGGCAGGGGCAGAGTGGCATCGGAACCTGCAATCGCGAGCCGGCCATCGCGCACTGTCGCCTTCAGCAGGTTCATCGGCGGGGCGCCGACGAAGGTGGCGACATAGAGCGTTGCCGGATGGTTGTAGATCTCCTCGGGCGTGCCGAGCTGCTCGATGCGGCCGTCGCGCATGACGGCGATGCGGCTTGCCAGCGTCATCGCCTCGATCTGGTCATGGGTGACATAGACGACCGTGGTCTTCAGCATCTGGTGCAGCCGCTTGATCTCGGTGCGCATCTCCATGCGCAGCTTGGCGTCGAGATTGGAAAGCGGCTCGTCGAAGAGGAAGACCTCCGGCTTGCGCACCAGCGCCCGGCCGATCGCGACGCGCTGGCGCTGGCCGCCGGAGAGCTGGCTCGGCTTGCGGTCGAGGAGATTTTCGATCTGCAGGAGCTTGGCGGCGTCGCGCACCGCCTTGTCGCGATCGGGCGCCGGCACTTTTCGCATTTCCAGGCCGAAACCGATGTTCCGCTGCACCGTCAGATTGGGATAGAGCGCATAGGATTGAAAAACCATGGCGATGTCGCGGTCCTTCGGATGCACGCCGAGCACCGACCGCCCGCCGATCCTGACATCGCCGCTGGTTGCCTCGGCAAGGCCGGCGATGATGTTGAGCAGCGTGGACTTGCCGCAGCCCGACGAGCCGAGCAGCACGAGGAACTCACCGCTTTCCAGGGAAATGTCGATGCCTTTCAGCGTCTCCACCTCGCCATAGGTCTTGCGGATGTTTTGGATGCTGAGCGCGCTCATGACACGGGCTCCTGAGGAGACGATGGCTCGCCATAGCTGCGGGGAAGGGTGGAGATGGCGCGCGAGGCGACCTCGGTCCCCGCTCTCAGGCAGGAAACCAGAGGTTCATCCTTTGCGAGCGCGGCGAGGAAACCGGCGTTGAAGACATCGCCGGCGCCGATCGTATCGACGACCTTGACGACGGGCGCGGCCGCCGACACCGAGAGGCCATCCGGCCCGATCGCGACGGCGCCGTCCGGGCCGCGCTTGACGACGACGATCGCGCCTTCCGGCATATGCGACCTGATCTCACGGGCGGCCTCGATCGGATCGTTGACGCCGGCAAGCGTCGTCGTCTCGACCTCGTTCAGGAGGGCGATGCCGCTGCGGGAAAGCCAGGCGCGGGCGGCATCGCAATTTTTTTCGGTCCAGCCGTCGAGCGGCCAGCCGGTATCGAGCGCGACGGTGATGTCGTGGCTGTCGGCCCAGTCGAAGAAGGCGTCATATTCGCTCGCCAGGTCGTCGGTCAGAAAGCCGCCGCAGAGAAGCGCGTAACCGCCGCGCAGCCTTTCGCCGTCGATGACCGCGAAGACGTCCGCGAGGCTGAAGCGTGGCAGATGGCCGGTCGTCGTGAAGAAGGTGCGCTCGCCGTCCGGATGGGTGATGCCGACGGAAAGCGTCGTTCTCTCGGGGCGCACCGGCCAATTTCTGGAACGATGACCGAAGGCTTCCGCCAGCCAGCGGCCGAACTGGTCGCTGCCGATATTGGCGGCAATCTCGAATTCGATGCCGAGCGCCTGCCAGGCGAGCGCACTGTTGCCGGCCGATCCGCCGACCCTGAGCTCGTCATGATCGACGATGATTTCCGTCCCGGCTTTCGGCCAGGGGGCGGCCGGTCCGAGGATGAGATCGACATTGACGTTGCCGATGACTGCAAGCGGCCGCATTCATTCACTCCGGGTAATCTTGGTGGACCGGACAGGCGTTCCGGCATTCTCCACGCGGGCGTCGGCGAAGGCGATCATCAGCCGCTGGGCAACCGGCAGCATGGCGAAGATCGCCGCGAGGCCCGTCGCCGGGGCAAAACGGATCGTCACCGCCCCGGCGACCGCGGCTTCGTTCGAGGCGTCGAACAGGACGACAGGCGCGCCGGTCTCGACGGCGGAGACCGCCATGGCGGTGACGAGGCCTGATGTCCCGTCCAGGCCGCGGAACAGCACGAGGCCGATCTCCGGTCCCAGCATCTCCATCGGACCATGGCGCAGCTGGCCGCCTTCGAGAGAAAAGCAGGGGCGGCGCGAAAGCTCCGCCAGCCCGAGGGCCAAAGCCTCGGCGACGCCTTGCAGGCGGCGGCCGGAGGTGACGACGGTCGAGACGGTTTCGAGTGCGGCAAGCGCCGCTGAGACGTCATGGTCTTCGGGCGTCTTGAGGACGGCAAGTGCGCCCGTGGGATCTTCACCGAGAGCGGCCAAGATCGCGAGATGCAGGGCGAAGGTCACGGTCAGGCTGCGGGTAGCGGCGAAGGCGAGTTCGGTGCCGCCGCTGCCGATCAGTGAGGGGGCGGTTCTGGCGAGGAAGGAACTGCCTTCGAGCGTCAGGCCGAAGGTCTCCTGCGTGCCGCCGGTCTCGTTGAACCAGCGCACCACTTCAGCGCTCTCGCCGGATTGCGAGGTGACGAAGATTGTCTTGCCGGCGATCGGCAGCGGCTGGCCGAGCTGCTCGGAGAGCGGCAGGGCGACGGCCTCGATGCCGAGGGCGCGGTAGAGCGGCTCGACGGCGCGGTTGACCGCATGCGAGCCGCCCATGCCGATCAAAAGTAGCCGTCCGGTCTTCTTCAGCGAGGCGGCAGCTCTTGCCGCCATGGGGGCGGCGGCTTCATAAGAGGCGATCGCATCGGCGTGCTGGCGCGCCATTTCGCGATCGATCGCCGCAAGTCCGGCCGGCCGGATTCTGTCTGTTGTCATCGTCATCCCTTGACGCCGCCGCTGGTAAGCCCTGAAATCAGGGCGCGTTGCATGACGAGACCGATCAGCACCGGGGGCAGGGCGGCGAGCACGCCTGCCGTGGCGATCAGTCCGTAATCGGAAACGCGCCCGCCGGCGAGATCGGCAATGGCGACGGTCAGCGTCTTGGCGCGCTGGTCCGAGGTGAAGAGCAGCGCATAGAAGAATTCATCCCAGGCAAGCAGGAATGCGAAGAGGCTCGATGTCGCGACCACAGGGGCGGCGAGCGGCAGCGTGATGATCCTCAGCGTCTGGAACAGGCCGGCGCCGTCGATCATCGCGGCGGATTCGATCTCGCGCGGGATGGAATCGAAGCCGGATTTCATCAGCCAGGTGGTGAAGGGCGCCAGGATGGTGAGATAGACCAAGGCAAGGCCGAAGACGTTGTTCAGCATGCCGAGATGAGAAAGCCCCATATAGAGCGGCACGGCGAGCGCCACCGGCGGCAGCATATAGGTGGCGATCACCATCGACAGCGACCACCCCACCGAGGGCGTGCGCGACACGGCCCAGCCGGCCGGAATGGCGAGCGCGATGGCGGCGATCGTCGCCATGCCCGCCACCTCGATGCTGTTGCGCAGCGACGAGGTGAAGGCGGCGCCGGCACTGTTCTCCAGCGTCGAAAGCAGCACGGCGTAACGGGAGAAATCCGCTGTCTGCGGCCACCAGCGCAGCGGCTTTGCGGCAAGGTCGGCGGCCGGCGAGATGCTCATGATGAAGAGCCACAGGATCGGCGCCAGGATGACGGCGGCAAGCAGCAGCGCGCAGACATGGATGAAGGCGGAAAAGAGCGGATTTTGGCGTTCCATCAGGCCGCACTCCCGGCGGTCTTGCGCACTAGGGCGGCATAGCCGGCGGCAAGCAGCGTCACCAGCAGCGTGACGATCAGAGCCAGCGATGCGCCGGAGCCCGCCCGCTGGAACGAGAAAGCTTCCTGATAGACGAGGATCGACAGCGTGCGGGTGCTGTTGGCCGGGCCGCCGCGGGTCATGACCCAGATGATGTCGAAGACCTTGAAGGCTTCGATCGTGCGCAGCACCAGCGCCACCATCAGCGGGCCGGCGAGATAGGGCAGGATGACGAAGCGGAAGCGGGCGAAAGCGCCGGCGCCGTCGACCAGAGAGGCGGCGGTGATGTCGCGCGGCACGGCCTGGAGCGCGGCAAGCGCGATCAGCGCCACCAGCGGGAAGTTCTTCCAGCAGTCGGCGACGATGAGGGCCGCCAGCGCCGTGCCCGGCTCGCCGAGCCAGGAGCGATAGGCATCGAGCAGACCAAGCTGCGTCAGCGCGGCGTTGAGCGCACCGTACTCAGGATTGTAGATCAGCCGCCAGAGCGTAGCGTTGACGACGGTCGGCAGCGCCCAGGGCAGGATCATCAAGGCGCGCAGCGCGGTGCGGCCGCGGAACTGCTGGTTCAGCAGGAGGGCGGCAAGCACGCCGATCACCATCTCGGCGGCGACCGAGACGATCGCGAACCATGCTGTGGTGACGAGCGTGCGCTGGAAATTCGATCCGGAGAGCATCTTCACGTAGTTGTCGATGCCGACGAAATTGCCGCCGGTGCCGACGAGCTTGGCATCGGTGAAGGAGAGGCCGACGGTATCGACCAGCGGCCAGCCGATGACCGAGATCATGACCACGAGAAGCGGCAGCATCAACAGCCACGCGCGCGTTGTCAGCCATGTGCCCGACATCGAGGCGACCCTTTTTCATTCTTAGGTTATCGAGCCGGGCGACGACAGGCGCCGCCCGGGGTTCATGCCGGGCTCAGAGGCCGCTGTTGTCGGCGGCCGACTTCAGTGCGTCCTCAGGCGTCGACTGGCCAAGCAGCGATTCCTGGATCGCCTGCTGCAGCGCCGTCGAAAGTTCCTGATATTTCGGCGTCGTCGGGCGCGGATACATGGCGGCAAGGCCGACCTTGGCGGCCGAGATCAGCTCTTCCTGGCCCTTGGTAACGGCCGGGTCCGCGTAGGAGGAGGCCCAGATCGGCAGGCTGAGCTTGGCATAGGCGTTCTGTGTCGCCTGCGAGGTCATGAAGGTGATGTATTTCCAGGCCTCGTCGGGATGTTTGCTGGCGGAGGTGATGCCGAGGCCCATGGAGCCGTTGACGGCCGAAGCCTCGCTCTTGCCGGCGACACCCGGCGCCGGCACGACGCCGACCTTGCCCGCGACCTTGCTGTCCTTCGGGTCGTTGGCCATGTTGTACATGTAGGTCCAGTTCAGCGCGAAAGCGGCATCGCCGTTTTCGAAGACTTTGCGGACGTCCTCTTCCAGGAACTCCTTGGAGTTCGGATTGGTCAGGCCGGAGGCATAGCTCCCGACCATGTATTTCAGGGCGTCGAGGCCGCCACCGGTCTGGAAGGCCGGCTTGCCGTCCTTGAGGAAATCGCCGCCATAGGCGCTGACGAGGGTGGTGTAGTCGCAGATCGCCGCTTCGGCCTGCGACCAGCTCCAGGCGATCGGGGTGGCGAGCAGACCCTTGTCCTTGATGGTCTTGGCCTGCTCGGTCAGCTCGTCCCAGGTCTTCGGCGGCGCCTTGATGCCGGCCTTTTCGAGGATTTCCTTGTTGTAGAACAGGTATTTGGTATCGAGGATCCACGGCATGCCGTAATATTTGGCGTCATATTGCACGGTGGTCCAGGCGCCCGGCAGTACGCCTTTCTTCATCTCCTCTGTGATGCGGGAGGAGACGTCGACCAGCACCTTGTTGGTGGCATATTCGGCCGGCCAGATGACGTCGAAGAGCACGACGTCGTAACCGCCGCCGGAACCCTGCGCCAGCACGGTCTTGTCGTGCAGGCCTTCATAGGGGACGAATTCGAGATTGACCTTGATATCAGGGTTCGCCTTGGCGAAGGCATCGGTCATGGCGCGCACATCGGCCTCGCTGTAAGCGGCCTGCGCCATGAAAAGCGCGTTCAGCGTCGTCTCGGCGAAAGCGTGCGGTGCAAGAGATGCGCCGATCAAAGCCGCACCCAGAAGCGTCTTGGTAAAGGATTTCAGCATTGCAGCCTCCAGTTTTTGACATTTGCGCATTGCCGAGGGCCTGCGCCATCGGTGTCGAGAAATCGTCTCGGAGCGTCGTCGGAGCCGTTGTCGGCGTCCTGCGTTCCCTGGAACTCTCCGGTCCCTTATTAAGTCAATTGTCTTGACTTATTACTTCTTCAACATTCTACTGGAGTCAAGAGGCAATTGCACATGAATGACAGCAGGCCGATCCGGGCCAAGAGCGGCACCAATCACGAAGGCACCAGCGCGCATAACCGGCGCGTGATGATCGATGCCTTGAGGATCAATGGTCAGCTTTCACGGGCCGATCTGGCGCGGGCGACATGGCTGACCAAGCAAACGGTGTCCAATATCATCGAGGAACTCGAGCGTGATGGGCTCGTCCGCTCGCAGGAGCCGGTGCGCAAGGGCAGGGGGCAGCCTTCGACGCCCTACCGGCTGGTGCCCGAAGGCGCCTTCGCGATCGGCCTGCAGATCGATCGGCATGTGACGCGGGCGGTCGCCGTCGATCTCATCGGCAGCGTTCTCGTGCGCGCAGAAGCCGGCCTTCCGCCCGGAGGCCCGTCGACGGGAACAAAGGTCATCCTCGATCTCGTCGCCGATGTTCGTTCCAGGCTTGCCGGCATCGTCCAGCAGTCGGAAAAGCGGCTGGTCGGCCTCGGTGCCGCCATGCCGGGACCCTTCGGGGTCGCCGGCAGCGGCGACGATCCGTGGATGATGGAGGCCTGGCAGAAGTTTCCGCTGTTGGAAACGCTGACGGCCGGCACCGGGCTCGATGTCGGCCTGCAGAACGATGCCGCGGCGGCGGCGACTGCCGAGCGCATGGTGGGAGCCGCCCATGGCCTTGATCATGCCGTCTGCCTTTTCGTCGGCTACGGCATCGGTGCCGGCATCATTCTGAATGGCGAGCTCTACCGGGGCGCCAACGGCAATGCCGGTGAGATCGGCATGGCGCTGCTGTTTGCCGACGGCAAATCGACGCCGCTCGAACATCGCGCTTCGCTCGCCTCGCTCTATCAGCATCTCGCGGCCGATCCCGCCGACCCTAACCTGCATGCACGCATCAACGACCTTGCCTCAAAGGGCGATCAAAGCATCGAGACCTGGGTCGAGGCGGCGGCGGTGGACCTGCGCTGGAGCATCCATCTCATTGAAACGGTCTTCGATCCGCAGACCGTGATCCTCTGCGGCAGCGCGCCGGAAGCGCTGGTGAACAAGTTGATAGCCGCCATCGGCCCGCTGCTGCCCTCGATCGCCGAACGACCCGGCCGCATGCTGCCGCGCCTGCAGCCCGGCATGGCCGATCCCTGGTCGGTGGCGATCGGCGCTGCCGCCGGACCGATCAGCCGTGCATTCGATCCCCGGTTCGCTGCAATTTTGAAGGATTTCCTCTAATTTCAGAGCTAAAACCAGGCGTTGCACACCAGTGCAATGGCGGGGAGATAGTCGGTTTTGCAAGTTTTCATGCGCCCGTATCTCCGAATAAGGATGCTGCGTTGCAATATAGGCAAATATTGAAAACCCTTGAAATTCATAAATATTCGCATACAAATATAATTGTTCGGCAGTGCGCTGGGGAGGCTGGCGGGGCTTCTCTAAATATAGCCTCGGCTGCGGCAAATAATATCCGAATGAAGGTTTTGTGACGGCACGATTTCGATCGTTTCATGTCATGTAATATTCATTGGCCGCGGCAATATGGACCAGTTAATAGGGCGTGCGCCGAAAGTGCGCGTCCCTTTTACGTTCGAGGTTCTCATGCAATCCAAGCTTCTCGGCGCCGTTGGCGCCCTTCTCGCCACAGCGTTTCTTGCCGGTCCCGCTGCCGCCGCCGAAAAGACCAAGATTGACTTCTGGTTCGGCAATTCCGGTGACATCGCAAAGCGTGTCCAGGAACAGTGCGATCGCTTCAATCAGTCGCAGGCCGATTACGAAGTCGTCTGCACCAGCCAGGGCAGCTACGACGCTTCCCTGCAGAACACGATCGCCGCCTTCCGCGCCGGCAAGCAGCCGACCATCGCGCAGGTCTCCGACGCCGGCACGCTCGATATCATGCTTTCCGGCGCCTACTACCCGGCCAATCAGCTGATGACCGACATGGGTTACACCGTCGACTGGAAAGATTATTTCTCCGGCATCGCAAACTATTATGCGACGTCGAAGGGCGAGATGTATTCCTTCCCCTTCAACTCCTCGACCGCACTGCTCTACTGGAACAAGGATGCCTTCGCCAAGATCGGCAAGGACCATGCTCCGGCCACCTGGCAGGAAGCCGGCGAAGATTTCAAGGCTCTGAAGGATGCCGGTTATGCCTGCCCGCTCGCCTTCGACATCTCCAGCAACGAAGTCTGGCAGTACGTCGAGCAGTTCGAAGCCGTCAACGGCGAAGCGATCGCAACGAAGAAGAACGGCTTTGAAGGCCTCGATGCCGAGCTGACCTACAACAAGAACCCGCTGCTGGTCAGCTACATCAAGGACCTCAAGTCCTGGTACGACAACAAACTTGCCTTCATCAAGAACAAGGCCGTCGGCCAGACCTTCGTCGAAGCCTTCGCCGCCGGCGATTGCCAGGTCATCCTCACCTCGGTCGGCGACCACGGCAATATCGGCCGCACCGCCAAGCAGGGCATGAACTGGGGCGTCGCCATGCTCCCGACCTATGGCACTGCGACCCGCCACAGCTCCTATGTCGGCGGCGCTTCGCTCTGGGTTTTGAAGGGGCATACCGACGCCGAATACAAGGCTGCCGCTGCCTTCTTCAACTTCATCGCCAAGCCGGAAGAAGCCCTCACCTGGTCGACCGTGACCGGCTATATCCCGGTTCGCAACTCCGGCTTCGAATATCTGAAGAAGCAGGGCTTCTACGACAAGGCACCGTACGCCGGCCGCGAACTCGCCATCCAGAGCCTGACCGCATCGCCCGCCGACGATACGGCGCCGCACGGCATCCGCCTCGGCGGTCTGCTGCAGGTTCGCACCGAGCTCGCCAACGGCCTGCAGGCTATCTTCGTCAACAATGCCGACGTCCAGGCTTCGCTCGACGGCGCTGCCGAACGCGGCAACCAGCTGCTGCGCCGCTTCCAGCAGACCTACAAGAACGTTCAGCTCCCCTGATCGGCTGGTATCAGCCGCACCCGGCCCGCTTGCGCGCGCCGGGTGCGTCTCTGCAAGCTTTCTCATCGGTCGCGGATGCGAACTGCCGCCGCGCCTAAACCAATCATGGCGAAAACGACCACTCATGGAAAAGCGCGTCACTTTCTCCTCGACGACGATCGGACTGCTCTTCGCATTTCCGATGCTGCTGCTGATCTTCGTCTTCTTCTACTGGCCGAGTGCGCAGGCGCTCTATTGGGCGTTCACGCTCGAGCAGCCATGGGGCGGCGGCAATGCGTGGGTCGGTTTCGACAATTTCAAGCAGCTGCTCAGCGATCCGATCTATTGGGAGTCGATCACCCGCAGCATGATCTTCGGCTTCAGCTCGACCGCCATTGCCATGGGGATGGCGCTCATCCTGGCGCTGTTGACGGATCGTGAACTGCGCGGCCACAAAATCTACCGGTCGGTCTTCGTCTGGCCTTACGCGATTGCCGCGCCCGCCCTCGGACTCGCCTTCCGCTTCATTCTGGCGCCGGAGGCCGGCCTCCTGTCGGTCATCAACCATGTCTGGCCCGGCCTGTGGAACCCGGCGCTCGACGGCAAGGACGCGATGATTGCCGTCATCATCGCCTTTTCCTGGAAATATATCGGCTATAATTTCATCTTCTTCCTCTCGGCCCTTCAGGGGATTCCGCGCTCGCTGATCGAGGCGGCCGCCATGGACGGCTCCGGGCCGCTGCGCCGCATGTGGGATCTCCAGCTGCCGCTGCTGACGCCGACATTGTTTTTCCTACTCGTCATCAACATCACCGAAAGCTTCCAGGATTCCTTCGGCATCGTCGACGTCATGACCCAGGGCGGACCGGCGCGCGCGACTGAGCTCATGGTCTACAAGATCTATTTCGACGGTTTCAGGGGGCTCGATTATTCGGGCGCTGCCGCCCAGTCGATCATCCTGATGGCGCTCGTTGTTCTTCTCACCATCTTCCAGTTCCGCTTCATCGAGCGGCGCGTGCACTACAAGTGAGGTCGCGGACATGATCGAACGCACGCCGATATTCAACTTCATCTGCTATACCATTCTCGCGCTCGGCATGGTGATCGCGCTTCTGCCATTCGTCATCGTCATCATCGCATCGACGCTCGATCTGGAGACGGTCAATCGCGTGCCGCTGCCGCTGACCCCGGGTTCGCATTTCTGGGAAAATGCGCAGGCTGCCTGGACCCGCGCCGATCTCGGCAACAAGTTGATCCACAGCATCATCTTCGCCACTGCGGTCGGCGCCGGCAAGGTCATCCTTTCGGCCATGGCCGCCTTCTCGATCGTCTACTTCCGCTTCCGCGGCCGGCACCTGATCTTCTGGATCATCTTCATCACGCTGATGCTGCCGCTGGAAGTGCGCATCGTGCCGACCTATTCGATTGCCGCCAACGCGCTGCAGCCTTTCCAGACGATCCTCGATATCACCGGAATCACCGCGCTGGTCGCCTGGGTGTCCGGCATTCAGATCAAGCTCGAATGGGGCCTTTTGAATTCCTATACCGGCCTCGTGGCGCCGCTCGTCGCCACCGCGACCGGCACCTTCCTTTACCGCCAGTTCTACCTGACGGTTCCGGACGAGCTTGCCGAGGCGACGAAGATGGATGGCGCCGGCGCCGTCCGCTTCTTCATCGACATCCTGCTGCCGCTGTCGCGCTCGAACATGATCGCGCTGTTCACCATCATGTTCGTCTGGGCCTGGAACCAGTATCTCTGGCCGCTGCTCGTCACCACCGATCCGAATATCGGAATTGCGGTGACCCAGCTCAAGACCCTCATCCCGTCCGAATTCGGCCTGCCGGACTGGAACGTCGCCATGGCCGGTACACTTATCATCATGTCGCCGCCGTTGCTGCTCGTCATCCTGATGCAGCGCTGGTTCGTGCGCGGCCTTATCTCCACCGAGAAGTGAAGGAGCAGTCCTGTGGCACCGATCTCAATCCGTGATGTGAAGAAAAGCTACGGCAAGCAACCCGTCGTTCACGGCGTCGACCTGGAGATTCAGTCCGGCGAATTCATCGTCATCCTCGGTCCGTCCGGCTGCGGCAAGTCCACGCTGCTGCGCATGATCGCCGGCCTCGAGGAAATCAGCGGCGGCGACATTGCCATCGACGGGCGCGTCGTCAACCAGCTGGAGCCGCGCGAGCGCGGCTGCGCCATGGTGTTCCAGAACTATGCGCTCTATCCGCACATGACGGTCGCGGAGAATATCGGTTATGCCTTGAAGGTGGCCGGTGTGGCGAAGGCCGAGCGCAGCCGCCGCGTCGCCGAGGTTGCCAAGGCGCTCAGCCTCGAACCCTTCCTCGACCGCCGGCCGGCCGCTCTTTCCGGCGGCCAGCGCCAGCGCGTCGCCATGGGGCGCGCGATGATCCGCGAACCGAAGGTGTTCCTCTTCGACGAGCCGCTGTCGAACCTCGACGCCAAGCTGCGCATCGCCATGCGCGCCGAAATCCGCCGCCTGCATCGCCGTCTCGGCGCCACCTCGATCTTCGTCACCCATGATCAGACCGAGGCGATGACGCTGGCCGACCGGCTGGTGGTGATGAACGGCGGTAGGGTCGAGCAGGTCGGCACGCCGGAGGAGGTCTATCATCATCCGGTGTCGCGTTTCGTCGCCGGCTTCGTCGGCACGCCGGCGATGAACCTGCTCGAAGGCACGATCAACGATGAAGGCGTGTTCGTCTACGACCAGAGCCGCAAGGTCGCGCTGCCGCACGAACGCGCCGCATCGCTGAAAGGCAAACGCGTCGTGCTCGGCATGCGCGCCGAGGCCGCCCGTCTGGTGGCGCCGGATGCGCCCGGGGCCTTGGTGGCAACGGCCGACTTCATCGAGGAGCTCGGTGCGAGCCGTGTCGTCCATGCCGATTTCGACGGGCTGCCCTTCGCCGTGGCGTTGACCGAGGCCGTGACCGTGAAGTCGGGTGATCCGATCGGCATCGCGATCGATCACAACGCGATCCACCTTTATGCCGCCGATACAGGCCGGATCATCGAAAACCCTGAGATGAGCGGGGCGGATACGGTTCACGCCTGACGGCGTCGGTATGCATCAGCGATGGATCGGGTCGATCCAGGGCACGTTTTCCGGCTTTTCCACCGGTTCGATATCGAGATTGACGACAACAGGTTCCTGGCCTGAGCGGACGAGCACGCATTCCAGCGTCTCGTCGCGGCTGGCATTGATTTCCTGGTGCGGCACATAGGGCGGGACATAGATGAAGTCGCCGGGGCCGGCCTCGGCGGTAAATTCCAGATGCTCGCCCCAGCGCATGCGGGCCTTGCCTTTGACGACGTAGATGATGCTTTCGAGATCGCCGTGATGATGCGCGCCGGTCTTGGCGTTGGCATGTATCGTCACGGTGCCGGCCCAGATCTTCTCGGCGCCGGCGCGCGCATTGTTGATGGCGGTGGCGCGGTTCATGCCCGGCGTCTGCGCGGTGCTGGGATCGAGCGAATTGCCGGGAATGACCTTGACGCCATGTTCCCGCCAATCGATGTGAGAATGCTCGTGGTCGTCGCTCATGCGCTGCCTCCATCTTCGGTGTAAACAATCTAGGTAGGCGCCGCGCAGCGGCCAAGTGGATTTATCTTCAAGGAAAGCTTTTCACCCGATGAGCCACCTCCCGCAAATCGACTACGAGACGGCTTCGCAAGAGGTTCGCGCGGCGTATGATGAAGAGATCAGGCTGCGCGGACGCATGACCAACATGAAGCGGACTCTCCTGCATTCGCCGGTCGCCCATCGCATCTATGCCGAGTGGTTCACGCTGCGGGCCGAGCTCGATCCCGTCATCAGCGACCGCGAGATCTGGATCTTCTCGCATGCGATCTCGAAGGCGGCGAAATCGAAGATCGCCATCACCTTCTTTCGCCGGGCGCTGATCCGCAAGGGCTTCGATCCCGACGCGCTGGAATTTTCCGAGGAGGAGGCTTTGCTCCACGCCTTCGGCAAGGCGATCGTCGCCGATTCCAACGCCGTTCCGGTCGAGCTCTGGGCGAAGCTGAGACAACGATATGAGACCAAGGTGCTGGTCGATCTCGTCGCCTTTGCCGGCATCATGCTGGCCACCGCCGTCTTCAACAATGTCGTCGGGGTCGATTTCGACCCCGAGCTTGAAGCCTTTGCCGAAGGCGCGGCTTCGACCTAGCCGCCGAGCGAGGCGATCGCCGCCCTGACCGCGTCGGCGCCGGATCTGGTTGGCCGGTATTCCAGGCCGACGGCGCCGTCATAGCCGTTGGCGAAGATCCAGCTGAGGCGGTGGGCAAGGTCGATGCCGCCGGAGCCCGGTTCGTTGCGGCCGGGATGATCGGCGACATGAACATGGAAAACACGGTCGAGACGGCCGTCGAGCACCTCTTCAGTGCGTTCGTCCATCACGGCGGAATGGTAGATGTCGTAGACGATGCCGATCTCGGGACGGGCGACCTCATCGATGATGTCGAGGCCCTCGCGGGTCGAATCGAGGAAATAGCCGACATGGTCGATGCGGATGTTGAGCGGCTCGACGCCGAGGCGCACACCGCTGCCTGCAAGAATATCAGCACCGGCCTTCAGCATTTCGGTGAGCGCCCGGCGCTGCTCTTCGCGGCTCACGCCCGGAAGATCGTTGCCGGCCTGGGCAATCAGCACCGGCGCGCCGAGACGCTTTGCCGCGGCGACAGACTGGGCCAAACCTAGCAGCCAGGCCTGCCGGTTGCCGGCATCGGTCAGCGCGATCATCGGCTCGGCGACGAGGCTGGTAACGGCAAGACCGGTTTCATCAAGTGCTGCCTCCATCGCGTCCAGATCCTTGTCGGTCCAGCGCCAGAATTCGATCGCCGTCAGGCCGCCCGCATGAGCGCGGCGGATGCGATCGGGAAAGCTGTCGCCCTCTTCGGCAAACAGCCACTCTATGCAGGCTGAATAACGTCGCATGAAAACTCCTCGCATGTGCGGATGCAGGCTGCGACAGATCGGTGGCTGCCGCAAGAGGCGTCTCAGTGCTTGACGCCCGGTTTCATTGGCGGAACACTTGGCACATCGGGCCGGACCTGCCGGCCGCTTGCGCGGAGGAAAATATGGATCTGGGACTGAAGGGAAAGACCGCCGTCATAACAGGCGCCTCTGTCGGCATTGGCTTGGCGATCGCCGAGGGGCTGGCGGCCGAGGGCTCCAATCTCGTGCTGGCCGCCCGCGGCGGCGAACGGCTCGAGGCGGAAGCCGCCCGGATCGCCGAGAAGTACGGCGTCGGCGCCGCCGCTATTGCCGCTGATGTGGCGACGGTTGCGGGAACCGAGGCGATCATTGCCGCGGCGGCCGAAAAAGGCGGCGCCGATATCCTCATCAATAATGCCGGTACCGGCTCGAACGAGACGGTGATGGAGGCGCCCGACGAGAAGTGGCAGAGCTATTGGGACCTGCATGTGATGGCCGCCGTGCGGCTGGCGCGCGGCATCGCGCCGCAGATGAAGAGGCGCGGCGGCGGTGTCATCCTGCACAATGCCTCGATCTGCGCCGTCCAGCCGCTCTGGTACGAGCCGATCTACAATGTCAGCAAGTCGGCGCTGATGATGTTTTCGAAGACGCTTTCCACGGAGCTCATCCCGGACAATATCCGCGTCAACTGCGTCAATGCCGGCCTGATCCTGACGCCCGATTGGATCAAGACCGCCAAGCAGTTGACGGCCGAAACCGGCGGGAACTGGGAGGGCTATCTGCAGAGCGTCGCCAATGAGCACGCCGCCTCCAAACGGTTCGGGACGCCGGAAGAGTTGGCAAACGTCTTCGTCTTCCTGAGTTCGGAGCGCGCGAGCTATTGCATCGGTTCCACCTATTTCGTCGATGGCGGCATGCTGAAGACGATCTGAGCGAGGCTACAGCGCTCGGCGTTCCTTCCAAGGTCGCCGGGCAGCCTGTGGACGTTGCCGATATAAGCTATAAATAATAGCTATTTTGTTGTATGTTCACGTTTTTGACGCTATTTGCCTGCTATTGGCGGGATAAATACTGCGTTTTCTACAGGGCAACGACGATGCTGACGAAAAAGGGAAAATATGGGCTGAAGGCGCTGGTGGATCTGGCGCGGCTGGCGCCGGGTGAGACCGCCTTCATCAATGACATCGCCGCCCGCAACAATATCCCGAAGAAGTTTCTCGATACCATCCTGCTCGAACTGCGCAATGTCGGCATCCTGCGCTCGAAAAAGGGGCCGGGCGGCGGCTATTCCCTGTCGCGGCCGGCCTCCGAAATCCGCATCGGCCACGTCATCCGCACGCTCGATGGGCCCTTAGCGCCGATCCGCTGTGCCAGCCGCACGGCTTACGAGGCCTGCGACGACTGCGCCGATCCGGAAACCTGTCAGGTGCGGCGCTCGATGACCGATGTTCGTGACGCGATCGCCGCCATTCTCGACAATATGAGCCTCGAGCAATTCGTCGCCACCGGCGGCCGCATCGACGGCACCAAGGAAGCATTGCCGATCTCCGCCGCCAGCTGAATTGAATGCATGTCGCCCGGAAGTGTGTAGCGGTTCCGGGATAACGACATGCATCAAAACAAGGAGCTAAAGCGCCTCGCATGAATCAAGTTTGATGCGACGCGCTTTAGGCGTCGCCGGGCTTCGACTGATATTCGCCTGCGGCACGCACCAGTTTCTCGCGCGGTAGCGACAGCGCATGAATGCGGGCATTGCGCCAATGCCGGTCGAGATTGAGTCCGATGCCGGCCGATGTTTCCCCTGCCAGTTCGAACAGCGCGTTTGCGGTGTCGAGTGCCGTTTCTCCGGCAAGGATCGCGGCCGCCGAGGCGGAGAAATGTGCCTCCGCCATCGCCGCCTCTGCGGGATTGACCTGGGCAATGTCGAGTTTGCGGCCAGCCCGTTCCAAGGCTGCCGCGGTCGCTTCGATGCGGATGGCGCGTTCGCCGATCCGGGCAAGGACCGCCGTATCGCGATCGCCAATGGCCGCCATCAGATCGCTCCATGCGGCCCGGGCGATACCCAGGCTGACACTTGCCTTGAGCAGCAGGCCGAGCGAGGTGCCGGTCGAAACGTCGGAGGAGGGGGCAGGCGCCATCGCATCGGCATTGACGTGAAGCGTGCCGACGATCGCCGTCGCCGCGCCATTGGTGCGCTGGCCGAAGCCGTCCCAATCGTCGACCACCTGCAGGCCTCCGTCATTGCGTGCGAGGTAGAGCGTCACAAGGCGGCTGGGTGGAGCGGTGGCGGCAGCCGCGATCCAGTCGGCAAATAAAATGCCGGGCGCTTGCCGTGTTCGCCCGCTCAGTCGGCAGCCCGGGCCTTCGGCCGTAAGCTCGGCCCCGTCGGCGAAGGTGGCGCCGGCAAAGCGGTCACCGAGCAGCACACGGGCAAACAGCGATGCCTGCAGATCCTCAGTTGCCTGGGTGCGCAGCGTTTCCAGCACGCAAAAATGGTTTTCCAGCGCCTCGCCGATCGAGGCATCGCCTTCGGCAATGATTGCGACGATTTCAGCGAGCAGCGCGTTCGACACGTCGAGCCCTTGATGGTCGGGCGGAACAGTGACTGCCGTCAGTCCCGAAACCGACAGCGCGTCGAGTTCGGCAAAGGGCAGCACGCGGTTGATATCGCGTTCGCTCGCCTGATGCCGGAAGGCGGCGGCGAGGCTGCGGGCGGTGGATATCGCCTCCTCTTCACTTTCGATGCGATGCGCAGGAGGCCTCACTTTGACCTGAAACTGCGATACCGTTCCCATCGGTCACTCTTTCCTACAGCGCTCCGCGTCTTTTCGGATGGGCGAAGAACGCTGCAACAGGTTGACTCGGCGCCTCGTGCTTTCCGAAAATCGCTCTGATTGTCGCGCCGATGGCAGGGATACAGGAGTGAGGGATCGGCCCTCGAATGATAAGGCCGGTTTTTCTACAAAACCCCAAGGCTTTGAATTTTCTTACTAGCTTGATTGCCTTTTTTTCGCCTCTACTTACCGTCAAGTGGGGCTTCCTTGATTGAGAAACATGATGAGCGATACTCTTGCTCGCAACGGCGAGGTTTCGAAAATGGCACGCCAGTCGAGACCACGTCTGACGCTGGATATTGCCGCGATCCCGACCTATGCGATCGGCGACATTCATGGACGCTACGATCTGCTTGCGAAAGCCGAGGCGGCGATCCTGCGCGATGCCGCGCGGCTGCCGGGGCGCAAGCTGATTGTAACGCTTGGCGACTATATCGACCGTGGGCCGGAATCGGCCCAGGTCATCGCTCACCTCATGGAGCCGCCGCCGGATGATTTCGACCGTATCTGTCTTGCCGGCAATCATGAAATCGCCATGCTCGACTATATCGACGGCTGGATCTCCTATGACGAGTGGATGCGGATGGGTTCGGCGGAGTCGCTGAAATCCTATGGACTCGATCCGGAGCATCTGCCGCTGGTCTTTCCCTCCGGCGCGAAGCTCGATTCCTTCATCCGCCAGTCGCTGCCGCACACGCATATCGATTTCATGCGGGCCATGCCTGTCATGCTGGAGACGCCAAGCGTGATTTTCGTGCATGCCGGCATCAATCCGAAGCTGCCGCTCGGCGAGCAGACCGACGAGGATCTGGTCATGATCCGCCAGCGGTTTCTCGAAAGCCGGGTGCCGTTGCCGAAGCTCGTCGTTCACGGTCACACGCCGAACGACGAGCCCGACATACGGCCGAGACGGCTCAATCTCGATACGCGCGCCTATCGCAGCGGCAAGCTGACCGTCGCCCGCCTCTGGCAAGGTAAGGTGCATCTGTTTTCCACCTGACTGCCTGCCTTATCGGCCGGCTGTCGAAGCGGATCAGACCGTCTCGCTCTCAACCGCAACGGTCTCGACCGATTTCTCTGCCGGCCGGCGGCGGCGCCAGCCGCGCAGCACGACGTAGAAGACCGGCGTCAGGAACAGGCCGAAGATCGTCACGCCAAGCATGCCCGAAAAGACGGCGGTGCCGAGCGACTGGCGCATTTCGGCGCCGGGGCCGGTGGCGATGGCAAGCGGCAGAACGCCGAAGATGAAGGCGAATGCCGTCATCAGGATCGGGCGCAGGCGAAGATGGCTGGCCTCGATGGCCGCTTCCACCGGCGACTTGCCTTCGTCTTCCGCCTGCCTGGCAAACTCGACGATCAGAATGGCGTTCTTGGCCGCAAGACCGATCAGCACGATCAGGCCGATCTGTGTCAGGACGTTGTTGTCCATTCCCCTCAGCGAGACCCCGATCAGCGCCGCGAGCACCGCAAGCGGCACGATGAGAATGATCGCCAGCGGCAGAACCCAGCTTTCATATTGTGCCGCCAGCGCCAGGAAGACGAAGACGACGGACAGGGCGAAGATGTAGACGGCGGTGTTGCCGGTATGGGTCTCCTGATAGGCGAGTTCCGTCCATTCGAAGGTGGTCCCTTGCGGCAGGATCTTCGCCGCCAGCGCTTCCATCTTGGCGATGGCATCACCCGTCGATGTGCCTGGCGTCGGGTTGCCCTGAAGCGGCACCGAGACGTACATGTTGTAGCGTTGGACAAGCGCCGGGCCGCTGGCATCCTGGATATCCATCAATGTTCCAAGCGGAACCAGGGCGCCGGTCGCCGATCGAACCTTCAGGGCGAGGATATCTTCCCTGTCCATGCGATATTGCCGGTCGGCCTGCGCGCGCACCTGGTAGACGCGGCCGAACGCATTGAAATCGTTGACGTAGGCGACGCCGAGATTGATCGAAAGCGCGTTGAAGATGTTGGGGATCGGCACGTTCAGGAAGCGCGCCTTGTCGCGGTCGATCGACAGGAAATATTGCGGGCTTGCATCCGAGAATGTCGTAAAGACACCGGTCAGCCCTTCCGTCGTGGCCGCCGCGCCCATCATCTGGCGGGCGAGGCCGAGCACGCGCGTCATGTCGGCGTTTTCAAGATCGGAAATCTGCATCTTGAAGCCGCCGGAATTGCCGACGCCGCGCACGGATGGCGGCGGGATGGCGATGATGAAGGCTTCCTGGATGCTCTGCAGCTTGCCGTAAAGCTCGCCGATGATCTTGTTGGCGTTCTCACCGCCTTCCTCGCGTTCGGCGAAGGATTTGAACGGCACGAAGACGACGCCGGCATTCGAGGCATTGGTAAACGTCGCGCCGCTGAAGCCGGCAAATTGCACGGCGTTGCCGACGCCGGGCACGGTGCGGGCGATGTCGCCCACCTGTTTGACGACGGCATCGGTGCGCGCGAGCGAGGCGCCGTCCGGAAGCTGTATGACGACGATCGCGTAACCCTGGTCCATGGTCGGGATGAAGCCCGCGGGAACGCGCGTGCTCATGTACCAGGTTGCTCCGAGCAGGCAGACGAAGGCGACCATCGCCGCCGTCAAACCGACCCAACTGCGGACCAGATGCCGGACGGTCCATGAATAGCCGGAACTCATCCTGTCGAAGCCGCGATTGAAACCGTCCGCGAGACCTCTGCCAAACCGTGTGGCGATATTCGTGCGCCTGGTTTCGTGGTCGTGGGGTCTCAGTAATATGCCCGCAAGGGCGGGCGACAATGTCAGCGAATTCAAGGCCGATATCGCGGTGGTGACCGAGATCGTCACGGCGAACTGCCGGTAGAACTGGCCCGATATGCCGGGGATGAAGGCTGTCGGCACGAACACGGCGATCAGCACCAGCGAGATGGCGACGACGGCGGTTCCGACTTCGTCCATCGTCACATGGGAAGCCTGTTTCGGCGTCATCCCGCGCGCCAGATTGCGCTCGACGTTTTCCACCACGACGATCGCGTCGTCGACGACGATGCCGATGGCGAGCACAAGCCCGAACAGGGTCAGCATGTTGAGCGAAAAACCGAAGGCCAGCAGGACGGCGAAGGTGCCGATCAGCGAGACCGGGATGGCGACGATCGGTATGATCGCGGTTCGCCAGGACTGCAGGAAGACGAGAACGACGATCGCCACCAGGATGGCCGCCTCTGCGATGGTTCTATAGACCTCGCTGATCGAATCCGAGATGAATTCCGTGGTGTCGTAGACGATGCGATATTCCAGGCCCTCCGGGAAATTCTGGGAGATGTCCTTCATCAGGGTCTGGACCTGATGGGCCGTGTCCAGCGCATTGGTTCCCGGCCGGGCGAAAATGCCAAGGGCGACCGCCGGGTCGTTGTTGAGATAGCTGTTGGTGACGTAGTCCTGGGCGCCGAGTTCGATGCGGGCGACATCCTGCAACTGCACGAGCCGGCCGGCTCCCGTCGATTTGACGATGACGTAGCGGAATTCGCGCACATCGGAGAAACGCCCGTCCGTTCGCACCGTATATTCGAAGGCGTTCTTGCCGGTCACCGGCGGGGCGCCGATCTTGCCGCCGGAGACCTGGACGTTCTGGTCCCTCAGGGCGGAGACGACGTCGTCGGAGGTCATGCCGTAGGCGGAGAGCTTTTCCGGATCCAGCCAGATGCGCATCGAATACTGGCGCTCGCCGAAGATCTGCACGTCGCCGACGCCGTCGAGGCGGACGAGAACGTCGCGGATGCGGTTGCGGGCATAGTTCGAAACGTAAAGCTGGTCATAGCGATGCGAGGGCGACAGCAGGTGCACCACCATCATCAGGTCGGGCGAACTTTTGTCGGTGGTGACGCCGAGCCGCTGGACTTCCTCGGGAAGGCGGGGCAGTGCGATCGAAACGCGGTTCTGGACCAGCACCTGCACCTTGTCGAGATCGGTGCCGAGCTTGAAGGTGATCGTCAGCGACATGGCGCCGTCGGCGCTGGAATAGGACGACATGTAAAGCATGTCTTCGACGCCGTTGATCTGCTGTTCGAGCGGGGTCGAAACGGTGTCGGCGATCGTCTGCGGGTCGGCGCCGGGATAGGAGGTGCGCACGACGATGGTCGGCGGCGCGATCTCCGGATATTGGGAGACCGGCAATTGCGTGTAGGCGATGCCGCCGACGACGAGAAAGAGAATCGAGATGACGGCCGCAAAGATCGGCCGGTCGACGAAGAAGTGCGCGAATCTCATTGTCCGCTCTCCGCATCGGCGGCTTCCGGCGGAGTGTCCTGCCGTTCCTGCGGCAGTTCGCTCATTTGAGGCGTGATCGTCGAACCCGGCCGGGCGCGCATCAGGCCGTTGACGATGATCGTCTCGCTGCCGTCGAGGCCCTCGCGGATCACCCGGTAGCCGTAGAGCCGCGGGCCGGGCCTTACGGGCTTGGTCGAAACCTTTCCTTGCGGGTCAACCACATAGACGACACGCTCGTTCTGATCCGAGCCGATTGCCTCGTCCGGGACGAGAATGGCCTTATAGGTATTGGAGGCTGCGACCTGGACGCGGCCGAAGAGGCCCGGCTGAAGGATAAGATCGGGATTTGGCAGACGTGCACGGATGCGGATGGTGCCGCTCTCGTTGTCGACCCGGTTTTCGGCGAAATCGAGTTTTCCCTTGAAGGGTTTGGCTGTGGGATCCGAGATCGCGACGGACACATCGACGCCGCCGCCGCCCAGCTGAAGATCCTTGCCCTGCTTGCGCGCGGTATCGGCAAAATTCAGCAGGCGGCGTTCGTCGACGTCGAAATAGAAATCGATCGGATCGAGCGAAACGATGGTGGTGAGCACCGTCTGGTCGGCCTGCACGAGATTGCCGGTCGAGATCAGGCGGCGGTCGATGCGGCCGCTGAGCGGCGCCTTGATCTCGGTATATTCCATGTCGAGAGCAGCGCGGTCGGCTGCGGCCTGGGCGCCGCGGACATTGGCCTCGGCGGAATCGAATTCGCGGCGGCGATCGTCCAGCGTCTGCGCCGACTGGCTGCCGCTCGATGCGAGCGACTGGGCGCGTTTGTACTGCGCATCGGCAAAGACGAGAGCGGATTGGGAGGCTTCGAGCGACGCCTTTGCCTGGTTGAGCGCTGTTATGAACGGCCGCTGGTCGATGACGAAGAGCAAGTCGCCCTGCTTCACCAAAGCGCCGTCCTCGAAATGGACTTCCTGCAGATAGCCGCCGACGCGCGAGCGGACGGAGACTTCGTCGACCGGCTGGAAACGGCCGATGAACTCGTCATTGTCGATGACATCGCGCACCACCGGCTTTGCGACGGTGACGGGAGGAGGGGCGGATGGGGCGCCCTGCGCCATCGCGGCCAGAGGCATGAACGTGGCGATACAGCCAAGCACCAACATCCGACGAAGCGCGTAAGTCATACCGGTCCCTCCAATCTCGACAGCCGATCGACTGCCGCCGAAGCTAAGATGAAGTGATGCTATTCGTATCTTGCTGCCGTGAACGAAGGCCTCGGCCCCCGCGATTTCCTCCGGCGTCCAATCTTGGGAAAGGAAGGCCGGCACGCAATGCACATCGGAAAAAATCGTAACGCTATGGAACTGGATATAAACGGCAGAGGCGAAAAATAGCAAATGCCAATTGGCTGCGGTTGCCGAATCCATCAAAACGTCATGGGCAAGTCAGCTCTCGACGATCTCGTCGCGGCCGGGCGGCAGGACGGCAAGTTCGGCCCAATCGAGTTCCTGTTCCAGCATGTGGAAGACATCGTCGTCGATCTCGCCGGCACGGCGCATCACTGCCAGTTTGCGGCGTTTTGCGGCAATGACGCTGCGGCGTTGCTTGTCGAGCCTGCTGACCTCGCGCGGGTGTTTCCCGTCGGCGGCGATCTCGCGCTCCGAGGTGTAGACGTCGCGCAGGATGCGGGTGGCTTTGTCCTCGCCGTCGGTAAGTTCGGCCAGCGCTGCATCGAGCAATGCGACCCGGGCCCTGGTGAGGTCGCGATCCAAAGAAGTGTCCGGCTCGAATTTCAGCAAGCGGATCAGCGGTCCGAGCGTCAGGCCCTGGACGATGAGCGTGCCGAGAACGACGGTAAGCGCGCTGAGCAGGATGATGTCGCGATCGGGGAAGTCGATCGGCAGAGCGAGCGCGGTCGCCAACGTGACGAGGCCGCGCATGCCGCACCAGCCGGCCAGCAGGCTGGTCGCGAAGGTGGGAACGGCTTGTCTGGTGTAGCCGCGCTCGGCGAGGAAGGTGATCGCGCGGTTATAGAAGAGCACCCAGGCCAGACGCACGAGAATGACGGTGACGAAGACCGCGGCGGCCAGGATGATCGCGAAATTCAGCCGGCCGGGATCGAGATCGAGGACGATCTGGCGGACCTGCAGGCCCATCAGCAGGAAGGCCAGCACGTTGAGGAGGAAGACCGCCGCGTCCCAGACCGAATAGGAATGAATGCGGTGGCGGGCCGTCTGGCGCTCGGGCATGTAGCGGGCGATCACCATCGCATAGACGACGATGGCGAGGATCGCCGAAAGATGCAGCCGCTCGGCGATGATCCAGGTGCCGAAGGTGGCGACGAATTCGAGCAGGGTGCCGCCGAGCGTGCCGGCGAGCTTCAACCCGACGACCATGTAGAGACGGCCGAGGAGATAACCGAGGATGAGGCCGCCCGGCACCGCCAGCGCCAGCTCCGCCAGGGCGCCGGTGAAGAAGGTGGGGCTTGCGGCGGCCGCCACCGCGGCGCTGAAGATCAGCAGCGCCACGGCATCGTTGAGAAGGCTTTCGCCTTTCAAGATCACATAGGTCTGGCGCGGCAGGTCGAAGCGGTCGAGCATGGCGGTCGCCGCCGCCGCATCCGGCGGCGCGACGATGGCGCCGAGTGCGATGGCCGCGGCAAGCGGCAGGCCGGCCATGGTCACGCCGACGGCGGCAACGGCTGCGGCCGTCACGATCACGGCGATGGCGGCAAGCGAGAAGAGCGGCAGCCAGTTTCGTCGCAACGTCCGCGGCGGCAGATCGTAGGCGGCGTCGAAAAGCACCGGCGCGATCAGCAGCGCCAGTGCCAGTTCGGGATCGATCGCAACCTCGGGCGCCCAGGGCACGGCGGCGACGATGACGCCGGCGATCGCCAGCATGGTGGGATAAGGGATGCGGAATTTCCTGGAGAATTGCAGGAAGACGATCGCCACCAGCAGCAGCGTCAGCATGCTTTCGAAGAATGCCATCGAACTCCCCAATGCGTGCTTCCGTCGGAGGCTGTTCCTGCGGCGGAAAGTTAGGGCGGGGCGGTGCCACGGCTACTGTCCGGTGTCTCGAAAGGACCGCGGGAGGGAAGCGCAGCACAGGCTCGACCGGCCTGCGGCATTTTCGCCGCGGTGGGCGATTCTGTCGTCCACGCCCTTGTGCATCGTACAAGCTCAATATATCTACCGCTATTATAAGTATGCTTATAAATTAACGATCGCAGGTTTTCATGAGCGCCACGCCCACCCTCGGCTTCCTTCTCCACGACGTCGCACGGCTGCTGCGCAAGCGGTTCGAGCAACGCGCGAAGTGCCTTGGGCTGACCCGGTCGCAATGGCAGACGCTGGCCTATCTTTCCAACAATGAAGGCATCCATCAAAGCGGCCTTGCCGAAATCCTCGAGGTCGAGCCGATCACGCTGGTGCGCATTCTCGATAAGCTCGCCGAACGCGGGCTGATCGAGCGCCGCCAGCACCCCACCGACCGACGCATATGGCTGCTCTACATGCGCGACGAGGCGCATCCGCTGCTTGCCGAGATGCGCGAGCTTGGCGACACCACCCGCGCCGAAGCGTTGCAAAGCATTACGGCCGAGCAGCGCGAGCAGCTTTTCCACATCCTATCCGTAATGAAGACGAACCTGGTTCAGGCATGCCGGAGCCCGGTCGACGAGAATGAGACGAACGATGGCTGATCAATCCCCCCTCCGCGTCGTTGCCGACGCCAATGCCAAGACACCAGTCGAAGAAAACCAAGCCAAACAGCAGGAAACGGTAGCCGAAGCGCCTTCATCCAATTCAGCGCCGGCTGCCGCCGTGGCTGCGCCTGGCGGCAACAAGGTCCGCCGCCGGCGCAGCCTCACGCGGCCGATCCTGTTCGCCCTGCTGCCGGTGGCCCTCGTCGTCGGCGGCTACTATTACGTCAATGGCGGGCAGGTGATGTCGACCGACAACGCCTATCTCCAGGCCGATATGGTCGGGCTGACCACCGATGTCTCGGGCATCGTCGAGAAGATCGACGTGCATGAGAACGAGGCGGTCAAGGCGGGGCAGGTGCTCTTCAGTCTGAGAGCCGATTCCTTCAAGATCGCGCTCGACGGCGCCAAGGCGCAGCTCGGCGTGCAGCGCAACCAGATCATGAACCTCAAGGCCAGCTACCAGCAGTCGCTGGCAGAGATCACCCAGGCGCAAGCCGATCTGCCTTATTACCGCGATCAGTTCGACCGGCAGCAGAACCTCGTCAACAATGGCAGCGCCACGCAATCGGCCTATGACGAGGCCAAGCATAATCTCGAGGCTGCCGAGCAGAAGGTGAGCGTCGCCAAGGCTGAAGCCGCAACCACGCTTGCTCAGCTCGGCGGTTCCGCCGACCAGCCGACCGAGGAGAACCCGCTCTATCTGCAGGCCAAGTCGAATGTCGACAATGCCCAGCGCGAACTCGACCACAGCGTCGTCAAGGCGCCGTTCGACGGCATCGTCACCAATGTCAACGCGCTGCAGGTCGGCTCCTATCTGCAGGCCTCGCAGCAGGCATTCTCGCTCGTTGCCACCGATCACCTGTGGATCGCCGCCAGCCCGAAGGAAACCGAGCTTACTTATGTCAAACCCGGCCAGACAGCCGAGATCTACGTCGACACCTATCCCGGCGTGATGTGGAAGGGCAAGGTCGAGAGCATCAGCCCGGCCTCCGGCTCCAGCTTCTCGCTGCTGCCGGCGCAGAACACCACGGGCAACTGGGTGAAGGTCGTCCAGCGCATTCCGATGCGCGTCAGCATCGAAGACACCGGGGGCAAGCCGCCGCTTCGCGTCGGCATGAGCACGGTCGTCGATGTCGAGACCGGCCATATCAGAGGCTTGCCCGATTTCGTCAACAAGCTTCTGGGCCGGCCCCAGGGCGGGGATCATGAGTAACGTTTCCGCTTCCCCGGCGACCCCGGTTGCCAATCGCGGCGCGATCACGGCTTGCGTCATTCTCGCCGTCATCATGCAGGCACTGGACACGACGATCGCCAACGTGGCGCTGCCCTATATCCAGGGCAGCGTGTCGGCCTCCGCCGACCAGATCAACTGGGTCCTGACCTCCTACATCGTCGCGGCGGCGATCATGACGCCGCCCTCGGGCTTCCTTGCCGCCAAGTTCGGCCGCAAGCGCGTGCTGCTCGTCGCCATATCAGGCTTCGTGGCGGCCTCGGTTCTCTGCGGCCTGGCGCAATCGCTCAACCAGATCGTTGCCTTCCGCCTGTTGCAGGGCCTGTTCGGCGCATCGCTGGTGCCGCTTTCCCAGGGCATTCTCCTCGACATTTATACGGTCGAGGAACGCGGCTCGGCCATGGCCCTTTTCGGCGTCTCGGTGATGGTCGGGCCGGTCCTCGGCCCGGTCATCGGCGGCTGGCTGACCGACAATATCAGCTGGCGCTGGGTGTTCTACATCAACGTGCCGATCGGTGCGCTCGCCTTTGCCGGTATCGTCATCTTCGTTTCGGAAACGAATAGGGATGCGCTCGCCAAGCTGGACTGGTTCGGTTTCGGGATGATGAGCCTGTTCATCGCCTCGCTGCAGCTCTTCCTCGATCGCGGCGAGCAGCTCGACTGGTTCTCCTCCGGCGAGATCATGGTCGAAGCGGTCATCTGCGCCGCCGCCTTCTATCTGCTTCTGGTGCATACGCTGACGGCCGAGAAATCCTTCGTCAATCCGAAGTTGTTCCTCGACCAGAATTTTTCGATCAGCATAATCTTCATCTTCGTGATCGGCATCACCTATCTCGCCTCGCTGGCGCTGATGACGCCCTATCTGCAGACGCTGATGGGCTATCCCGTCATCACCGCCGGCATCGTCATGGGGCCGCGCGGGCTCGGCACCATGCTGTGCATGTTCATCGTCGGGCGGCTGATCGGCAAGGTCGATACGCGCTGGCTGCTGGTGCTGGGCCTCGGGCTGACCGCCTGGGCGATGTACGACATGACCGGCTGGACGCCCGATGTTTCGCAATGGACGATCGTCTCGGTCGGTTTCATCCAGGGCGCCGGCCTCGGTTTCCTGTTCGTGCCGCTGACGACGATCGCTTTCGCCACGCTGCCCGCCCATATGCGCGGCGACGGCACCGGCCTCTACAACCTGTCGCGCAACATCGGTTCGTCGGTCGGTATCTCGATCGTCTCGGCGCTGATCGTCGAGAATACGCAGAGCAATCATGAATCGATCGCCGCCTATGTGACACCGTTCAACCACGCCTTCAACGCGGTGGCAGCGCAGGGGCTCAGCCCGGTGACGGCGGCCGGGCGCGCTTCGCTCAACGAGATCATCACCCTGCAATCGACGATCATCGCCTATATGGACGATTTCAAGCTGTTGATGCTGATGTCGCTCGCGGTCATTCCGCTGGTGCTCTTGCTGCGCAAGCCGAAGGCGGCGCCCGCCGTCGACCACAGTGCGGTGATGGAATAATCAGCGAAACGGCTTGCTCAGATGACGCGATCCCTGAATGCCGAAGCGCCATGGCACTTCGGCATTTTTGGTGATGCCGATACGCTTTCCCGAGATGATCGGCACCGGCACGGACGGCGTCAGCGCATAGGGCGCGCGGTCGAGCAGCCTGTCGTTGATCTCGATGTCGATGCCGAGCGCCTGGCAGAGTTTGCCCGGGCCGCTGCAGAGCGCCGTCAGCCTGTCGGTGCCGCGCCGCTCCATCATCAAAGGGATTCCCGTTTCCGGCTCGATCGCCCGGATCAGCACGGCCGAGCCCGTATGGCAGACGAAGTTCAGGCACCAGTACATGCCGTAAATGCGGTAGATATAGACATTGCCGGGCGGGCCGTACATGGCGCCGTTGCGCTTGGTCGGGCCGCGGAAGCTGTGCGAGGCCTCGTCATCGGGAAAATAGGCTTCGGTCTCGGTGATCCGGCCGCCGGCGCCGTCGACCGTGAGGTGGCAGCCGAGCAGATCACGGGCAACGGCGATCGCGTCGCGCTCGAAAAACGCCCTGAGGCTTTCGCCGGTGAGCGCGCCGGCGCCGGTCGCGCCCGATATCATTCCACTCTCGGTCATGGCCGACGCAGATAACATCCAGTGCATCCGCCGTCATCCCGAAACCGCTTCATACTTTGGGCCCACCCGCTTCAGCGGCCGGCGCTCGGATCGCGCATCGGGATCGAGGATGATGTGACCGAGACCGGGTCGCTCGCCGGGAAGGAATCCTCCAGGCCTTCCTCCAGCTCTTCTTCGAGCAAAGCGGGATCCTTGCCGCGCGCGCCGTCGCCATGGACAGGTTCGATGGCCACCGCAAGCAGGGTTTTGGCCCGCGAGACGGCGTTTTCCGGGGTCAGTTCAGGCGTGCTTCGCAGCGTCACGGCAATGCTGTCTTCACCTTCGCCGCCGAATTCGACAACGAAGCCGTCTTCCGTCTGGTAGACGGTGATATCGTTGAGTGCCATCGCCGCTCCCCCCAAACGCTCATATTAGCAAAGCGCGTTTTGCGACTTTTGTCGAGCGAAGACCTTCACCAGCCAGTCGATGAAAACGCGTACGCGCGGCGAAAGCTGGCGGTTGCGGGGGTAGAGCAGGGAGACCGGCGTCGGGGTCGGCGGAAAATCCTTGAGCACATGGATCAGCGTTCCCTCGGCAAGATCTTTTTCAGCGTGATAACGCGGGATCTGGATCAGGCCGAGGCCTATTCTCGCCGCTGAAATGTAGCTTTCGGCGGCGTTGACGGCGACGGCGGCGGGAATGCGGATCTCATGCACCACGCCGTCGACGGTGAATTCGAGCGGCAACTGGCTGCCGGTGCCGCTGGAGCGGAAGCCGACCATGCGGTGGCCGGCAAGCCGGTCTGGATGCTGCGGCAGGCCATGGGCGGCGATATAGGCAGGGGAGGCGAGCGTGATCTCGTCGAGCATGGCGACACGCCTGATGATCATGTCGCTATCCCCGGGCGTGCCGGCGCGCAGCACGCAGTCGATGCCTTCGCGCACGAGATCGACCAGCCGGTCGCCCTCGCTCATGTAGAATTCGATCTCGGGATAGGTCCGGAGAAAAGACGGCAGGCTCGGCAGCACGAAATGGCGGGCGAGGGTGCCGTGCACATCGACGCGCAGCAGGCCCTTTGGCCTGGCGCCGGCAAAGGCGCCTTCGGCATCCTCGATATCGGCAAGGATCGACAGGCAGCGCTGGTAATAGGCTTCGCCGTCCAACGTCGGGCTGACATGGCGTGTCGTGCGCTGGAGAAGGCGCACGCCGAGGCGGGCCTCGAGCTGCTTCACCGCATCGGTGACGGTCGAGCGCGGCAGGCCGGTGTCTTGGGCGGCAAGGGTGAAGCTGCGACGCTCCACGACGCGGCAAAACACCCGCATGGCATCGAATCTGTCCATCTATTTGTTCGCTATTTCCGGATAGTGATGTCGAATAATGCCTGATTATCCGCAAGAGGAAAAGGCACATCTTTTTCTCATCGAAACGCGATGAAGGAGAACGGCAATGGCTTCCAACGAAAACGGCAAGGTCGCACTGGTCACCGGCGCTTCCCGCGGCATCGGCGCGGCGGTCGCCAAACGCCTCGCCAAGGACGGTTTTACCGTCGTCATCAATTACGCCGGCAATGCGGCTCCGGCAGAGGAACTCGCCCGGGAGATCGAGCAGGCCGGCGGCAAGGCGCTGACCGAGAAAGCCGATGTCAGCGATGCGCAAGCCGTCCGCCGCATGTTCGATGCCGCGCAAACCGCCTTCGGCGGCGTCGACGTGCTCGTCAACAATGCCGGCATCATGATGCTCTCGTCGCTCGCCGAGGCCGATGACGCCAATTTCGACCGGCAGATCGCCGTCAACCTCAAGGGCACTTTCAATACGCTGAAGGAAGCGGCCAGGCGCTTGCGCGACGGCGGCCGGATCATCAACTTCTCCACTTCAGTCGTCGGGTTGAAGCTCGAGACCTACGGTGTCTATGCCGCCACCAAGGCTGCCGTCGAAACGTTGACGGCGATCATGGCCAAGGAGATGCGCGGCCGCAACATCACCGTCAACGCCATCGCGCCCGGTCCTGTCGCCACCGATCTTTTCCTCAATGGCAAGTCGGAGGAGCTCGTCGCCCGCATGGCGAAGATGAATCCGCTGGAGCGTCTCGGCACACCTAAAGACATCGCCGCCGCCGTGGCCTTTCTCGCCGGTCCGGACGGCGGCTGGATCAATGGTCAGACGCTGCGCGCCAATGGCGGCATGATCTGACGGGCTCCGTGCTCGCAATTATGTGAACGGGCTTGCGGAATTTTCCCTTACAATCCTGCGGAGAGTGCGTATATCTATTTTATCGCGAAAGAGTGGAATTCCCTGCCGCTCTTTTCCGAACCTCCACAGCCTGCCGCGCCCTCCTGCGGTGCGACAGGCTTGATGTTCAAAGTTGCACATTGCGGTCCGTTGAAGGTTTCCCCGCCTTCCGGGCCGTATTTCTTTTGGCGCTCAGAAGTCGTTCAATCTCGCCTCTACCAGAAGCTTTACCAGCCAATCGACAAAGACGCGAACCTTGTTGCTGAGGTGGCGGTTCGGGGGGTAGACGACGTAGAGCGGCAGCGGATCGCGGCGCCAGTCCGGGAGCACGCGGACGAGGTCACCCTTTGCCATCGGCTCACGCGCCATGAAGATCGGCACCTGCGCAATGCCGAGACCCGTCAGCGCAGCCGTCAGATAGGTGCGGCTATCGTTGACCGAGGCGATGTAACGCGGATTGGTCTCGATCACCTCGTTGTGCCGGCGAAATTCGAAGGGCAGCGTTCGGTTGTTTTGGGCGCGGAAATAGTTGACGGAGTAATGATCGGCCTCCAGATCCTCCGGCCGTTCGGGCATGCCGAATTTCTCGATATAGCTTGGCGACGCACAGGTGATCATCTCGACTTCGGAGACACGCCGCGCGATCAGCGACTGGTCGGCCGGCGTGCCGCCCCGTAGCGCGCAGTCGACATTTTCCGCAAGATAATCGACCGTGCGGTCGCCGACACCGAGGTCGATGCGGATATCGGGATAACGCTGATAAAAATCGCAGAGTGCGGGAACGACGATCCAGTCGGCGAAAGCACCGGCCATTTCGACACGCAGCCGCCCGCTCGGCAGGCTCTGTGAATTGGAGAGGCTGCCGTCGAGTTCCTCCAGCTCCGAAATGATCTGGGCGGCGCGTTCGTAATAGAGCGCGCCGTCCGTGGTCACCATCACCCGGCGCGTCGTGCGATTCAGAAGCTTGGTGCGCAGATGCGCCTCCAGGCCCTGGATGAGGTTGGTTACCGTCGCCTTGGGCATGGCGAGCATGTCGGCGGCGCGGGTGAAATTGCCCGTCTCCACCACGCGGATGAAGACGCGCATTGCCGAGAGCTGATCCATCGGTTTGAAATCCGCAGTTTGCGTTGCACCATTGTTCGAGATATGGAACAGTGTAATCGCGATATCGCTTCTTATTCCCTGGTTGGAATAACAATATCTTTTTTGTGCAAAATGCAAGCGGCAGGCGTTGTCTGCTTGTGGCTGGTGCAAAAGAGACCGGATATGACGGTGGAATGGAAAGATATGATGCTGGATAAGGTGGCCATCGGCCCCGTTTCCGCACGCATCTACCAGGGCGCCGATTACGGCAAGGGTCCGCCCATCGTGCTTTACCTGCATGGCGGCGCGTTTCTCGACAGCGAGACGAATGTCGACAGGCCGGTGGCGATGAGCCTCGCCAAATCAGGCGCCATCGTCGCCGCCGTTGATTACAGCAGCCTGTCCGGCAACCTGTTTCCGAAGGCGCTGGAAGTTTCCTTCTCCGTTTTCACCTATCTCGCCAACAAGCGCGCTGCCGGTCTTGGCGACCGCAAGTCGCTGCTCTTCGTCGCCGGCGAAGAGGCGGGCGGCAATGTCGCCGCCGGCGTGGCGCTGAAGGCCCGCGACCAGATGCCGGATGCGCTCGACGGCCAGGTGTTGATTTCGCCGCTGCTCGATCCCTTCATGGGCACGTCCTCGATCCGCAAGGCCGAAGCGATCGGCATGCGTCAGCGCTGGACGGAGGGCTGGAGCCATTACTTGAGCGGCGGCGGCTGCCACCCCTATGCGGCGCCCTGCCTCTGTTCGCGTCTTTCCGGCGTTGCGCCGGCGCTGATCTTCACCGCGGAGGACGATCCTCTGCACGATGAAACACTCGGCTACGGTGCCCGCCTGAAAAAGGCCGGCGTCGGTGTACACCAGCATGTCCTTCCCGCCGGGACGGGCTGGCCCTCGATTTATGGTGGGAAATCCGAAGGAGTGCCCGACTGGCAGGAGCATGTCAGCCGCCATTTCGGAAGCTTCCTTCGAGATGTAAGCGTCCAACCGCAATTGCATTGAAGATGATCTGATATTTCGGCGGCTTGGGGCCGCAAGGAGAGTACTGATGACGTCCAGAAGTAAGCGCTGGGCCCTGGTGGGCGCCGGCATGGGCCTTATTGCGTCGGTTTCAGGCGCTGCATTGTTTTTCGAACTGCCGATGAGCACGACCGCCACGGCCGCGTCCGCCCCGGCGCAGCCGCCTGCCGTGCCGGTGACGGTTGCCGTCGTCGCGGCGCGTGACGTGACGGCCTGGGAGAGTTTTTCCGGCCGTCTCGAAGCCGTCGACCGTGTCCAGGTTCGTTCCCGCGTCGCCGGCGCCATCCTGTCGGTGGCCTTCCGCGAAGGGGCGCTGGTCAAGCAGGGCGATCTGCTCTTCACCATCGACCCGGCTCCCTATCAGGCGAGCGTGGCGCAGGCGCAGGGCCAGGTCGCTTCGGCCGAAGCCAAGGTCAGCCTGGCGCAGACCGAGCTCGATCGCGGCCGCAGGCTTTCCGACAACCGCACCATCTCCCAGAGTGATCTCGATCAGCGCCAGAGCGCGCTGGCCGAGGCGCAGGCGGGGCTGCGGTCGGCGCAGGCCGCACTGCAGTCGGCCCAGCTCGATCTTGATTACACCGAGGTGCGCGCGCCGGTTTCCGGCCGCATCGGCAAGATCGAGGTGACCACCGGTAACCTGGTTGCGGCCGGTTCGGCTTCGCCTGAACTGACGACGCTCGTTTCGGTCGATCCGATCTATGCGAGCTTCAATGCCAGCGAAGAAATGGTCACGCGCGCGCTTGCCGATCTTCCCCAGACCGACAGCGCCCTGCCGCCGGTCGAGCAGATCCCGGTCGAGGTCGGCACGCTTGCCGACAGCGGCACGCCGATCAAAGGCAAGCTGCAGCTGATCGACAACGAGGTCGATGCAGCAAGCGGTACGATCGGCGTGCGCGCCGTCTTCGACAATCCGGGCGGTCGTCTCATCCCCGGCCAGTTCGTGCGGGTGCGCATGGGCCAGCCGAAGGCCGAGAACAAGATCGTCATCAGCGACCGCGCCGTCGGCACCGACCAGGACAAGAAGTTCGTCTTCGTCGTCGATGCCGAAAACAAGGTCGCCTACCGGCAGGTTCAGCTCGGCACGCTGGCCGACGGCCAGCGTGTGGTCGAAAGCGGCCTGAATGCCGGCGAAAAGATCGTCGTCAACGGCCTGCAACGCATTCGTCCGGGTGCCGTCGTCATACCTGAAATGGAAGAGAAGGTCGCGACCGCGCAGTAAGGACTTCGCCTTCCCGGGGGGCAAGGCAATGCCTCGCCCGGGGAGGGCTGATACCCGAAATGATATGACCTGCCGGTGGCCCTCAAGCCGCCGGAGAGGGACGTTGCATCCATGTTCACCCCGGAGAGGGCTTTGAAATGAACATCTCCAGATTCTTTGTCGACCGTCCGGTCTTTGCCGGCGTTCTCTCAGTCCTCATCGTGGTTGCCGGCCTGATCGGCCTCAGGGCGCTGCCGATTTCCGAATATCCGGAGGTCGTGCCGCCGTCGATCGTCGTGCGCGCCACCTATCCCGGCGCCAACCCGTCGGTCATCGCCGAAACGGTGGCCACACCGCTCGAAGAGCAGATCAACGGCGTCGAGGGCATGCTCTACATGTCCAGCCAGGCGACATCGGACGGCGTGCTCAACGTGACCGTCACCTTCAAGCTCGGCACCGACGCCGACAAGGCGCAGCAGCTCGTGCAGAACCGTGTGTCGCAGGCCGAACCGCGGTTGCCGGCGGAAGTCCGCGCCCTCGGCATCACCACGGTCAAGAGTTCGCCGGACTTCATCATGGTCGTCAACCTCGTCTCCGACGGCGACAATCACGACATCACCTATCTTCGCAATTACGCGACGCTGAATATCAAGGATCGGCTCGCCCGCATCGCAGGCGTCGGGCAGGTGCAGGTCTTCGGCGCCGGCGACTATTCCATGCGTGTGTGGATCGACCCGCAGAAGGCTGCCGAGCACGATCTCGCCGCCAGCGACATCAGCAACGCCATCAGCTCGCAGAACGTTCAGGCGGCCGCCGGCATCATCGGCGCGTCGCCGAGCCAGCCGGGTGTGGACCTGCAGCTGAACGTCAATGCCCAGGGCCGCCTGCGCACGCCCGAGGAGTTCGGCAACATCATCGTCAAGACGGGCGCCAGCGGCGAGATCACCCGCCTTCGCGATGTCGCCCGCATCGAGCTCGGCGCGGCCGATTATACGCTGCGTTCGCTGCTTGACGGCAAGCCGGCCGTTGCCGTTGCCGTGCTTCAGGCGCCCGGTTCGAACGCGATCGAAATCGCCGACAATGTGCGCGCCACCATGGATCAGCTGCAACTGGCCATGCCCGAGGGCGTCAAATACGAGATCGTCTACGATACGACGAAATTCGTGCGCGCCTCGATCGAGAAGGTCATCGACACGCTGCTCGAAGCCATTGCGCTCGTCGTTCTCGTCGTCATCCTGTTCCTGCAGACGTGGCGCGCCTCGATCATCCCGCTGATCGCGGTTCCGGTGTCGATCATCGGCACCTTCGCGGTCATGTATGTCTTCGGCTTCTCGATCAACGCGCTCAGCCTGTTCGGGCTGGTGCTGGCGATCGGTATCGTCGTCGACGACGCGATCGTCGTGGTCGAAAACGTCGAGCGCAATATCGAGCACGGGCTGTCGCCGCGGGCGGCCACCTACAAGGCGATGAAGGAGGTCTCCGGCCCGATCGTCGCGATTGCGCTGGTCCTCGTCGCGGTCTTCGTTCCGCTCGCCTTCATCTCCGGCCTGTCGGGCCAGTTCTATCGGCAGTTCGCGCTGACGATCGCAATCTCGACCGTCATCTCGGCCTTCAACTCGCTCACCCTGTCGCCGGCGCTGGCAGCCCTGCTGCTGAAGAGCCATCATCAGCCGAAGGACTGGCTGACGCGGTTCATGGACGCCATTTTCGGCTGGTTCTTCCGCGGCTTCAACCGGGTCTTCGGCGCCGGCTCGAATGCCTACGGCAAGGGCGTGGGCGGATTGCTGTCGCGCAAGAGCATCGTCATGGTGATCTACCTGGCGCTGGTCGGTGCGACCTACAGCCTGTTCAGCACGGTCCCCGGCGGCTTCGTGCCGTCGCAGGACAAGCAGTATCTGATCGGCTTCGCCCAGCTGCCGGATGCCGCAAGCCTCGACCGCACTGAAGACGTGATCAAGCGCATGACCGACATCGCTCTGGCGCAGCCGGGCGTCGCCAATGCGATCGCCTTCCCGGGCCTGTCTATCAACGGCTTCACCAACTCCTCGAATGCCGGCATCGTCTTCGTGACACTGAAGGATTTCGAGGAGCGCAAGACGCCGGATCTTTCGGGCGGCGCCATCGCCATGGCGCTGAACCAGAAATTCGCAGCCATCCAGGATGCCTTCATCGCCATGTTCCCGCCGCCGCCGGTCAACGGTCTCGGCACGACGGGCGGTTTCAAGCTGCAGATCGAGGATCGTGCCGGCCTCGGCAACCAGGCGCTCGACGAAGCGACCAAGGCCGTGCTTGCCAAGGCCTATCAGACGCCTGAGCTTGCCGGGCTGTTCTCCAGCTTCCAGATCAACGTGCCGCAGCTCTATGCCGATCTCGACCGTGCCAAGGCCGAGCAGCTCGGGGTTTCCGTCACCGACGTCTTCCAAACGCTGCAGATCTATCTCGGTTCGCTCTATGTGAACGACTTCAACGCCTTCGGCCGCACTTACAGCGTCCGGGTGCAGGCCGATGCGAAATTCCGCGCCCAGCCGGAAGATATCGGCCAGTTGAAGGTCCGTTCGGCATCGGGTGAGATGATCCCGCTTTCGGCCTTGCTGAAGGTGGAGCCGAGCACCGGTCCGGAGCGTGCGAACCGTTACAACGGCTTCCTCGCTGCCGATATCAACGGCGGTCCGGCACCGGGCTTTTCGTCCGGCCAGGCGCAGGCCGCAATCGAGAAGATCCTGCACGAGACCCTGCCGGCAGGCATCGACTTCGAATGGACGGATCTGACCTATCAGCAGATCCTTGCCGGCAATTCGAGCATCGTCGTCTTCCCATTGGCGCTATTGCTCGTCTTCCTGGTGCTGGCCGCCCAGTATGAAAGCCTGACGCTGCCCCTTGCGATCATCATGATCGTGCCGATGGGTGTGCTGGCCGCGCTGACAGGCGTCTGGCTCACCGGTGGAGACAACAATATCTTCACCCAGATCGGTCTTGTGGTGCTTGTCGGACTATCGGCGAAGAACGCGATCCTGATCGTGGAATTCGCCCGCGAACTGGAGTTCGAAGGCCGGACGCCACGGGAAGCTGCGGTGGAAGCCAGCCGCCTTCGTCTTCGTCCGATCCTGATGACCTCGCTGGCCTTCATCATGGGCGTCGTGCCGCTCGTCGTCTCCACCGGCGCCGGCGCCGAGATGCGCGCGGCCATGGGTGTCGCGGTCTTCTCGGGCATGATCGGCGTGACCTTCTTCGGCATCTTCATGACGCCTGTATTCTACGTGCTGCTGCGGCGGCTGGCGGGCAACCGTCCGCTCGTCCAGCACAAGCCGGACGAACACAAGGAAGAAGAGGCGGAGGTCATCCGGCTCGCGGCGGAATAACGGAATTCAACCTTCCTTTGTCGAGTAAATCGGGCGGGAACTTCGGTTCTCGCCCGTATCGTTTTGCGCATGGTTCGGCATCCGACAAAATGCGCTCCGCCGATTAAAACGATTTGCATTGGTGGGCGAGGGGACTATCAAAGACTGACAACAGTTGGGAGGACTGAATGACAGGTTCGAGCAGAGGTCATGACGGCAGGCGGATCGCCTTTCTCGGCACCGGGCTGATGGGCGCGCCGATGGCGCGCCGGCTGCTCGGTGCGGGCTTTGCCGTCACCGTCTGGAATCGCGATCGCGGCAAGGCGGAGGCCCTTGCAGGCGACGGCGCGATCTGTGCGGAAACACCCGGGGATGCCGTTTCGGGGGCTGATGTCGTCATCACCATGCTGACCAACGCCGAAGCCGTCGGAAACGTTTTGTTCGACAGCGGCGTGGCCCATGCGGTGGCGTCCGGCGCTATCGTTATCGACATGAGTTCAATCGCCCCGCATTTTGCCCGTGATCATGCGGCGCGGCTTGCTGAGCGCGGCATCGCTCATGTCGATGCGCCGGTTTCCGGCGGCGTCGTCGGAGCGGAGGCCGGTACGCTGGCGATCATGGCGGGCGGCGACGAGGCGGTGATCGAAAAGTTTCAGGACGTCTTTGCGCCGATGGGGCGTGTCACCCGCGTCGGTCCAAGCGGGGCAGGCCAGCTTGCCAAGCTCGCCAACCAGCAGATCGTCGCGGTGACGATCGGCGCCGTCGCCGAAGCGATGATGCTGATTGCGGCCGGCGGCGGCTCGCCGGCAGCCTTCCGCGACGCCATTCGCGGCGGTTTTGCCGAGAGCCGTATCCTTGAACTCCACGGCAAGCGCATGGTCGAGCGGCAGTTCACTCCAGGCGGTTCGTCCAGCAATCAGCTGAAGGACCTGAACGCCGCCATGGAGACCGCCGCCGCGCTGTCGCTGACGCTGCCCCTGACTGCGGCGGTGCACGCCGAATTCAGCGAATTCGTCGCAAACGGCAATGGCGAGAAAGATCATAGCGGCCTTCTCCTGCATCTCGAAGAGAAGAATGCCCTGCCCGGAGGCAAGAGGTGACGGACAGCCATTCTCCGAAGCGACGCCTGCGTTCGCAGGATTGGTTCGACAATCCCGACCATATCGACATGGCAGCGCTCTATCTCGAGCGTTTCATGAATTACGGTATCACGCCGGAAGAGCTGCGCTCCGGCAAGCCGATCATCGGGATTGCCCAGAGCGGCAGCGATCTCACCCCTTGCAACAGGGTGCATGTCGAGCTTGCCAAGCGCGTGCGCGACGGCATTCGCGATGCCGGCGGCATTCCGATCGAATTTCCCACGCATCCGATCTTCGAGAACTGCAAGCGCCCGACGGCTGCCCTCGACCGCAATCTCGCCTATCTCGGCCTCGTTGAAATCCTCTACGGCTATCCGCTCGACGGCGTCGTGCTGACGACCGGCTGCGACAAGACCACGCCTTCGGCGATCATGGCGGCGTCGACGGTCGATATTCCGGCGATCGTGCTCTCCGGTGGGCCGATGCTCGACGGCTGGCACGAGGGGGAACTGGCGGGCTCCGGCACGGTGATCTGGCGGATGCGGCGAAAATATGCGGCAGGCGAGATCGATCGGGAAGAATTCCTGCAGGCGGCGCTCGATTCGGCACCATCCGTCGGTCATTGCAATACGATGGGCACGGCATCGACGATGAACGCCCTTGCCGAGGCGCTCGGTCTTTCGCTGACCGGCTGCGGCGCCATTCCGGCCGCTTACCGAGAACGCGGCCAGATGGCCTACCGCACCGGGCGGCGCGCCGTCGAGATCGTCTTCGAGGATCTGAAGCCGTCCGATATCCTGACCCGCGAGGCTTTCCTCAACGCCATCCGCACCAATTCGGCGATCGGCGGTTCCACCAACGCACAGCCGCATCTGGCCGCGATGGCCAAGCACGCCGGCGTCGAGCTTCATCCCGACGACTGGCAGGTGCACGGCTTCGACATCCCGCTGCTGGCCAATGTCCAGCCGGCCGGCGCCTATCTCGGCGAGCGCTATCATCGGGCCGGCGGCACGCCGGCGATCATGTGGGAATTGCTGCAGGCCGGAAAGCTCGATGGCGGCTGTCGGACCGTGACGGGCAGGACGATGGCCGAGAACCTGCAGGGCAGGGAGGCCCGCGACCGCGAGGTTATCCGGCCATTCGGCGAGCCGCTGAAGGAGCGGGCCGGCTTCCTCGTTCTCAAGGGCAATCTCTTCGATTTCGCGATCATGAAGATGAGCGTCGTCTCGGAGGATTTTCGCCGGCGCTACCTTCAGGAACCGGGGCGTGAAGGCGTCTTCGAGGGCAGGGCGGTGGTTTTCGACGGTTCCGAGGACTATCACAAGCGCATCAACGATCCCGACCTCGGCATCGACGAAAATACCATCCTCGTCATCCGCGGCGCCGGGCCGCTCGGCTGGCCGGGTTCGGCTGAGGTCGTCAACATGCAGCCGCCGGATCACCTGCTGAAACGCGGCATCAGCAGCCTGCCGACGATCGGCGATGGCCGCCAATCGGGCACGGCCGACAGCCCCTCGATCCTCAACGCTTCGCCCGAAAGCGCTGCCGGCGGCGGTCTCGCCTGGCTTCGCACCGGCGACATTATCCGCATCGACTTTAACCACGGGCGCTGCGACATGCTGGTCGACGAGACGGAGATCGAACGGCGCAAGGGCGACGGAATTCCGCCGGTGCCGGCGGATGCGACGCCATGGCAGCAGATCTATCGCCGCTCGGTGACGCAATTGTCGGACGGCGCGGTTCTCGATGGGGCGGCGCAATTCCGCCGGATTGCGAAAAATCCACCGCGGCACAACCATTGATCCTGGAAGGCGCCGTGGATTGCAAGTTCTTTGATCCAAAAGGGGAAATCGTAACGGACGGTTCACCTAGTGACTAGTTCGATCATCGGGACAAGGCTTCATTAATGCCGGCTTGAGACCATATTGCAGTTATGGAAGCTTCTAAGGCTGAGACCGCGTTGCCAGAAAATAGACCCACACGATCCGAACAAGAGTTTCAGGATCTTCTGCGCCGGCTCGAACTCGCTCTCGATGCATCCCGGATCGGTGTCTGGGAGCACAGCATCGAGCAGGACGGGATCTTGTGGGATGCGCAGATGCATCGCCTTTATGAGACTGGGGAGAGCTTCCGCCTGGTGCCGGCATCGCTTTGGTCGAACGCGATCCATCCCGACGATCGCGAGCAGGCCGAACGCGACTTCGATGAGGCAATTGCAACACGGGGCGCCTATAATTCACAATTTCGGATCGTGCTGCCGAGCGGCGAAATCCGCCATCTGCGCTCACGCGCGCATTTCTACGTGGATGCGGAGGGGCTGCCCTCCTTCATCGGCGCCGAATGGGATGTCACCGCCGACGTCCTGCTCAACGCCGAACTCGCGGGCCAGAAGATGGTGGCCGAGGCGAGAGCGCTGGCGCTCGAGGAAAGCAATGCCCGCATCGAGCATGTCGCCGATCACGATTATCTCACCGGCCTGCCGAACCGGCGCCTTCTCGACAAGCGGCTCGCCGAGTTGCCGGCCGACAGGAGCATCACGACGCTTGGCGTGCTGCATCTCGACCTCGACCAGTTCAAGCAGATCAACGACAGCCACGGTCATGCGGCAGGCGACGCCGTGCTCAGGGCCGCGGCCCTTCGCATCACTGCCGCCATTCCCGCAAATGGCATGGTCGCCCGCGTCGGCGGCGACGAATTCGTCATCGTGCTGGTCAATTTCAGCGATCTCACCGAGCTGAAGCTGATTACCGACGACCTTCAGCGCCGGCTCCGGAAGAAGATCCGCTTCGGTCAGGAGATGCTGCAATCCGGCGCCTCGATCGGCGTTTCCTGGAGCGGCGATCGGCGGGCGCGCAGCCTGCTTGCCGAATCCGATCTGGCGCTCTACCAGGCCAAGAAGCTCGGGCGCAACCGCGTCGAATTCTTCACACGGCAACTGCAGGAGGACCTGCGCGCCAAGCGTCGCCTCGCCGAGGAACTGAAGCTCGGGCTGGAGCGCGGCGAGATCGTTCCCTATTATCAGGTGCAGCTCGACGCCCGGACGCGTGATGTCATCGGCTTCGAGGCTCTGGCGCGCTGGAAACATCCCGAGAAGGGCGTGCTCGCCCCGGGGGTATTCCTGAAGATCGCCGACGAGCACGGGCTTGCGGCCGAGATCGATGCGGCGATCCTGAAGAACGTTCTCGAGGACCGGCTGTTCTGGCTGTTGCAGGGCCTGGCGGTTCCGCGCATCGCCGTCAACATCTCGGCATCGCGCCTTGCCGATCCGACGTTGCTCGGCAAACTGAGGAAACTCGACATTCCGCCCGGCGTGATCGTCTTCGAACTGGTCGAGACGATCTTCCTCGACGACAGCGACGAAAAACTGCTCGATCATATCGGCGATATCAAACAGATGGGCATCGACATCGAGATCGATGATTTCGGATCCGGCCATGCCTCGCTCATCGGTCTCGTCAAGCTGCGGCCGAAGCGGCTGAAGATCGACCGACAGCTCATCGCCGAGGTCGTCACGTCAGCCGAACAGCGGCGCGTGGTGGGGTCGATCGTGGAAATCGCCAAGGCGCTCGATGTCGAGGTGATCGCCGAGGGCATCGAGACCGAGGCGCATGCCTTCGTGCTGGCGCAGCTCGGCTGCGATGGCCTGCAGGGTTACGCGTTCGGTTATCCCGCACCGGCGGCCGAGACGGCTCGCCTTTTTTCACCGATGGCGAGCGGGATCGAAAAGCAGAAGACCGCGATCGGTGGAACGGCCCGGTGATCCGTCGGTGGGGACCGCCGGCGCGCTTTCGCGGCCGCGAAGAGATAATTGGCGCGCAAGTAATTTTCTTGAGCTTGCATCGGCATTGTTTCATGCTAATGCGGAAACGAAGCTTTCTGCATTGCATCGAAAAATGATTATACGCGTGGTCAAGATCATGAGCGCGGCTTTCCATCATTCGCAGGTGCAATCGGGAAGCCGGGGGCCTGACAATTGCTTTGCCGTTGCCGGGATGGACTTGCGGGACATTCAATCTGGGAAAGTCGCATGAATTCGGAATTTGCCGTTCGTTCGATGCGGCCCGGCGAACTGGAACTCGTGCTCGAATGGGCGCGTCAGGAGGGCTGGAACCCGGGCCTCGACGATTCGCTCGCATTCCTTGAGGCCGATCCGTCGGGTTTTTTCGTCGGCGCCGTCGGTGAAGTTCCCGTCGGTTCGATCTCGGTCGTCAAATACGGCGAGAGTTTCGCCTTCCTCGGCCTCTACATCGTCCATCCCGATTTCCGCGGCAAGGGTTACGGCAAGGCGATCTGGGAGACGGGCATATCAAGCGCGGGGGACCGTACGATCGGCCTCGACGGCGTCGCCGCCCAGCAGGACAACTATCGCAAGGCCGGCTTCGAACGCGCCTATTCCACCATTCGCTACGGCGGCGTCGCCACCACCTTGCCGGTCTCGGCGCTTGCCGCGCAGCCGGTCATGGATTCGCGTCTCGAAGGCCTGCAGCGTTATGATTCGGCGATCTTTCCGCAGCCGCGGGATGGCTTCCTTGCCGCCTGGTGCACCGCTCGCAAGGGCCGTCGCTCGGCGGTGGTGCGCAAGAGCGGCAAGATCCGCGGTTACGGCACGATCCGCCGCTGCTACGAGGGTTACAAGATCGGGCCGCTCTTTGCCAACGATGCCGACAGCGCCGCAGCGCTGCTTGCCGAATTGATCCCCGAGGCGAAGGGGGCTGCTCTCTTCATCGATATCCCCGCGGAGAACCAGGAGGCGGTGGCGCTTGCCGAAGGCCTCGGCCTTCGACCGGTGTTCGAGACGGCGCGCATGTATCGCGGGCCGGCGCCGGCCACTCCGCTGAAGCACGTCTTCGGCGTGACGACGCTGGAGCTTGGTTAGAGCGATGCGTCAATCCACGGGTGAGGCCGGAACGGTCGGAGCCGAGGCTTTCGGCCGGCCCTTTTCGGCGATGGCGATGCCGCCCAAGGTCAGTGCCAGCGCGATCATGTGGAAGGACTGCAGCCTCTCGCCGATCAGGGCGACGGAGAGCAGGGTTCCGAACACCGGCACGAGATTGATGAACAGGCCGGCCCGATTGGCGCCGATCGCCTCGACACCCTTGATATAGAGGATCTGCGCCAGCAGCGACGGGAAGGTTGCTGTGTAGAAAGTGATGACCCAGCCGGCCTGATCCGGCCATTGCGCGGCGCCCCGGCCTGCCTCCCAAAGGAGCAGCGGCACCGAGGTCAGCATGGCGCCGAGCGCGGGGAACGCCATGAGCGTGCGCCAGTCGACGGGCGGCTTCCAGCGCAGGAAGATCGTATAGACCGAATAGGCGGCAATGGCGATCAGCATCAGCCCGTCGCCGCGGTTGAGGCTTAATTGCAGCAGCGTTGTCAGGTCGCCGTGAGCGGCGGTCAAAGCGACGCCGATCAGCGTCATGCCGAAGCCGAGACATTGCGCCAGCGAGATGCCGGTACGGAAGAACATGAAGTTCAACAGGAAGATCAGCATCGGGATGCCGGCCTGCTCGATGGCGACATTGATCGCCGTCGTGTACTGCACGGCGGAATAAAGCATGGCGTTGAAGAGCGTGTAGCCGATGACGCCGTAGAAGAACAGCAGCGGCAGGTTCTTCCTGGCCACCGGCCAGTCCCGCTTGAGCTGCGGCACCGAGATCAGGGCGATCAGCGCCACGGCGATGAACCAGCGCAGGAAGGTCAGCATCATCGGGCTGATATGGCCGACTGCGAGCTTGCCGGCGACGGAGTTGCCGCCCCAGCAGAGGGTGGCGACAACGAGGCAGATGTAGGCCGTGGCTTGCAAGAGCGCTTTTCCCGTCTTTCCGCGACCGCCGAGCGGCGTTTTGTGACGGGCAATAGCCTGCCGGCTGCTGATTTGTCACGTAAAAAGCCCAATCACCTGTGACAACAGGGTCGCTTTCCCAAAAACAAAGCTTTATAGATGCGCGGGTTTGAGCAGGTGCGCGGTTTTCCGCCGGTAACAGGAAGAGTTGGATGACGAACGTAGTCGTGGTCGGTTCGCAATGGGGTGACGAAGGCAAGGGCAAGATTGTCGACTGGCTTTCAGAGCGCGCGGATATCGTTGTGCGCTATCAGGGCGGACATAATGCCGGCCATACGCTCGTCATCGACGGCACGAGCTACAAGCTGTCGCTGCTGCCGTCCGGCGTCGTGCGCCCGGGCAAGATGGCGGTGATCGGCAACGGCGTCGTCGTCGACCCGCATGCGCTGATCGCCGAGATCGGCCGGCTGGAGGCCCAGGGCGTGACGGTGACGCCTGACAATCTGCGTATCGCCGACAATGCGACGCTCATTCTGTCGCTGCACCGCGAGCTCGACGCGATGCGCGAGGATGCGGCGTCGAACAGCGGCACCAAGATCGGCACGACACGCCGCGGCATCGGCCCTGCCTATGAAGACAAGGTCGGCCGCCGCGCCATCCGGGTGATGGATCTTGCCGATCTCGACAGCCTTGCCGGCAAGGTCGACCGTATTCTGACGCATCACAATGCGCTTCGCCGCGGCCTCGGCGTCGCCGAAGTCAGCCACCAGACGATCATGGACGAACTGACCTCGATCGCCGATCGGGTCCTGCCGTTCCGTGACACCGTCTGGCTCTTCCTCGACAAGGAGCGCCGCAAGGGCTCCCGCATCCTCTTCGAAGGCGCGCAGGGCAGCCTGCTCGACATCGACCACGGCACCTATCCTTTCGTGACCTCGTCGAACACCGTGGCCGGTCAGGCTGCGGCCGGTTCCGGCATGGGGCCGGGCTCGCTCGGCTATATCCTCGGCATCACCAAGGCCTATACGACGCGCGTCGGCGAAGGCCCGTTCCCGACGGAGCTGAAGGATGCGATCGGCGAGTTCCTTGGCGAAAAAGGCCATGAATTCGGCGTGGTGACCGGGCGCAAGCGGCGCTGCGGCTGGTTCGATGCCGCGCTGGTGCGCCAATCGATCGCCACCAACGGCATCACGGGCATCGCGCTCACCAAGCTCGACGTGCTCGACGGCCTCGAGGAACTGAAGATCTGCGTCGGCTATATGCTCGACGGCGAACAGATTGATCATCTTCCCGCAAGCCAGGGAGCACAAGCTAGGGTCGAACCGGTCTATATCACGCTGGAAGGCTGGAAGGAATCGACCGTCGGCGCCCGCAGTTGGGCGGACCTGCCGGCACAGGCGATCAAATATGTTCGCCAGGTCGAAGAGCTGATCGGGGCGCCTGTCGCGCTCCTTTCCACCAGCCCGGAGCGGGATGACACGATACTTGTGACCGATCCGTTTGAGGATTAAGCTCACGGGTCACTGTGGAGGATAGTTCGGTCGGGTGCCGGACTTCTTGAGAAAGTACTGATGGCGGATTTTATTGCAGTTATTCGGCGGGCCGTTGACGGCCTGGCTGAAAATACCCCCGAGATGCGGGTGAAAGTCTACGAACGTGCCCGCGGCGCAGTGCAGCGGCAGCTCGAGAACATGAAGCCGCGTCCGCCGGAAGCCATGCTGCAACGCCAGCTCGAAAAGCTCGAGGCCGCCATCCGCGAAGTGGAGGGCGAACATTCCGAGGCGCTGCCGCTCGATGAGACGGTTGCTGCCGTCGCCGCGCCGGAATTCGCCGAAGAACAAGCGGCTCACGACGAAGGCGAACCGGCGTCTGCATCGGAGACCGTCGTCGAAGAGCCTGTCGACGAAGCCGATGCGGAACCGCAGGCGGCCGACGCCGCCGGCGAGCCCGATCACGTAGAAGCTGGTGCGCCGCAGGAGCCCCAGGAAGAGCTCGCGGACGAGGAACCTCTCTCCGAGGAAGCACCCAGCCTCCCCACGTCCGTTGCGGCCGAAGCCACCGCTCCCGCGCAGGCAGAGACACCGGCTCCTGCCGAAACATACTGGCATCCCTCGCATGAAGAGGAAGGGCCGGCCGAGGAATGGCATTCCGGCGAGCGACGCGACGTCGCTGCCGAGGCTTGGCCTGCAGATGATGAGCGCTGGCAGCAGCCCGTCGAGCATCGCAACGACGAAGCCGACGAATATCATGCCGACGAGCAGCATGCCGCGGAAGAGACCGCGGCCGAACCGCCGGTGGTGGAAAGCCAAGAGCCGGAGGCCGAAGAGGCTTACGAACCCGTCGCGCCGCTCCAGCCGATCACTCGCGGCATAGAGCACGCTTCCAACCGTCTGGTGGAGCCGGTCGCCGATTTCGATCGTCCGCAGGAATTCGTCGAGCACAGCCGCGAGGAGCCGCTGCAGGCTGACGCGGCTGGCCATTTCGATCCCGTATGGGCCGAGCCCGCCGCCGAAACACCGGCTCCGGCGCCGAAGGACGCGGAAACCGAATGGGCGGAAGAGGAGCTCCGGCAATATTCGCAGACGGCGCCGACCACCCCGGATACCTCGGCGCGCGCCTTCGAGGAGGTGATATCGAGCCTCGAAAAAGCGGCACCTGCGGCCGTCATGCCGGCGGCCAAGGAAAGTTTCTCCTGGGAGACCGCAGCCTTCGACGATCTGCCGCCGATCGAGGCCGGCAGCAATAAGAAGGCGCCGGTCGCCTCGCATTTCGATGATGTCGATATTTTCGCGGAAGTGCACAACGGCAAGCCGGCGGCTGCCGGCGGCGCGCCGAGCGAGGACTGGCGCGAGGCGAAGGCGCTGCGCGGCTACGACCGCCGCGGCTCGGTCGCGGCTGACGACGACGACGCCAATCCGGCGATGGATATCGACCAGATGGTCGCTTCCAAGCTGCAGGGCAAGAATTTCCGGATGGAGCCGAAGCGCCGCCGCTTCGGCATCGGCACCGTCATCACCCTCATCTTCGCGCTCATCCTGATCGGTGGCGGCGCCTATGCCGGCTGGATGAACAGAGAAGCGCTGGTGGCGATGGTCGATGGTCTCGTCAGTTCGGCACCATCGCAAGCGACCAGGAACGAGGCAGCGACACCGCCAGCCAGTTCCGCGACGCCTGCCGAGCCCGGCGCGGCAACGCCGGCCCAGCCGACCACGCCGGAAGCGCAGAATACGCCAGCGGCGCCTGCGCAGCCGAACCCGCAGGTGGCGTCAATGAACAATGACGGCGCCGCGGCCAATTCGAAATTCACCCAGCGGCTGCTGACGGATGGGACCGAGGTCGACAGCGGACCGGCGACGGCGCCGGGAACGCCGACTGCGGAAGGAAAATCGGTCGCCGAACAGAATGTCGCGGCAGCGGACACGCCGCCTGCGACCGCGCAGGGCGATGTCGCGCCGGCCGAAACGCCGACGCCGAACGGCCCGGTGGCTTCGCCCCAGCAGAGCGCTCCCGTCGGCTCGTCGCAGAAGATGTTCCTCTACGAGGAGCGTATCGGCCAAAGCTCGCCGACGGCGATCGAGGGATCGGTCGTCTGGAGCTTGCAGCACGAGGCCGGCCAGGGCGGCCGGCAGGAGGCGACGGTACAGGGCAACATCACCGTGCCGGAGCGCAATCTCTCGGCTCTGGTCACCTTCAAGCGCAATTCCGATCCGTCGCTGCCGGCAAGCCATCTCGTCGAGATCGTCTTCTCGCTGCCGCCGAATTTCGAAGGCGGCAGCATCGACAGCGTCCAGCGCATCTCGATGAAGCGCACCGAGCAGGATCGCGGCGACGCGCTGATCGCGGTTCCGGCCAAGATCACCGACGATTTCCACATGATCGCGCTCAACGACTATCCCGATGCGCGCAAGGCCAATCTCGACCTGATGTCGACCCGCAGCTGGATCGATATTCCCGTCACCTACCGCAACGGCCGCCGCGCGCTGCTGACTATGGAAAAGGGCAATACGGGAACGGATGCCTTCAATACCGCAATCAAGGAATGGACCGCGCTCGGGGATGTGTCGACGAGCCAGTGAGGTGTTGCGCGAGGGGTATTTCATTGCCCTTCGCTTGCGCTCTCCTTCGGTTGCCGCCGCTTTTCCCGGTTGGGTGAAGAATATGCTTGGCGGCATCCGTTCCTCCGGGCAAGCGGCTTGGTTCCCCTCTGCTCCCCAGCGGGGAGAAGGTGGCCCGAAGGGTCGGATGAGGGGGCCGCACGGCACACCCGTCACGATTGCCCTTCGCTTTCGCTCAGCGCATTCGCTCTGCCGCTCACCCCCTCATCTGCCTGCCGGCATCTTCTCCCCGCTGGGGAGAAGGGGAAATGCCGCGACGCCGCGTCCTTCTCAAACGCTCACAACACAAACCAAAAACGCCACCTCCCGCGTAAGGAGATGGCGTTTCAATTCTTAAAGTTCAGCCCTATCAGGCCGTGGCTTCGACGACGCGGACGGCCTTGGCGCGTTCCTGGGCTTCCTTGCGGACAGCGTCCTGCACCTTTTCGAAGGCGCGGACCTCGATCTGGCGGACGCGTTCGCGGCTGATGTCGAATTCCGTCGACAGGTCCTCCAGGGTCACCGGATCCTCGGCGAGACGGCGAGCCTCGAAGATACGGCGTTCGCGTTCGTTCAGCACGCTCATCGCTTTCGCCAGCATGCGCCGGCGGGTGTCGAGCTCGTCCTGTTCGATCAGTACGTCTTCCTGGCTGTCATGGTCGTCCACCAGCCAATCCTGCCATTGGCCGCTGTCGCCTTCCGCCGCCTTGATCGGCGCGTTCAGCGAGGCGTCGCCGGACAGGCGGCGGTTCATCGAAATGACCTCCTCCTCCGAGACGTTCAGCTTGGTGGCGATTTCGGAGACGTGCTCCGGCTTCAGGTCGCCGTCATCGATCGCCTGAATGCGGCCTTTCAGCCGGCGCAGGTTGAAGAACAGGCGCTTCTGATTGGCGGTCGTGCCCATTTTCACGAGCGACCACGAACGCAGAATATATTCCTGGATCGAGGCCTTGATCCACCACATGGCATAGGTGGCAAGGCGGAAGCCGCGCTCGGCATCGAACTTCTTGACGGCCTGCATCAGCCCGACATTGCCCTCGGAGACGACTTCGCCGATCGGAAGTCCGTAGCCGCGATAGCCCATCGCGATCTTGGCGACGAGGCGAAGATGGCTGGTGACGAGCTTATGGGCGGCGTCGCGATCGCCATGCTCGGCATAACGCTTGGCGAGCATGTATTCCTGCTGCGGCTCAAGCATCGGGAATTTGCGGATTTCGTCGAGGTAACGATTGAGACCGGCTTCGCCGGCGGTAATGGACGGCAAGGTATTTCGGGCCATAGTGCACCCTCCTAAAGTGAATTCCGGTTCCCGTTGGAAACGCGTCCCCGCGTTAAAAATGGCAAACCGGGACATGCGGCTCTACTGCGAGCCCGCACTAAGTCAATATACAGATAAGTGTGGCGAAACGGCGGTTCAAGGTGCCGCTCACGCAGCTGTGAGAGGGGTCGGAGACGACGCCTCTATCCCCGCAATGCCTCGACCAGTTCCACCATATCATCGGGTAGCGGCACTTCGAAATGCATAATTTCGCCGGTTCGGGGATGCTCGAACTGCAGCATGAAGGCGTGCAGCGCCTGGCGGTTAAAGCCATTGACGACCTTGCGGATTTCTTCGGGCAGGCGATTGGCCTTGGTCTTGAAGCCGGCGCCGTAAACCGTATCGCCGAGCAGGGGGTGGCCGATATGGGCCATATGCACGCGGATCTGGTGGGTGCGGCCGGTTTCGAGGTGGCACTCGACCAGCGAGGCAAGCGCCGTCGCGTCCGGGTTCTCCTGGAAGCGCTCGATCACCTCGTAATGCGTGATCGCCTCGTCGGCGTCATGACTGTCAGGGCGCTTGACGGCGCGGCGCGTGCGATCGCCGGTCGCGCGGCCGAGCGGCGCGTCGACCGTTCCCGTCAGCGAACGGGGCCGGCCCCAGACGACGGCTTGATAGGCCCGCTCCAGCGGCATGGTCCGGCCATGGTCGGCAAACTGGAGCGAGAGGTGGCGATGGGCAATGTCGTTCTTGGCGACGACCATGACGCCTGTGGTGTCCTTGTCGAGCCGATGGACGATGCCGGGGCGGCGCACGCCGCCGATGCCGGAGAGTGTCGCGCCGCAGTGATGGATCAGCGCGTTGACCAGCGTCCCCGTCCAGTTGCCTGCGGCGGGGTGGACGACGAGGCCGGAAGGCTTGGAGATGACGATGAGGTCTTCGTCCTCATGGAGGATATCGAGCGGGATGTCCTCGCCCAGCGGCGTCGGGTCCTCCGGCTCGGGCAGGGTGATCTCGAAACTATCGCCGTTGCGCACCTTGCGCTGCGGATCGGTGACGGGTTCGCCGCGCAGAAAAACCTGGCCGTCCTTGATCAGCGCCTTGATGCGGCTGCGCGAAAATTCCTCGCCAAGCTGCGCCGTCAGCCAGGCGTCGAGCCGGCCTTCGGCGGTTTCATCGGCAGTCAGGACTTTTCTATTGCCGGCTGCTTGTTTAAAGGGGTCGCTCAAGACGCTTCTTCTCCGACGTATTTTTTTAGAACGGGACGCACAGATGACAGCAATCGAGCCAGACGACCAGGAAGAGAAGCCCCTTGATCCGGCGATGGAAAGTGTCCGGCGCAAGATGGTCCGCCTGCAGATCGTTTCCGGCGCCATCATGTTCGTGAGCCTTATGGCGGTCTTCGGTGCGGTTGTCTACAAGACGATGCGCGAGCCGAAGCAGACGGCGGCAGCCGTTTCCGCCGCCGGTGTGCCTTCGGATGCGCCGCTGGCGGCGACAGTTTCGTTGCCGTTTGGCTTCAAGGTGCAGTCCACTTCGTTTTCGGCAGGGCAGATCCTGTTTTACGGCGAAACGGCCGAGGGCAAGAGCAAGGCGCTGGTCTTCGACCTCGCGACCGGCCGCACCGTCGCCGACGTCAGCGTCGCGGGCAATTGAGGCCGGCATGGCCGCCGTCCCGATCGTCATCGACAGCGCCGATGATCCGCGCATTGCCGAATTCCGCAATATCCGCGAGCGCGATCTGACGGGCCGGGAAAACCGCTTCATCGCCGAAGGCACCGTCGTGCTGCGCATGCTCGCAGAAGCGCATGCGCAAGACCGCGGCTTTTTTGCCGAAAAGGTCCTGCTACTGCGCAACCGCGTCGACGGCGTGCTGCCGATCCTGGAGCGGCTGCCGGCCGATGTGCCGGTCTATGTCGCCGAGGCCGATGTGCTGGACGGCGTCGTCGGATTCCATCTGCATCGCGGCGTTCTGGCGCTCGGCCGGCGGGAGGATCGCGGTGAGGCGGCCCTTCTCGACGCACTGCCGGAACGGGCGCTGGTGCTCGTCGGCTGCGGCATTTCCAATCATGACAATGCCGGCTCGATGTTCCGCAATGCGGCCGCTTTCCGGGCGGATGCGGTGCTTCTCGACGAGACCTGCTGTGACCCGCTCTACCGCAAGGCGCTGCGTGTCTCGGTCGGTTCGGTGCTGAGCGTTCCGCACAGGCGCGGCGGCAAGGCGCTGGATGTGCTGCTGTCGCTTGCCGAAAGAGGCTTTGCCATCTGGACGCTTTCGCCGCACGGCAAGACCGATATCCGCGCCATTCCCGCCTCACCACGCATGGCGCTCGTCGTCGGCACGGAGGGGGAGGGGTTGCCGGAGGCGCTGCTTTCGCGCTTCCAGAGCGCGCGCATCCCGCAGTCGGAGGAGCTCGACAGCCTCAACGCCGCGACGGCAACGGGCGTCGCGCTGTTCTCCATGGCGTCGGCGATGGGCCGGATTTAAATTGCGATCGTAAAGCGCGTCGCATCGACCTTGATTGATACGACGCGCTTCAGTCCTTTGTTCGGATGCATGCCGCTACCCCGGAACCACGTCACACTTCCGAGCGACATGCATTAGCGCTGGGGATCGGCGATGATTGCTGCTGCTCTGTCGGCAAGGCTGACGCGATCGTTTTGGTTCTTTTCCCCACCGTCGGCGAGAAGCGTGCGGATCGGCGAGGAGGGCCCCTCGTTGAGTGCGGTCAGCGCCACCATGTTGGCGGCGATCGAGGCGATCTCCTCACGGATCGCGCCATCGCGTCCGGTCACAGTCTTTGCCTTCTGCAGACGCTCGGCAAGGGCGGCGCTGCGCTTGCGCACATCCTCGCCGATCTCCGCCGTGACAACGGCGGTGTCGGGCATGGATGTTGCCGGGTCTTCGGCCGTCGGTTCCGCCGGCAGCTCCGCGGCCATCCCGGCAAGGCCGGCGTCGCGCAGGGCGCGGTTGACCTTGCGGATCTCGGCATTGGCGGCCTTCAACTGCTCCTTCAACTTGGCGATCTCCTGCTGGCGGCGAGCGACCAGTGTTTCCTTTTCGGCGGCGGAAGCGCTGTCGCGCGCGGCCTTGTCCTCCAGGCGGATCACCATGTGCTGCTGCTGCGTCAGTTTCTGTTCGGCATCCTTGGCGCGCTTCTGCAGCAGGTTGACGTCCTGGCGCAACGTGTCTCGTTCGTCGCGCAGCGCGTTGGCGCGGAATTTCAGGCTCTCCGCCTCGGTTTCGCGTGCGGCCAGATCGATCTTCAGCCCATCGGTCTGCTCACCAAGCTTGCTCAGCCGCGTCCTCATCGCCGCCAATTCGCTCTCTTTGTTGGCCACGGACTGTTCTGCAATATGGAGATTGGTCTTCAGCTGGCTGATATAATTTTCGTCCTTGCGCAGGCGCGAGCGCTGCTCGGCCGCGTCGACATGCATCTCGCCGATCTGGGCCTGCAATTCGCCGATCTCGGCGGCAAGCCTGCCGGCATCGACGGCGAGCGCGTCATGGCGAAGCTGGAGCGACAGGGATTTCTCGCGCTCACGCAGCAGGTCCTGAGTGGTCCGGGCATTCTCGGCGGCATAGAGGGCGCGCACCATATCCTTCTGGGCGCGAACCTCCTGCGGGGTGAGCGGCATGGTCGCCTTCAGGCGGTTCTCGGTATACCAGACGATACGGCGGTGAACGGCGGGCGAGACCAGAAAGACGAGGAAGGCCGCGGTCAGGAAGCCCAATCCGAACAAGAGAGCATATTCGATCACGGCGCGGCCATCGATTCGAAGGTTGATAAGAGGTCAGCCGCGATGATTAAGCACGCATGACGCATATGGGCAAGGCCGCCGATGCGGGCGGCGGCGCTTTCCAGCGGCTTTGCGGCCTCAGAAGGGGTTCCAGGTCGGCGCCTGGGTGATCTTGAGGTAGCCGACATTGACACCGAGGCGGGCGCCGACGCCGGTGCGGATCGGCACGACCAGCACGTCATTGTTCTTGAGCAGCGTCATGCCGAAACCGGCGATCACATAGGCCGAGCCGCTGACGCCGCCGAAGCGGGCATAGATGCCGTTGACCGAGGGCAGGTCGTAGACCAGCATCATCACGCGGGAGCCCTGGCCGCCGTAGTCGAGGCCGAGCGAAGGGCCCTGCCAGTAGAGGTTATGTTCGCCGGCATTCTTGGTGTTCAGCTGGCCTTCGCCGTAGGTAAGGCCGGCGATGAAGGCGCCGCCGCCTTCCTGCCCGAGAATGTAGCCATTCGGCAGGCCGTATTTCTGGAAGGCACTTTCGACGACTTTGGCAAGCCCGCCGCTGGCGGACCCGAAGAAGGAGTGGCCGGCATCGACGATTTCCTGCATCGTGTACTGGCCGTTGTCCTGGGCGGAGGCAGGTCCGGCGACCATCAGCGAGGAAAAGACGAGGGCCGAAAGCAACCTGCAGAAGCCGATCAATCGGTGCGGAAATCGAGGGCGCATGGTGTCATCCGTTCGTCGTTTGGCTGGAGCGGGCAACCGCTCGCGGCGATTGGTGCATTTTGCGCCGATGATCTTAACAATCGGTTTACCAAATATGGTGTCATTATGGCACCGAGTCCGATCGCAAACTTCGCGCAATTTTGATGAAGCATATTCCCGGGCGCGATGAAATTGCCGCCCCTCAGGAGACGATGATGTCCAAGAACCCCAATCTTACCTTGTCCGGCCCGGATCTGGCCGCGCTTCTTTGCAGCCGCGTTTGCCACGATGTCATTTCACCGGTCGGTGCGATCAATAACGGGCTGGAACTCTTGGATGAGGGTGGTGCCGACGCCGATGCGATGGACCTGATCCGTACCAGCGCGCTGAATGCTTCCGTCCGCCTGAAATTCGCACGCCTTGCCTTCGGCGCTTCGGGTTCTGTCGGCGCTTCGATCGATACAGGCGAGGCCGAGCGCGCAGCCAAGGATTTCGCCATCGCCGAGAAGAAGACCGAGGTGATCTGGAACGGGCCGCGCGCCATCGTCGCCAAGAACCGGGTCAAGCTGCTGCTCAACCTCTTCCTCGTTGCCTATTCCGCAATTCCGCGCGGCGGCGTGCTCGAGGTGACGCTTGAGAATCCCGAGTTCGACGCCAGGTTCAAGCTGACGGCCAAAGGCAAACTGATGCGCCTGCCGCCGAAATTCGTCGAGATATCGACCGGCACGATCGAGGAAGCGATCGACGCGCATTCGATCCAGCCCTATTACACCGTGCTTCTGGCGCAGGAGTGCGGAATGACGCTTGATCACAGCGCCAGCGCCGAGGAACTGGTGTTCACGGCGGTGGCCGCGGCGGCCTGATTTCGCACGGGAACGGGTGTCGGTGCCCGTCCGGTAACGATTCCTTAGCCTGATGGACCTATCCTCCAGGGTTGTAAGAGGCCTCTCGCTGCGACGAATGCGGGGGGCAAAGGAGCGCCCATGCAAAGGTTCATGATCACCGATAATTCGGATATCGTCCGCAAGGTCGGCAAGCGCATTCTCTCCGAACTCGATTTTCTCGTCAGCGAGGCCTCCAACGCCGGCGAAGCGCTGCAGCGCTGCCAGACGGAGCTGCCGGAATATCTGATCGTCGATTCCGGCATGGAAGGCGCTCTCGACCTCATCGCCGCCATTCGCGCCATGGACGGTGGCAAAGAGGTCAAGATCTATTACTGCGTCGTCGAGGCGGATCTGAAGAAGCTGATGGCGGGCAAACGGGCCGGCGCCACCGATTTCCTGCTGAAGCCGTTCGACCGCAAGATCCTGACCGCCGTCTTCGGAAACCGCGCGATCGCAGCCTGACGGCAGGTCTCCTCTTCCCATGCAGCCTCGCCGGCACTCCGTTTTCTTGATCGAAACGGAGAAGGTTCGACCGCTGATCCAGCCCCAGATCCCTTCTATTGAGGCGGCTTCTCATGGGCCAGGCAGAAACGAAAAATCCCGCCGGAAGGGCGGGATCTTCGTTATCCGATAAGGGGGACCGGAAAATCAGGCGGTTTCGGCGTATTCGGCACCATCCGGCTCTCGCAGAACGTAGCCGCGGCCCCAGACGGTCTCGATGTAGTTGGCGCCGCCGGCGGCGTTGGCAAGCTTCTTGCGGAGCTTGCAGATGAAGACGTCGATGATCTTCAGTTCCGGTTCGTCCATACCGCCGTAAAGATGGTTCAGGAACATTTCCTTGGTGAGCGTAGTGCCCTTGCGGAGCGAAAGCAGCTCCAGCATCTGGTATTCCTTGCCGGTCAGGTGCACACGCTGGCCGCCGACTTCGACAGTCTTGGCATCGAGGTTGACGATCAGTTCGCCGGTCATGATGACCGACTGAGCGTGGCCCTTGGAGCGGCGGACGATGGCGTGGATACGGGCGACGAGCTCGTCCTTGTGGAAGGGCTTGGTCATGTAGTCGTCGGCGCCGAAGCCGAGGCCGCGAACCTTGTCTTCGATGCCGGCCATACCAGACAGAATGAGGATCGGTGTCTTGACCTTGGACAGCCGCAGCGTGCGAAGCACTTCATATCCGGACATGTCGGGCAGGTTCAGATCGAGAAGGATGATATCATAATCATACAGCTTGCCCAGATCGACGCCTTCTTCACCGAGATCGGTGGTATAAACATTAAAACTTTCTGATTTCAGCATCAACTCGATGCTCTGCGCCGTCGCGCTATCATCCTCGATGAGAAGTACCCGCATAATTATCCCCTTTACCGCCGCCGAAAGGTGGTCTGGCCCCCTACACGATACCGAACACGCTACGTGATTTGGAAGCTGCCACGAAATGGTTAACAAATTCTAATTCACTCTGGCAAGGAGTATCGAATTTATTAAATATTTTTTCCATTTCTCTGTTTTCCAATAGGAATCTCAAATGGCGCTTCTAATCTTCTACATTAGGAAAAAGCGCTAAGTGATTCATCCGACTCGCCAATGAAAAGGTTCGAACTTAATGCCGCGGCATTTACCGACCCTTAAATCATCGGGCCTATCATTAACGATGCCCGTAAACGAAAGGTTACCAGCGGTAGGTATTTGTTAATATCGCAGGAAATTTTTTAGCAAACCGTGTCAAAGCGGCGCGCAGGGCGGTTTCAAGTTGAGCCGGGGTCTCGCATCACGGGAGTAATGCGTATGAAGTCGCGAGAGAGTCTCGTTCGCCTGAAAGAGTTCCAGGTGAACGAAAAACGACGTCAATTGCAGCAATTGCAGATGATGATGTCCGAATTCGAACGGATGACGAAGGATCTGGAGAGCCAGATCGTCGTCGAGGAAAAGAAGTCCGGTATCTCGGATCCGAATCACTTTGCGTATCCGACCTTCGCCAAGGCCGCGCGTCAGCGTGCCGACAACCTGCAGGTTTCGATCAAGGAACTGAAGATGCAGGAAGAGTCGCTGGAAATGGCGCTCGAAGAGATGCAGGCGGAATATGCAAGGGCGACGGCGCTGGAAGAACGTGACACCAGCGCCCGCGCAAGGGCTTAAAAAACGGCGGGCGCCGGCTTCGGCGCCCTGGGATCGCCACTGAGAAGCCATGTATGACGGGCGCGCTGTCCGTCATACATGGCTTTTGGTGTTTGCGCCGTGGTGTGTCGTCCGCCTGAAGCCGCCGCTTCAGGCCAGAATCAGTTCACCACATCCTGCCATTCCGGATGGCGCTGCGCCTGCGCCTTGAAGAAGGGGCAGAGCGGGATGATCTTCCAGCCGCCGGCGCGGGCCGCCTCGACCGCGTGCAGCGCCAATGCCTGGCCGACGCCCTTGCCGCGCAGCGCATCGGGAACGGCGGTGTGATCGACGATGACGAGTTTCGCCGATGTGCGCGAATAGGTCATCTCGGCCTGATGCCCTTCGACCTCGGCCGCATAACGGCCGCCGGAAGCGCCTTCCTCGTTTCGAATGTCCATTGTCTTTCCTCGCAGAGGGATGGGGATATTGTCGTCGGCGACGGTGACATGGGGACGCGATCATGCCAAGCCGGCAAGGCAATCGCTGGAGGAGACGGAGTGTTCATGAAAAATGTCGAGTCGGCGCGAGGTTCGGGCCTATGAGCGCGCTTTCGATGATCCGCCCCGTTCTGCTCGTCGCCGCGCCGTTCCTCCTGGCGCTCGGTCTCATCCTGCCGCTGGTCCGTTTCGAAACGCTGTATTTCTTCGATCGGACCCCGTCGCTCATCGAAATCGTCGTCTCGCTCTGGCAGGGCGGGGATGGGCTGCTGGCGGCGATCGTCGCATTGGTCTCGATCGTGCTTCCGTTTCTGAAGATGATCGGGATCTCCGCGGAAGCAGCGGGTGCCGGCGGCGGGGCCGGCAGCCTGTTTTATCGTCGCGTCGTGCCGCATCTGTCCAAGTGGTCAATGATGGACGTGCTGCTGGTCGCGATCGTCATTGCGGCGGCGAAGACAACGGGGCTGGCGGATGCCTTCACGCAGCCGGGCCTCTGGTGCTACGCGGCCTCGTCAATGATTTCGGGCCTTCTTCATTCCCTTATGGGAGATGCGTCCGGCCCGAAATAAATCTCGATGATGGCGTGCGATCAGTGACGATATTGCTGGATGCGCGTCGTGCGCAGGCCGGCGAGACCGTGGCTGTTGATCGACGATTGCCAGGAGAGGAACTCTTCGACCGTGAGCGTATAACGCTCGCAGGCCTCTTCCAAGCTCAACAGGCCACCGCGAACAGCCGCGACAACCTCTGCCTTCCGCCGGATCACCCAGCGCCGCGTATTGGGCGGCGGAAGATCCGCGATCGTCAGGGGGCTGCCATCGGGGCCGATGACATATTTCACTCGGGGACGTATCATTTCGGTCATTGGACTCTCTACACAACGCAAGACCACGGACGCCACTCTAGCCTGCCACATTTAAAAATTGCCTAAGCCCATCGTAAGACTTTGATAACAAATTTAGACGCCCCACCGGACCGGCGATCTGCCGCCCCGCGATCTTGCCGCGACCCGCAAATGGGGGCTTGCAAATATGACTGATGTCCCGAGAAGAGCTTTGTCGAGCCTGACATAGGGATGAGCGTCAGATCTCTCTCTGTTCTTCCCGCTCTATTAGGCCGGCTTGCTTGATGTCCTCGACATGCCGAGCAAAAGCCGTGTTTGCCGAGCTCCGGCACGCAACCTCTCGCTGCCGGCGGCGAGGTCCGGCGAAGCAGGCGACACGTCGTATGAAGATGAAAAAATGCGAGCATGCGCGCGGCGATTGCATTGAGGATGCTGGATTTTTTGCCTTCGCGGACCGGTCGCGCGACATCTCGTCGAGTGCGGCAAGGAACGGCTCGGCGAGATCGCAAAGTTTGCGGGCTTCAACTTTTATCGGCTGCCGGCTTTCCCCCGAAAGCGGTTCATCAGCAGCCGGCCGGAAAGCCTTCGGTTCTTTCCGGCCGGCGATTTTCCTTTCCTGCAGCCGATTGCTGACCGCGATGAAGCGGACGATCGGGCCGATCTTCGGTGAGGGGCGTTTGCGGGCGGCGGCGCCAAAACAACCGCCGCTTCACCCCGCTTTTTCAGATGCATACGCTGAAGAATTTTTCGTCTGTGCGCTCGCACGACGCTGATCTGAAACAATACACATTCGCCTTCTCAGTGCCCGCACTGATGCAGGCGATGGCACGCGACGCGAAATCGCATGCGGCTCAGCGAAGCAGCGACGAGATTGCGATCATTCTCGGTCTCGTCGCATAGGGTGGGGAGTTGTCCAAAGAGCGCGACGCGCAAGCTCGATGCGGTCAGCCGCGGGAGGCGGCCGGCAGAGCATTCGGGTACCGGCCGCCTTGAGGCAGCCGGTCCCTTCTCAAATTCTTAGAAGCCTTTTCCGCGAGTCAGCTCGGACACGACGGTTCCGGCAATGATGCGGATATCCATCACGATCGAGAAATTGGCGACGTAATAGAGATCGCTGACGATGCGGGCACGCGCCTTGGCCGGACGATCGGTCGGGCCGCGCAGGCCGCGCATCTGGGCAAGACCCGTCATGCCGGGGCGCATGGCGTGGCGCTGATGGTATTCCGGGACGAGCTCTTCGTAGAGCATGCCGCCGGCGCGCATGCCGATCGCATGGCAGCGCGGGCCGACGACGGACATGTGACCCATCAGCACGTTCAGCAGCTGCGGCAGCTCATCGACGTTCGTGCGGCGCAGGATGGCGCCGACCCGGGTGATGCGCGGGTCGTTCTTCACCGTCTGGGCAATACCCGAGACATCGCAGAGATCGGTGCGCATCGAGCGGAACTTGTAGACCTTGATGGCCTTGCAGTTCTTGCCCCAGCGGGTCTGCTTGAAGAGCACCGGTCCCGGGCTGTCGAGCTTGATCAGCAAAGCGACGAACAGCAGGAAAGGGGCAAGGACGAGGAGGGCGCTCAACGACGAAACGATGTCGAACGCCCGCTTCAGGACAAGATCCATCCACGGCGCCTGCGGCGCATCGCTATGGATAACAGGGGTCTGGATCTTCAGGCTCGGCAGCTCGCGGCGGCTCGGCCGGAAGGCCTCATTCGAAATGGTGTTGTTTAGTTCCGTGATGCTCAAGGATCGTACTCTGTTGTCTTCGAGGGGCGCGGCGGCAATAGGCGATCAATGGTTAACCCTGTCACCAGGGCTGCACTCAGGTCTTGGTAACCCTACTAAAACGGAAAAATGCGACAATTGTGTAATGGTGTCCAGAGAAATATCGCATCGCAATAAATCTTTCGCATCTGCGTTAAGTTGAGGCAAGCTCATGATATTTCGTTAATAATTGGAATTTCGTCAAGGTTTCTAGGCCTTTGGCGAGGGCTTCCGGGGGGCGTCGGACGCGTTGGTTCGGCACGCGACCGACGGTCGTCAGGGGGTATTTTTAACCAATTTCGACGCGAATTTTTTTTGGCCGGGATGCTTGGTCGTTCCCAAACTGTGTCAGAATATGACAAAATCAAGGCGGGATCGGTGACAATCCGGCGCGGGAAAAGTGGAAAAACGGGTTCAGGCCGAGAATCAGCTGATCCGGTTGGGTGTTTGCGAATCGCTCGCCGACTGTCTGCCGAGGCTTCGGTCGCGCGCCGCATGTTCAGGGATTGATGCGGGTGGTTACGCCGGTTCGAGGACGCGTTTCGTGCCGCCCCAGGAGATGAAGTTCGGGTTGGCGAAGTCGAAATCGGCTGCGGCGCCCGTCTTGCCATAGGTCAGCGGCGCTCCGTCGAGCGTCACCGTCGAACCGCCGGCGGCGCGCAACACCGCGTCGCCGGCCGCCGTGTCCCATTCCATCGTGCGGGTAAAGCGCGGATAGACGTCGGCCTTGCCTTCGGCCAGCAGGCAGAATTTCAGCGAAGAGCCGATATTGGTGCATTTGGAGATGGCGTGGTGGGCGAGGAAGCTTCCGGTCTCGGGGCTGTTGTGGCGAAGGCTGGCGAGTGCCAGCCTGTCGTCCGGCTGTTCGCGCACGGTGATGGCGCTGCGCGCACCGACGGTGAAATCGTCGGTGACGACGAGCCTTTCGGCGTGGCCGCGTTCGCCCGAGAAGGCAAGACCGAGTGCCGGGGCGTAGACGATGCCGGCCACCGGGGCGCCATTCTCTATATAAGCGATGTTGACAGTGAATTCCTGCCGCCCATCGACGAATTCTCGCGTGCCGTCGAGAGGATCGACCAGGAAGAAGCTGCGACCGGCGATGTCGGGCACTTTTCCGGCGGCGACCGATTCTTCGGCTACGACGGGTATTTCGGGATAATCTCCGGCGAGATGAGCGAGGATGATGCGTTCGGCCTCCTCATCGGCGACCGTGACCGGACTTGCATCCGCTTTCATGGCGACCGGGAAGCCTTGGCGCAGGACCGTGATAATGGCCTTGCCGGCTTCGAGCGCCGCCCGTTCAAATGTCCTCAGCATTGTCCTTTTGCCGTTCGCCACGCGGGCCGAGCACCCCACTGTCGCTCGTCCGCAAACCATCCCTGTCACCAGATACTTGATATGGTGTTTCGCATCGCGCTCTGCATCCCCTAACGCAGTTCCACGAAGCTACCATAAGTTTTCAGCCTTGTCAGACGAAGAAGAGGCATTTGCTCGTGAAATGCTATTCGCAAAAGTCGTGGGCTCGGGGTCTGAATTTGCGCCAACTTCCAATTCTATGGAATAGCTTACGCGGCAGGCAACTCAGGGAAATCGTCGGCGATATCTCCGAATCGTTAAGTCAGTGGCAGTTTCTGATCAAAAACAGGCCTTTCTTTGCCGATTTTCTGTGGATTTTGGTTCAAAATGCGCCATTTAGGCCTGTTCTGACAAGAATTTGTCGGAGTAAATCCTTTTTGTCTTCACATTTCCAACGAAACCGGTATGCATTCGGCCTATGAGGTTCTCTGAAACGGGGAACCGAAGAACCAAAAAGAGATGCAGCCTGTTCGGTTCGCATCCAGGGGAAAACGACATATGGAGTATTTCGTCCAGCAGCTCTTCAACGGGCTGACGCTTGGATCCATCTATGGCCTTGTGGCTATTGGCTATACGATGGTCTACGGCATTATCGGCATGATCAATTTCGCCCATGGCGATATCTTCATGCTCGGTGGTTTCGCCGCTCTTATCGTCTTTCTCGTCCTCACATCCATCTTCGCAGGTCTCCCGGTGGCAATTCTGCTGCTGGCGATGCTTGTCGTTGCGATGCTGATGACGAGTTTGTGGAATTGGACGATCGAGCGCATCGCATACCGCCCGCTGCGCGGTTCCTTCCGCCTGGCGCCGCTGATCACGGCGATCGGCATGTCGATCGTATTGTCCAATTTCATCCAGGTGACGCAGGGTCCGCGCAACAAGCCGATCCCGCCGATGATCAGCTCGGTCTATCAGTTCGGCAACATCTCGGTGTCGCTGAAACAGATCGTCATCATCGTGATCACGGTCGTGCTGCTCGCCGTCTTTTGGTACATCGTCAATCGTACCGCACTCGGCCGTGCCCAGCGCGCCACGGAGCAGGATCGCAAGATGGCGGCGCTGCTCGGCGTCAATGTCGACCAGACGATTTCCATCACCTTCGTCATGGGTGCGGCGCTGGCTGCCGTCGCCGGCACGATGTATCTGATGTATTATGGCGTCGCTTCGTTCGCCGACGGCTTCACGCCGGGGGTGAAGGCCTTTACTGCAGCCGTTCTCGGCGGCATCGGCTCATTGCCGGGCGCCGTTCTCGGCGGGCTGATGATCGGCCTGATCGAATCGCTGTGGTCGGCCTATTTCACCATCGCGTACAAGGATGTCGCGACCTTCGCCATCCTCGCTTTCGTGCTGATCTTCAAGCCGACGGGTATCCTCGGACGGCCGGAAGTCGAGAAGGTATAACGTCATGGCAAACATTGAAAATTCTGCAGGCAAGCCCGATGCCGGACTTGTCCGTAAAGGCCTTACCGAAGCCCTTTTCGCCGCCGTCCTTTCGTTCGGTATGTTTGTTCTCTATGTCGGCCTCAAGACCGACCAGAACATCAACAACGAGCTGATCATCGTCCAACGCTGGGGGCTGCTTGCGATCTTCGTCGCTGTCGCTGCGATCGGCCGCTTCGCCACGGTGGTTTTCCTGCGGCCGCATCTCGACAGCCGCAAGCTGGCAAAGGCGAGACAGGGCGAACTCGCCATCTCAACCGAGAAGAGCTTCTTCCACCGGCATTTCCTAAAGATCGCGCTGATCGCCCTGCTGCTTTATCCCATGGTGGTGGTGGCGATCAAAGGCCCGCAGGGTTCGCTGACATATGTCGACAATTTCGGCATCCAGATCCTGATCTACGTGATGCTCGCCTGGGGGCTGAACATCGTCGTCGGCCTCGCCGGTCTGCTCGATCTCGGCTATGTCGCCTTCTATGCGGTCGGCGCCTATTCCTATGCGCTGCTTTCGAGCTATTTCGGCCTGTCGTTCTGGGTTCTCCTGCCGCTTTCCGGCATTTTCGCCGCACTCTGGGGCGTCATCCTCGGCTTCCCGGTGCTGCGCCTGCGCGGCGACTACCTCGCCATCGTCACGCTCGCCTTCGGTGAAATCATCCGCCTCGTCCTCATCAACTGGACGGATGTCACCAAGGGGACTTTCGGTATCTCGAGCATTCCCAAGGTGACGCTCTTCGGCATTCCCTTCGACGCGACGGCCGGCGGCTTTGCCAAGATTTTTCACCTGTCGATGTCCTCGGCTTACTACAAGATCTTCCTTTTCTACCTCATCCTGGCGCTCTGCATGCTGACCGCCTACGTCACCATCCGGCTGCGCAGCATGCCGATCGGGCGTGCCTGGGAAGCGTTGCGTGAAGACGAGATCGCCTGCCGCTCGCTCGGCATCAATACGGTGACGACCAAACTCACAGCCTTTGCGACGGGGGCGATGTTTGCCGGTTTCGCCGGCTCCTTCTTTGCTGCTCGTCAGGGCTTCGTTTCGCCGGAATCCTTCGTCTTCTTGGAATCTGCTGTCATCCTCGCCATCGTCGTCCTCGGCGGCATGGGTTCTCTGACAGGCATTGCGATCGCCGCAATCGTCATGGTCGGCGGCACCGAGGCGTTGCGCGAAATGGACTTCCTGAAAGTGATTTTCGGGCCGACTTTCACGCCAGAATTGTATCGCATGCTGATCTTCGGCCTCGCCATGGTCGTGGTCATGCTGTTCAAGCCGCGCGGTTTCGTCGGTTCGCGTGAACCGACCGCCTTCCTCAAGGCGCGCAAGGCAATATCCGGAAGCTTCATCAAGGAGGGCCACGGTTGATGAGCCCCGTTACCAACACGATGTCCAGCGATACGCTGCTCAAGGTCGAGCACCTGTCGATGAAGTTCGGCGGCCTGATGGCCATCAACGACTTCTCCTTCGAAGCCAAGCGCGGCGACATCACCGCGCTGATCGGGCCGAACGGTGCCGGCAAGACCACCGTCTTCAACTGCATCACCGGCTTCTACAAGCCGACGATGGGGATGATCACGCTCAACCAGAAGAGCGGCAAGCAGTATCTGCTGGAGCGTCTGCCGGACTTTCGCATCACCAAAGAAGCCAAGGTGGCACGCACCTTCCAGAACATCCGGCTGTTTTCCGGCCTGACGGTCCTCGAAAACCTGCTCGTCGCCCAGCACAACAAGCTGATGAAGGCGTCGGGTTATACGATCCTCGGCCTCATCGGCATTGGTCCCTACAAACGGGAGGCGGCTGCATCGATCGAGTTGGCCCGCCATTGGCTCGAGAAAGCCGATCTGATCGACCGCGCTGACGATCCGGCAGGCGATCTGCCCTATGGCGCCCAGCGGCGTCTCGAGATCGCCCGCGCCATGTGCACCGGCCCCGAGCTGCTTTGCCTGGACGAACCGGCTGCCGGCCTGAACCCGCGGGAATCGGCAACGCTCAATGCGCTGCTGCAGAACATCCGCGCCGAAACCGGAACATCCATCCTGCTCATCGAGCATGACATGTCGGTGGTCATGGAAATCTCCGACCACGTCGTCGTGCTCGAATACGGCCAGAAGATTTCCGATGGCACGCCGGATCACGTCAAAAACGATCCGAAGGTCATCGCGGCCTATCTCGGTGTCGAGGATGAGGAAGTGGAAGAGGTGATCGCAACCGTCGAGCAGCTCGAAGGAGGCGCAAACTGATGGGCGATGAAGTAATGACCGGTCAATCGCTCCTTCAGGTGAATGGCGTCGAAACCTATTATGGCAATATCCGTGCGCTGGCCGGCATCGATGTCCACGTCAACAAGGGTGAGATCGTCAGCCTGATCGGCGCCAACGGCGCCGGCAAGTCGACACTGATGATGACGATCTGCGGCAGCCCGCAGGCCCGGACCGGCTCGGTCATCTTCGAGGGCCGCGACATCACCCATATGCCGACCCACGAAATCGCCCGCCTGCGCATCGCGCAGTCGCCTGAGGGACGCCGCATCTTCCCGCGCATGACGGTTCTGGAAAACCTCCAGATGGGCGCCGGCCTCGACAATCTCAAATATTTCGCCGAGGACGTCGAGAAGATCTTCGCGCTCTTCCCGCGTCTGAAAGAACGCCACGCCCAGCGCGGCGGCACGCTTTCGGGCGGCGAGCAGCAGATGCTGTCGATCGGCCGCGCACTGATGGCGCGCCCGAAGCTCTTACTTCTCGACGAACCTTCGCTCGGCCTTGCGCCATTGATCGTCAAGGGTATCTTCGAGGCGATCCGCAAGCTCAATGAGCAGGAAGGCCTTACCGTGTTCCTGGTCGAGCAGAATGCCTTCGCGGCGCTCAGGCTTTCGCACCGCGCTTACGTGATGGTGAACGGCAAGGTAACGATGAGCGGCTCCGGCAAGGAACTGCTCGCCAATCCCGAGGTCCGCGCCGCCTATCTCGAAGGCGGAAGACACTAGGTCGAAGGAGGAGTTTGATATGCAGGGACTTTTCTTCGAAAGCGATAACGGCGCCCGGGTGGTAATCCGTGCGCTGGTCGTGCTGATTGGCTTCTGGACGGCCTGGCGGGCCGGCAAGGCGGTTGCCGATGGCTGGAACAACTATCCGCTGGTGGTCGTCTATACCTTCCTGCTGGCCTGGGCGATGCAGTTTCTGCATCATGCCCTGTTCAATGGGCCGATGCTCAGTGCTCTCTATTACGGCATTGATTTCGTGACGCTGCTGGTCTTCGCGACGGCTGGCTTCCGCCATCGCCGCACCAATCAGATGGTCAACAACTATTACTGGCTGTACGAAAAAACTTCCGCGTTTTCGTGGAAGGACAAACATTGACAGTCCGTTGAAACTAGGCATGAATTGCCTTCAGAGTGGAACAGCTTTCCTGGCGCAGTCAATGGTGGGTAATGCGTTGGGCCTTGGACCGGAACCCGCCCAAAAATTGGGAGTAACAATATGAAGAAGTCTCTTCTGTCGGCAGTGGCTCTGACGGCGATGGTCGCCTTCAGCGGCAACGCATGGGCCGACGTTCTCATCGCTGTCGCTGGTCCGCTGACCGGCCCGAACGCCGCGTTCGGCGCTCAGCTCCAGAAGGGCGCCGAGCAGGCGGCCGCCGACATCAACGCTGCTGGCGGCATCAACGGCGAGCAGATCAAGATCGAGCTCGGCGACGACGTCTCCGACCCGAAGCAGGGCATCTCGGTTGCCAACAAATTCGTTGCTGACGGCGTCAAGTTCGTCATCGGCCACTTCAACTCGGGCGTTTCGATCCCGGCTTCGGAAGTCTATGCCGAAAACGGCATCCTCGAAATCACCCCGGCTGCTACGAACCCGAAGTTCACCGAACGGGGCCTCTGGAACACGTTCCGTACCTGCGGCCGTGACGACCAGCAGGGCGCCATCGCCGGCAAGTATCTTGCCGATCACTTCAAGGACGCCAAGATCGCCGTCGTTCACGACAAGACCCCTTACGGTCAGGGCCTTGCAGACGAAACCAAGAAGGCGATGAATGCCGCCGGTGTGACGGAAGTCATGTACGAAGGCATCAATGTCGGCGACAAGGACTTCTCGGCCCTCATCGCCAAGATGAAGGAAGCCGGCGTCTCGATCATCTATTGGGGCGGTCTGCACACTGAAGCCGGTCTCATCATCCGCCAGGCGGCCGATCAGGGCCTGAAGGCAACGCTGGTTTCGGGCGACGGTATCGTTTCGAACGAACTGGCCTCGATCGCTGGTGACGCTGTCGCCGGTACGCTCAACACCTTCGGCCCCGATCCGACGCTGAACCCGGCGAACAAGGAGCTCGTCGAAAAGTTCAAGGCCGCCGGTTTCAACCCGGAAGCCTACACGCTCTATTCCTACGCTGCGATGCAGGCGATCGCCGGTGCTGCCAAGGCTGCCGGTTCGGTGGATCCTGAAGCCGTTGCCACGGCCATGAAGGAAAAGGGTCCGTTCCCGACGGTTCTCGGCGACATTTCGTTCGACGAAAAGGGCGACCCGAAGATTCCTGGCTACATCATGTACGAATGGAAGAAGGGCGCGGACGGCAAGTACACCTACGTCCCGCAGGAAGCTAAGTAAGCTTAGCCTCCCTTTTTGACAGATGAGATTGAAGCCCGGTTCCGACCGGGCTTCTTTGCTTTACCGAGGTTTCAAATTCCGTCCTCCGCGGCGGCGCTTATCTGCTGCCGACGGTTTCCCGGTATCATTCACATTTCGTGCAGCACATGCGTGGCTTTTACCGCGGCCGAGGCGCGGTTCTCGACGCCGAGCTTCACGTAGATCTGTTCGAGGTGCTTGTTCACGGTGCGCGCCGACAGTCCCAATATTTCGCCGATGTCGCGGTTGGCCTTGCCTTTGGCGATCCAGAGCAGCACTTCGGATTCGCGCTGGGTCAGCGAAAAGCGCTGGCGCAGCATCTCGTCGTCGCTGCGCTGGTTGGCGGCGGTGAGACGGAAGAGATATTCGTCGGGGCCGATCGCGCCGAGGAAGGCGAGCTGCAGCGCCGCCTGGCCGGCATGGGCGATCGAGATGATGCCGTCGCGCACGGCGGCTGCGCGGTCGCGCATCCAGCCGGCGATATGGCGGACGACGATTTCCATGCCGTCGTCGCTGCCCATGGCGGCATTGACCAGCCGTGTCGCCTGCGGAGTCGACCAGTGGATCGCGCCGTCGCCTTTGACCGCCAGCAGATGGCGGCCGGCGGCGTCGAGCGCCACGCGGGCGCTCTGCGCCGAGCGGGCGTTGCGCAGATGGACACGGATGCGGGCGCGCAATTCGTCGATATTGATCGGCTTGGCGAGATAGTCGACACCGCCGGATTCCAGCGCGTGGACGACATGCTCGGTCTCCGTCAGACCGGTCATGAAGATGACGGGCACTTGCGCCACCGCCGCATTCGCCTTCAGCCGGCGGCAGGTCTCGAAGCCATCCATGACGGGCATGACGGCGTCGAGCAGGATGAGATCGGGCGTGATGCGCTCTACGATGCCAAGGGCTGCGGTGCCCGAGGTGGCAATCAGCACGGAGAAGCCGGATTGCTCGAGCGCGTCGGTCAGGAAGCCCAGCGCTTCGGGCGAGTCGTCGACAAGCAGAACGATGTCGCGGGGGAGGGCCGGCTCAGCCAATGGATTCCACCTTTTCGTCGAAGTCGTGCAGGAAAGTCATGAAGCCGGCGAGATCGAAGGCGGCGACATAGGCGCGAAGTTCTTCGGTGAATGGCTGATTTGCCTCCACCTTGGCAAGGTCCGAAAGCTTGGCTTCGATGCCTCTGATATAGCCGATCTCGCCGAGCCGCAGCAATTCCTGCACATGGGCAGCACCCGGGCTCCGCATCGGCGCTTCGGTTTTGACAGGAATAGCGGGCGAGGCGTCGGCATAGACCCATTTCAGCCCAAGGTGCAAAGCGAGCTTGTCGCGCAGCTGACGGATGTCCACCGGCTTGCCGATCGCATCGTTGTGGCTGTCGTCGCTGTCGCCGAGAACGGCGGCATCGCCGATATTGGCCGAAAGCATCACTATAGGCGCTGTCTGGCCGGCCTCGCGCAGGCGCGAGACCAGCTGCCAGCCGCTCATGCCGGGCATCAGGATATCGACGAGGAAAAGATCAGGCATGATGCCCTCGATCAGCGTCAGGCATTCGCCGCCGCCTGCTGCCGTCAGAACGATGAAATCGAGAGGCGCCAGGATTTCGCGCATCATCTCGCGATGGTCTTCGTTATCGTCGACGACGACCACCGTGCGGCGCGGGCCGTCATAACCCACGATGCGCTTTTCTTGCGGCGCGGCGGCCACGGCGCGCATGACGGCCGACAGCATGAGGCGGACGCGGAACGTCGAGCCCTCGTCCTTGACGCTCGAAACCGCAATCTCGCCGCCGAGCGTGTTGGTCAGAAGCCGGGTGATGGTAAGGCCGAGGCCAAGACCCGGCATCGGCCTCACGCTGTCGGCCTCGCCGCGCTGGAAGGGTTCGTAGATGCGCGTTAGATCCTTTTCAGCGATGCCGCGGCCGGTATCGGCAACGGTGAAGGTCGCGACCTGGCTGCGATAGCCGACATCGAAGGTGACGCTGCCCTCGTCGGTGAATTTGATGGCGTTGGAGAGCAGGTTGACGAGGATCTGGCGCAGCCGCTTTTCATCGGTGCGGACAAATTGCGGCAAGGCCGGCGAGCGCTCGTGCAGGAAGGCAAGCCCCTTCGCCTGCGCCTGCGGGCGGAACATGTCGACGATCTGGTCGAGGAAATCCTGGATATTGATCTCATTGGAATAGACCTGCAGGCGGCCGGCTTCGATCTTGGAAATATCGAGCAGGCCGTCGATCAGCCCGGAGAGGTGTTCGGCGCTGCGGCGGATGACCTTGATCGAGGATTGGCGCGGCGCCGGGATGGTCTCGTCGCGCTCGAGGATCTGGGCATAACCGAGCACGGCGTTGAGCGGCGTGCGCAACTCGTGGCTGAGGCCGACGACGTAGCGGCTCTTGGCGCGGTTGGCGGCTTCGGCGGTCTCCTTGGCGTTCTGCAGGGCGGTGTCGGTCTTCTTGTGGGCGGCGATCTCCTTGAGCAGCAGCGTGTTCTGGCGCGAGGATTCCTCCTCGGCGACGACGCGGCTGTCATGGGCGAGCACGTAGAACCAGCAGACGATGCCTGATATTACCGAGAAGACGAAGAAGACGATGAGGATGGTGCGGTTGACCACCTCCGCCGTCTCGGGTGAGGCGGCGGCGACCTGGTGGGCGATCATCGCCAGGATCGCGCCGATAGCGGTCAACGCCAGCGCGACGGCGATGCCATAGCGGCCGAGGCGCGTCGTCAGCTTGCTGAGAACGGTTTCCGGCAGCAGCACCTTGGCGACGGTGCCGACCTGCGCGTTGAAACGGGCGGCGGGCTTGCACATGTCGTGGCAACGGCTATCGAGCGAGCAGCAGAGCGAGCAGATCGGCGCGGCATAGGCCGGGCACCAGGCCATGTCCTCCGGCTCGAAGGGATGTTCGCAGACGGAGCAGGTGATGCTCGTCAGGTTCTTCCAGCTGTGGCGCGGCTTGCGGGCGAGATAGAACTTGCCTTTCGTCGCTGAGGCAAGTGCCGGCGAGGCGATCAGCGCGATGACGAGGGTGATATAGGGAGCGAGCGAGGCGGCGGTCGCGCCGAAGGCGCCGAAATGGGCAATCAGCGAGACCGTCGCCGACAGCGTCATGGCGCCGAGGCCGACCGGATTGATGTCGTAGAGATGGGCGCGCTTGAACTCGATGCCGGGCGGAGCGAGGCCCAGCGGCTTGTTGATGAAGAGATCGGCGGAGATCGTGCAGAGCCAGGCCATGGCGATGATCGAGAAGATGCCGAGCGTCTCCTCCAGCAGCCGGTAGATGCCGAGCTCCATCAACAGCAGGGCGATCGCGACGTTGAAGACCAGCCAGATGACGCGGCCGGGATGGCTGTGGGTCAGCCGCGAGAAAAAGTTCGACCAGGCGAGTGAGCCGGCATAGGCATTCATCACGTTGATCTTCAGCTGCGAGACGACGACGAAGGCGGCCATCAATAGCAGCGCGGCATTCTGCCAGGGCACCATATAGCCGAAAGCGGTCAGATACATCTGCGCCGGATCGGCGGCACGATCGACCGGCACGCCCGAGGCCAGGGTCAGCACGACGAGGAAGGAGCCGGCCAGCAGCTTTGGCGCGCCGATGACGACCCAGCCGGGTCCGGCAAGGAAGACGGCCAGGCGATGGCGCCACTTGCGCCGCGGCTCCGGCGGCAGGAAGCGCAGGAAGTCGGCCTGCTCGCCGATCTGCGACATCAGCGCCAGAATGACGGCCGAGGCGGCGCCGAACTGCACGAGATCGAATTCGGCGACGGTGCCGGGCGGGCCCGAGGCATGGCGGATGCCGGCAAAGGCGCGCCAGAGATCGAACTTTTCCCAATCCATGAAGGCGATGAAAATGAAGGGCAGGATGTTCAGCACGATCCAGAAGGGCTGGGTGATCAGCTGGAACTTGCTGATCAGCCGCACGCCGTGCGTGACCAGCGGGATCACCATGACGGCGCTGAGGATGTAGCCGATCCAGAGCGGAATGCCGAGGGTGAGCTCCAGCGCCCCGGACATGATCGAGGCCTCGATCGCAAACAGCATGAAGGTGAAGCTCGCATAGATCAGCGAGGTGATGGTTGAGCCGATATAGCCGAAGCCGGCGCCGCGGGTCAGAAGGTCGATATCGACGCCGTGGCGGATGGCATAGCGGCTGATCGGCAGGCCGATCGCCAGCATGGCGATCGAAGCGACGATAATGGCATAGAAGGCGTTGGTGGTGCCGTAGGAGAGGGTGATGGCGCCGCCGATCGCCTCGAGCGCCAGGAAGGAGATCGCGCCGATCGCCGTCTGCGCGATACGCTGCGAGGAGAAATGGCGGGCGCTCTTTGCGGTGAAGCGCAGCGCATAATCTTCCAGCGTCTGGTTGGCGACCCAGCGATTATATTCGCGTCTTACCGGAATGATGCGTTGGCGCGCTGCCATGTCTTCCTTCCGGCATTCCGGTTGGGCCTATCGTCTCGAAACAGTTTTGGCGGGATGCGTGAGAAAGGCAAGGGCGGAGCACTGGCAGATTCACGGAACCGCCATATTTTTGAAGCCGGTCTGTCACACTGGGCCTCTAACTCTCCCGCCGTTCCCTCAACCATTTCAGGTATCACCCATGTCTGTTTCAAGCCTTTTCCGCCTGAGCACCGCCCTCGTCTGCCTCGTTTCGATCGTGCCGTCGCTTGCCGGCGCCGAGCAGGCCACGGCGGCGAAAGCGCCTTATGTCGAGACCGGAAACACCAACAAGCGCGGGGAGGCCTGCTTCTCGACGGTGGACACCAATGCTGCCGTTCATCTTCTCTCCGGTTTCCTCGAAATCTGGACCCCGCGCACGCCCTTCGTCGATGCGGGCGTGGAAGCCCCGGCCAAGGACAATTGCCCGGCGGTCGCCAAGACGGATTGGGATGGCATTCCCCTCAGCACGACCGATGGTCAGGTCGTCAACAAGCTGGTCCATGATGCGAACATCGCCTATGTCGTCAAGGCGACGCGGGCGCGGACGGCCGAGCAGGCGGTCGCCGCCTATCTCGACGACCGGCGCGGCAAGAATGCCAGTATCGTCGATGGCCTCGGCCCGCTGACGGCTGCCTGGAAGGCCGGTTCCAAGCAGACCACCACGATCACCGAGGTGGCGGCCGATGCGACGACGGTCAAATATGACGACAAGGGCAACAATCGCGGCGCCGGCAGCAAGCCGGACACGGAAAACAAGACCGATGCCAACCCGGACATGGGTCTTGCGATCGACTTCATCAACGCCGCCAGCGGTGACGGCTCGACGGAGCCCGCCAAGCGCTATTTCAAATATGGCCGTCCCTATCGCTGGAGCCAGGACGTGTCGGTTGTCCCGACCTTGGTGCCTGCCAAGAGCGGCAAGCCGGTCGAGGATGGCGGTTTCCCGAGCGGCCATACGGCGGAAGCCTGGCGGGATGCGCTCGCCATGGCCTATCTCGTGCCGCAGCGTTTCCAGGAAATGATCACGCGCGCCAGCGAGCTGGGTGAAGACCGCATCCTTGCCGGCATGCATTCTCCGCTCGATGTGATGGGCGGCCGCATGCTCGGCACCGCGACGGTCGTCTACAATCTGAACAAGGCCGACAATACAGCGTTGAAGAGCGACGCCTACGCCCAGGCGCAGTCTTGGCTCATCGCCAAATCCGGCGTTGCCGATGCGGGCGCGCTCGAAGTGGCGGCGCATGCGGCGCCGATCGGCGCGGACCGCTTCGCCGATCATGCCGCCAACCGTGCCTATGTGCTGCAGCGTCTGAGCTACGGACTGCCGACCATCCATGCGACCGACCAGCCGGCGCGCGTGCCGGAGGGCGCCGAAGCGCTTCTCGAAACGCGCCTGCCCTATCTCGACGGCGAACAGCGCCGCGAGGTGCTTGGCACAACGGAGATCGCTTCCGGCTATCCGCTTCTCGATGATGCGGAAGGCTACGGCCGCCTCAACCTGTTTGCCGCCGCCGATGGTTACGGCGCCTTCGACCAGGACGTGGGCGTGACGATGGACGCAGCAAAGGGCGGCTTCAATGCGATCGACAGCTGGCGCAACGACATCGGCGGCAAGGGCAGGCTGGTGAAGCGCGGCAGCGGCATTCTCGGCCTTTCCGGTGCCAACAGCTATGCCGGCGGCACCGTGCTCGAAGAGGGCGCTCTGCTGGCCGGGTCGTCTTCGGCTTTCGGCACCGGCGGCCTGACGGTCAATGGCGGTTCGCTCGTGGTGGCGGCCGACAAGCCGTTGACCGTCGGCGGCGACTACCAGCAACTCGCCAACGCGACGGCAAAGCTGGCGCTCGGCACGAACGGCGCCGGCACGCTTGTTGTCGCGGGCAAGGCGGCGCTCGCCGGCGATCTCGACGTGACGCTTGCCGATGGCTTTGCCCCGGCACCCGGCACGAAGATCGAGATCCTGAAGGCCGGCAGTGTCGCCGGCGCCTTCGGCAAGGTCACCGTTTCCGGCCACAAGGCCAGCCTTTCCTATGGCCCGACATCGGTCACCCTGACGATCGACGGATAATTCTTCTCGAACCAAGAGGGCATTCCCAATTGCGGGGATGCCCTTTGCCTTCCGCTGTGTCCGTTTGCCCCCTGCGCCTACGTCATTTTGCGTATGTGTTTTTGCGATGCAGCACCCGATAGTCCCTTCGGCAACAGTTAAATTCCGTTTCCGGCCTGTTGCGGAACAAGAAGAGGGGCTCAACCAGATGAATCTCAGATCCACGATCACCGGCGCTGCGCTCGGTGCCGTCATGGCGGCATCGGCCGCTTTCCACGGCGCGGCTGCCGCCGACGACACGATCAAAGTCGGCGTATTGCATTCGCTTTCCGGCACGATGGCGATTTCCGAAACCACGCTGAAAGACGCCATGCTGATGCTCATCGACGAGCAGAACAAGAAGGGCGGCCTTCTCGGCAAGAAGCTCGAGGCCGTCGTCGTCGATCCGGCTTCCGACTGGCCGCTGTTTGCCGAAAAGGCTCGCGAGCTGATCCAGAAGGACAAGGTTGCCGCCGTCTTCGGTTGCTGGACGTCCTCGTCGCGCAAGTCCGTTCTGCCGGTTTTCGAAGAGCTGAATTCGCTGCTCTTCTACCCCGTGCAGTATGAGGGCGAAGAATCCTCGCGCAACATCTTCTACACCGGTGCTGCTCCGAACCAGCAGGCAATTCCGGCCGTCGACTACCTGATGGAAAAAGAAGGCGTCAAGCGCTTCGTGCTCGAAGGTACAGACTACGTCTATCCGCGCACGACCAACAAGATTCTCGAGGCATACCTGATTTCGAAGGGTATTCCGAAAGAAGACATCATGACCAACTACACGCCGTTCGGCTTCTCCGACTGGCAGACCGAAGTTGCCAAGATCAAGGAATTCGGTTCGGCCGGCAAGAAGACCGCCGTCGTCTCGACGATCAACGGCGACGCCAACGTTCCGTTCTACAAGGAACTGGGCAATAAGGGCATCAAGGCAACCGACATTCCTGTAGTCGCCTTCTCGGTCGGTGAAGAAGAGCTTGCCGGTCTCGACACCAAGCCGCTTGTCGGCCATCTCGCTGCCTGGAACTATTTCGAGTCGGTCGAAAGCCCGGCCAACAAGAAGTTCATCAAGGACTGGCACGCTTACACCAAGAACGACAAGCGCGTGACGAACGACCCGATGGAAGCTGCGTATATCGGCTTCAATGCATGGGTTAAGGCCGTCCAGGCTGCCGGCACGACCGATACCGACAAGGTTCTCGACTCCATCATCGGCGTCAGTGTTCCAAACCTCTCCGGCGGTTATGCGACCGTCATGCCGAACCACCACATCACCAAGCCCGTGCTGATCGGTGAAATCCAGGCCAACGGCCAGTTTGAAATCGTCCAGCAGACGCCCGCCGTCGTCGGCGACGAATGGTCCGATTACCTGCCTGATTCCAAGGACCTGATCTCCGATTGGCGTAAGCCGATGTCCTGCGGCAACTTCAACGTTGCCACCGGCAAGTGCGGCGGCAAGGGTTCCTGAGCACGCCCCCGATCAGATGATTGCTTGAAGACTTCCGTCCGGGTTCGATCCCGGGCGGAAGCTCCGTCCCAGCGATTACGCCGCAAGGCCAACACTATCCAGGGCGAGAAAGCCGATGTATCGCGCTATAAAAATTTTCCTCATCACGCTCTGCCTCACATTTTCGGGGCTGGCATTCTCGGGCCTCGCATTTACGGGCTTGGCAACATCGAGCGAAGTTCGGGCAGAGAATGATATCCACCTGCTTATCGATGCGCTCGGCGTCGGCGACTTCCCGGAACGCGAGGCGGCCATCAAGGCGCTGGTCGCCTCCAAGGACCCGCATGTCAGCCAGATCCTGCAACAGCTGAGCGACGGCCTTCTCTACGTCAATTCCGATGGCGGCCCGGTGCTCCTCCAGGGCGGCACCGATGACGAACCGACCTATTCCGATCCGATCAGCGGCGAAGCCGCTGCCGATGTCGATCCTGACATGATGACCAAGGTCAAGATCAACAATGCACTTCGCGGCGTCATCAGCGCCGCCACCAGCCAGCTGACGCTGATGAGCCCGGATCGTTCGGCGCGGCTTGCCGCGGCACAGGGACTGCTGAAAGATGCCGATCCCGCCAATCTCGACCTGCTGAACGCGGCGCTTGCGGCTGAAAAGGACGCCGAGATCAAGAATACGATGGAAGCGGCGCGCGCGGTGCTGCTGCTGAAGACGGATGCGAGCGTCGAAGACAAGAAAGCTGCGATCGATACGATCGCGGCTCGCGGCAATCGTGATGCTCTGACCATTCTCACGACCACACTCGAAACCGCGCCTGATGACCTCAAGCCGGCGATCCAGGCAGATATCAGCACCATCAATCGCAGCCTGGCGCTGTGGGATATCGTCCAGAACGTCTGGTACGGATTGTCGCTCGGCTCGGTGCTGCTGCTTGCGGCGATCGGCCTTGCCATCACCTTCGGCGTCATGGGCGTCATCAACATGGCACATGGCGAAATGGTGATGATCGGCGCCTATACGACCTACGTGGTGCAGGAAACGATTACCTCGGCCTATCCCTCGCTTGCCGATTATTCGCTGGCCTTTGCGGTCCCGGCCGCCTTCGTCTTCACCGGCCTCGTCGGCCTCGTCATCGAACGATCAGTCATCCGCTATCTCTACGGCCGGCCGCTCGAAACGCTGCTCGCCACCTGGGGCGTGTCGCTGATCCTCCAGCAGGCCGTGCGCAGCATCTTCGGCCCGACCAACCGTGAGGTCCGCAATCCGACCTGGATGTCCGGCGTCTTCGATCTCGGCGGGCTCTCCATCACCTGGAACCGGCTATGGATCATCGTCTTTTCGATGGTTGTCTTCGTGACACTGCTCCTGCTGCTCAAGCGCTCAGCCTTCGGCCTGCAGATGCGCGCCGTCACGCAGAACCGCCGCATGGCATCGTCGATGGGCATCCGCACCGGCTGGGTCGACGCCTTCACCTTCGCGCTCGGTTCGGGCATTGCCGGTATTGCCGGCGTGGCGCTCAGTCAGATCGACAACGTCTCGCCGAATCTCGGCCAATCCTACATCATCGACAGCTTCATGGTCGTCGTCTTCGGCGGTGTCGGCAACCTCTGGGGCACGCTGGTCGGCGCGCTCTCGCTCGGCGTCGTCAACAAATTCCTCGAGCCCTTCGCCGGCGCCGTGCTCGGCAAGATCCTGGTGCTCGTCCTCATCATTCTCTTTATTCAGAAGCGTCCGCGCGGGCTCTTCGCACTCAAAGGAAGGGCGGTGGAAGCATGATAACGGCCTTCCTTCTCCGGTCTCTCGATCGCAGGATCTCGATCGCCGTCGCCTTGTTGCTGGCGGCCGCCATTCTGGTGCCGGCGCTGAACCTTGCGACCGGACCCACCCATCCGCTGCATATCCCCACCTATATCATGGCGCTGTTCGGCAAGTATCTGACCTATGCGCTGCTGGCGCTGGCGCTCGATCTCGTCTGGGGTTTCTGCGGCATCCTCTCGCTCGGCCATGGCGCCTTCTTCGCCCTCGGCGGCTATGCGATGGGCATGTATCTGATGCGTCAGATCGGCTCGCGCGGCGTCTATGGCGACCCGGTGCTGCCGGATTTCATGGTGTTCCTGAATTGGAAGGAACTGCCCTGGTTCTGGTACGGTTTCGATCAGTTCTGGTTCGCGGCGCTGATGGTGCTTGCCGTGCCCGGCCTGCTCGCCTTCGTCTTCGGCTGGTTCGCCTTCCGCAGCAGAGTCAACGGCGTCTATCTCTCGATCATCACCCAGGCGATGACCTATGCGCTGCTGCTCGCCTTCTTCCGCAACGACATGGGTTTCGGCGGCAATAACGGCATGACCGACTTCAAGGACATTCTCGGCTTCAATGTCCAGGCTGACGGCACGCGTGCGGCCCTCTTTGCGGCAACCGCGGTCTTCCTGGGGCTATCGCTGATTGTTGCGTCGGCGATCGTGCGCTCGAAGTTCGGCAAAGTGCTGGTCGGCGTACGCGATGCCGAAAGCCGCACGCGCTTTCTCGGCTACCGCGTCGAGCACTTCAAGCTCTTTACCTTCGTCGTCTCGGCGATGATGGCGGGCATTGCCGGCGCGCTCTACGTGCCGCAGGTCGGCATCATTAATCCCGGCGAATTCGCTCCTGCCAACTCGATCGAAGTCGTCATCTGGACGGCGGTCGGCGGGCGGGCGACGCTGATCGGGCCGATTATCGGCGCGATCCTCGTCAATGGCGGCAAGACGATCTTCACCGGTCTCTTCCCGGAGTTCTGGCTATTTGCGCTCGGCGGTCTCTTCGTCGCCGTCACGCTGTTTCTGCCGAAGGGCGTGGTCGGCACGATCGCCCACTATCTCGGCAAACGGAAAACCGCTTCCGCTGTGATGCCGCCGGCGGCGCAGGAAGACGGCATCGAGCCGAAAATCCAGGCAGCGGAGTGAGCACCATGATTCCCGACGTCAAACCCAACAGCGTGCTTTATCTCAATGGCGTTTCGGTTTCCTTCGACGGCTTCAAGGCATTGAATTCGCTGTCGATCGTCATCGAACCCGGCGAACTGCGCGCCATCATCGGCCCGAACGGCGCCGGCAAGACGACGATGATGGACATCATCACCGGCAAGACCAGGCCCGATGAGGGCGAAGTGTTCTTCAACGGCACTGTTGATCTCACCAAGAAGGACGAGGCCGATATCGCTGAGCTCGGCATCGGCCGCAAATTCCAGAAGCCGACGGTCTTCGAAAGCCACACGGTGTGGGACAATCTGGAGCTGGCGCTGAACCGCCGCCGCGGCGTGTTCTCTACGCTGTTCTATCGGCTTTCGGGCGAGGACAGAGCGCGTATCGAGGAAATCCTCGACACGGTGCGGCTGACGCACCGCCGTAACGAACTGGCCGCCAACCTGTCGCATGGGCAGAAGCAGTGGCTGGAGATCGGCATGCTGCTGGCGCAGGAGCCGAAGCTCTTGCTCGTCGACGAACCGGTGGCCGGGATGACCGATGCGGAAACGGCGGAGACGGCGATCCTGCTCAAGGACATCGCCAGGACCCGCTCGGTCGTCGTCGTCGAGCACGACATGGGCTTCATCCGCGACCTCGGCGTCAAGGTGACATGCCTGGCGGAAGGCTCGGTGCTGGCTGAGGGATCGATCGATTTCGTCAGCTCGGATCCGAAGGTGATCGAGAACTATCTGGGGCGGTGATCCATGCAACTTAGAGGCTTGAACCTGACAAAAGAAAACGCTCTAAAACGGGCGGGTTTTATTGTGGGGTTTCATCATGGCTTTTCTCGGTATTCTGGTCGCGGCGATCAGCGGCGCGGTCATCTGGTATTGGCGTTTTAAGATGGTGCGTGAGGCGGGAAGCGAGATCATCGATTCCGTCGAGCGCATGCGGGGCACTTACAGGCGCGGAAAGCGCCGCAAGCAGGCGGAGGCGGCGCCGCTCGCCTCGATCGCCGATCCGGCGATTGCGGCGGTGGCTTTCTTCTTCTGCCTTGCCAAGGAGAAGCCGATGTATCTCGACGCGGCCAAGGATGTCATTCGCAGCCGCATGAAGGGCATCATCCGGCCTGGCGATATGGACGAGGTGCTGGTTTTCGGCGAATGGGCGTCCAAGAACGTCACCAGTGCCGAAGACCCGATCCGCCGGTTCCGGGATCTCTGGTTAAAGGCGCTCGACATGCAGGAGCGCCGGCAACTGATTGATATTGCCGAGGACGTGGCCGCGGCCGGCGGCGAAAGAACGAAAGAACAGGAGTACGCCCTGCTGATGCTGAGGCGTACGCTGATGAACTGATGGGGAATGGGTGAACGGATGCTGACAGTCGAAAACGCAAATCTGCATTATGGCGCGGCGCAGGCGCTGCGCGGCGTCTCCGTCAAGGCGGAGATGGGCAAGATTACCTGCGTGCTGGGGCGCAACGGCGTCGGCAAGAGTTCGCTTCTGCGTGCGGTGACCGGCCAGCATCCGCTGTCGGCCGGCACCGTCATCTTCAACGATACCAGGCTGAACGGCCTGCCGCCCTTTGCCCGCGCCAAACAGGGCATCGGCTATGTGCCGCAGGGGCGGGAAATTTTCCCGCTGCTGACGGTCAAGGAAAATCTCGAAACCGGCTTTGCTCCGCTCGGCCGCCGCGACCGCAACATCCCCGACGATATCTTCAGTCTTTTCCCGGTGCTCAAGTCGATGCTGTCACGCCGCGGCGGCGATCTTTCCGGCGGGCAGCAGCAGCAGCTGGCGATCGGCCGGGCGATGGTGACGCGGCCGAGGATTCTCGTGCTCGATGAGCCGACCGAAGGCATTCAGCCGTCGATCATCAAGGATATCGGCCGGGCAATCCGTTACCTGCGTGATTCCACCGGCATGGCGATCCTGCTCGTCGAACAATATCTCGATTTCTGCCGGGAGCTTGCCGACTACGTCTACATCATGGATCGCGGCGAAATCGTCCATGAAGGCCTTGCCGAGACGCTGGATACGCCGGAGGCCCGCCGTCATTTGACCGTCTGACCGGCAAATGCCGTATTTTTCGGCAACTGGCGGAGCTTCTTTCAAATCTGCCGGGTCCGTTGCGGCTATCCTTGGACGGCATGGGAATTGCTTGCTTTCCGTTACCCGCGCGATTGAAATGGAAAACCGGTGGCGCGACCGAGAGGCACGATATGGTGATTGCGGCGGCAGGCACGAGACCGCAAAGAGCGGAAGGACGCGGGCATCTGGCGGCAAAGCTGCTCGACGGCCGCACGCGTCTGCGTGAGCTCTATCAGGAAGGGGCGGCGAAGATCCGGCTGCCGGATACGTTCGATGCTTCGATGGAAGCCGTCATCATCAACACTGCAGGCGGGCTGACCGGCGGCGACCGGATGGACTGGAGCATCGTTGCCGGTGCCGGCACGAAGATCGACGTCACCACCCAGGCTTGCGAAAAGATCTACAAGGCATCGGCCGGCACGGCCGAGGTGACGACCAGCATCAAGGTCGGAGCCCAAGCCCGCGTCGACTGGCTGCCGCAGGAAACGATCCTTTTCGATCGCGCCGCACTTTTTCGCCGGCTGGATGTCGATCTAGATGAGAGCGCCGAGTTTCTGGCCGTCGAAGCCATACTGCTCGGCCGCAAGGCGATGGGCGAGATGGTGGAGACCGGGCTTTTCCGCGACCGCTGGCGCATCCGCCGCTCCGGCCAGTTGATCCACGCCGAGGAGCTCAGGCTTTCAGAAGGGGTGGCGGCGCTGGCGGCACGTCAGGCGGTACTCGGGGGACAGGTGGCCTTTGCGACGCTGCTTTATGCCGGGCCGCTTTCGGAAGCCTATCTCGGCAAGGTGCGACCGCTCGTCGAAGGCTCGATGGGCGGTGCGAGCGCCTGGGACGGCAAGCTCGTCGTCCGCCTTGCGGCAGCCGACGGCTTTTCGCTCAGAAAAATCCTGATCCCGGTCATTTCCGCCTTGCGCAATGGTGCGCCCGTGCCGAAAGTCTGGAATCTATAAGTTCAATAAGCAGGTAGATGATGAACCTCACTCCGAGAGAAAAAGACAAGCTGCTGATATCCATGGCGGCGATGGTGGCGCGGCGGCGGCTGGAGCGCGGCGTCAAGCTGAACTACCCGGAAGCGATTGCGCTGATCAGCGATTTCGTCGTCGAAGGCGCCCGTGATGGCCGCCCGGTCGCCGAGCTGATGGAGGCCGGCGCCCATGTGATCGGCCGCGACCAGGTGATGGAAGGCGTTGCCGAGATGATCCACGACGTGCAGGTGGAGGCGACCTTCCCGGATGGAACCAAGCTCGTCACCGTTCACGAACCGATCCGGTAAGGAGACGGATATGCTCGAGCTCAGGCCCAATTGCGAATGCTGCGACAAGGATCTGCCGCCGGAAAGCAGCGAGGCACGGATCTGCACCTATGAATGCACCTTCTGCGCCGATTGCGTCGATGGCGTGCTCAAGGGCGTCTGCCCGAATTGCGGCGGCAATCTTGTTGCCAGACCCATCCGGCCGGCGGCGATGCTCGCCAAACATCCGGCGTCGACGAAGCGTGTGCTGAAGGCCGAGGGCTGCGCGCCCAGGGCGGCTTAAGGAGATAAGATGATTCCGGGTGAGATCATTGCCGCCAGCGGCGACATCGAACTGAATGCCGGCGCGCCGACGGTGACGCTGGAGGTTTCCAATACCGGCGACCGGCCGGTGCAGGTCGGCAGCCACTATCATTTCGCCGAGACCAATGCCGGGCTCTCCTTCGACCGGGCGGCGGCGCATGGCAAGCGGCTGGATATTCCGGCGGGAACGGCGGTGCGCTTCGAGCCGGGACAGACGCGCTCGGTGACGCTGATCCCGCTTTCCGGCAAGCGCGAAGTCTATGGCTTCCGTCAGCTGGTGATGGGCAAGCTTTAACGGAGGGATGCATGCGTTTGAATATCTGCCTCATCGGGGCGGCGATGCTGCTGATGGCCGATGGCGGTTCCGCTCAGGATATCGATTGCCAGAATCCCAAGACGCAATCGGATATGACTTCTTGCGAAGCGGCGCGCCACGAGACCGCCGACAAGGCGTTGAATGCGCAATACAAGAAGACCCGTGCCGCTCTTGCCGCGGTCGACAAGGATCTCGACGGCGACATGAAGGGCGCGGAGCAGGCGCTGGTCAAGGCGCAGCGCGCCTGGATCGATTATCGTGACGCCGAGTGCGACGCCTTCGGTTTCCAGGCCCGCGGCGGCACGATGGAGCCGATGCGGGTTGCCGGCTGTCTCGCCAATATCACCGACAAACGCACGAAAGAGCTGAAAGAACTCGAAGACACGATGAGCAATTAAGGTGATCAAGAAGATCGTGATCGTCGGCAATGGCGAGGTCGCAGAGGCGGAAGCAGGCGTGATCGATGCCGCCGATTTCGTCATCCGCTTCAACGATTGCCGTTCCTACGGGACCGGCGGCACCCGGACGGATGCCGTTGCGGTCTGCAATACCGGCCGGCCGGCAAAAGCGATGCTCGGCGCGCCGCAATGGCGTGCCCATCCCGGCGTCGTTTCGGCCCGCGAAATCTGGAGCGTGCGCGACCCGGAAAAATTCGCCGCGATGCGGGCGCCGCTTGCCGTCTCGCATCCCGATCTCGACGATTTCTGCGACGATTATACGGACGCGTTCGCTGCCTTCTGCGCGGAGACCGGTAAGACGCATGTCGTCATCGGCAAGGCGGTCCACGAAGCGGTTGACGCCTCGCTTTCGGCCTTTGCGCCGGCGCCCTATGTGGTGCCGAGCAGCGGCACGATCGTCATCGCCGAAGTGCTGGACAAATATGCCGAGGCCGAGGTGATGCTGGCTGGCTTCGGTCACGCCGGCTGGGAATGGCATCCGTTTGCGGCCGAAAGGCAGCTTGTCGATACCTATGTTGCCGCCGGCCGCCTCTCGCGGCTTAGCGGAAAAATGTTTTTCTCTTCCTCCCATGGAGCTTGATGAATGCCCTACAAGATCTCCCGCGCCGCCTATGCCGGCATGTTCGGACCGACGACCGGCGACAAGGTGCGCCTTGCCGATACGGAACTCTTCATCGAGATCGAGAAGGATTTCACCACCTATGGCGAGGAGGTGAAGTTCGGCGGCGGCAAGGTGATCCGTGACGGCATGGGCCAGAGCCAGGTGACACGGGCGGACGGCGCGGTCGATACCGTCATCACCAATGCGGTGATCGTCGATCACTCCGGCATCTACAAGGCCGATATCGGGCTTAAGGACGGTCGCATCGTTGCGATCGGCAAGGCGGGCAATCCCGATATGCAGCCCGGCGTCAATATCATCGTCGGCCCGGGCACGGAGGCGATCGCCGCCGAAGGCAAGATTATCACTGCCGGCGGCATGGACAGCCATATCCACTTCATCGCGCCGCAGCAGATCGAGGAAGCGCTGATGTCGGGCATGACCTGCATGCTCGGCGGCGGCACGGGGCCGGCGCATGGCACGCTTGCCACCACCTGCACGCCCGGGCCCTGGCATATCGCGCGGATGATCGAAGCGGCCGATGCCTTCCCGATGAACCTCGCCTTTGCCGGCAAGGGCAATGCCTCGCTGCCGGGCGCCTTGACCGAAATGGTGCTGGCCGGCGCCACCTCGCTGAAGCTGCACGAGGATTGGGGCACGACGCCTGGCGCCATCGACTGCTGCCTGTCGGTCGCCGACGAATACGACGTGCAGGTGATGATCCACACCGATACGCTGAACGAAAGCGGCTTCGTCGAGGATACGATCGGCGCCATCAAGGGCCGCACCATCCATGCCTTCCACACCGAAGGGGCGGGCGGCGGGCACGCGCCCGATATCATCAAGATCTGCGGGCAGCCGAACGTCATTCCCTCGTCCACCAATCCGACCCGACCCTATACGGTCAATACGATTGCCGAGCATCTCGACATGCTGATGGTCTGCCATCACCTGTCGCCGTCGATCCCCGAGGATATCGCCTTTGCCGAAAGCCGCATCCGCAAGGAGACGATCGCCGCTGAAGATATCCTGCACGATATCGGCGCCTTCTCGATCATCTCATCCGACAGCCAGGCCATGGGCCGTGTCGGCGAGGTGGCGATCCGCACCTGGCAGACGGCCGACAAGATGAAGCGCCAGCGCGGCCGGCTGAAGGAGGAAAAGGGCGACAACGACAATTTCCGCGTCCGCCGCTATATCGCCAAATATACGATCAACCCGGCGATCGCCCATGGGCTCAGCCACGAGATCGGCTCTGTCGAAGTCGGCAAGCGCGCCGACCTCGTGCTCTGGAACCCGGCCTTCTTCGGGGTGAAGCCCGACATGGTGCTGCTCGGCGGCTCGATCGCCGCCGCGCCGATGGGCGATCCGAACGCCTCGATCCCAACGCCGCAGCCGGTGCATTACCGGCCGATGTTCGCCTCCTACGGCAAGAGCCTCACCAATTCCTCCGTCACCTTCGTCAGCCAGGCCTCGCTCGATGCCGGCCTGAAGGGCCGGCTCGGGGTCGCCAAGCAGCTCGTGGCGGTGAAGAATACCCGCGGCGGCATCTCCAAGGCGTCGATGATCCACAACGACCTGACACCGGAGATCGAGGTCGATCCGGAGACCTACGAGGTCAGGGCGAACGGCGAATTGCTGACCTGCGAGCCGGCGACGGTGCTGCCGATGGCGCAGCGCTATTTCCTGTTTTAGGCACACGGCCCTCTGTGCGACGGATGGCTCCGATGATGACAGGCATCCGCTGGCTGTTGCGGACCGTATTCCTGCTCGTGTTTCTGGCGGTCTGCGGAACCTTCATTCCCCGCCCGCTGATTGCCCCGGTCAAGGCGTCGTCGTCGGCGGCGGCGCATCGGATTCTGCTGCTGTCCGGACCGATCCATACCGATATCGCCATTCCGCTCGACGAGGAGACGCGGGCTGCCTTTTCCTTTCTCGCCGAGACCGGTTTTCCGCTCGGTCATCCGGATGCGGAATGGCTCATTGTCGGCTGGGGCGGCCGCGCCTTCTATCTGGAAACCCCGAGCTGGTCGGAGCTGAAGCCGCTGCCGGTGCTGCGGGCGCTGACGATCGACCGTTCGGTGCTGCATGTGGACCTTGCCGGTAATATCGTTGAGCCGCAGCCGAGCGTTGCGGCATTCGATGTCAGTGACGATCAATTGGCGCGGCTGCGCAATTTTATCGCGGACAGCTTCATTCGCGACGCGGGCGTGGTGACGCCGATCGCGGATGCGGGTTACGGCGAGATCGACCGGTTCTTTGAGGCCAAGGGATATTTCAACGCCCTCTTCGGCTGCAACACCTGGACGGCTGCCGCACTCCGCTCGGCGGGGCTCCGGACCGGCTTATGGAACCCGCTTCCACAATCATTGCGATTGTCTATGGGTGTCTACAATTGAACCAGCCGCCGGTCGGTCTGCTCTTAAGGTGAATTGTAAAATTCACTCTCCACTCGGTTGTAAAAATCGGTGGAGAAACCGATATTTCCCCCAGTTAGACCATTCTGGAACAGCCGCGCGGCGCGGCCTGATAAAGCTGTTTTAAATCAAACGTCTAAGTGTCTCTCTGCACTGTCCGATTCAGGGATAGGAAAGCTGCATCTCCTGCTAGAAAAAATCTGTCCACCGAAAGGTCCGAAACCGTTCGAATTTTAACGACTGGATTAAGACACCCGCAGCAATTGGGCTCCTATCAATGCCTTGAAACGCCGGGCAGGAAGGTCGATTCTCATGAGAAACTGGATGTCGCTGCAGGCCGATTTCGGCGATTTTCAATATCGCGGGAATGTCTATGTCTTTGCCTTGAAGATGAGCTTTCTCACTATCATTCTCTCCGGCGTCATCATGGCGCTGACCATACCGACGCTCGGGTTTTTCGGGCTGCTGCCGGTGACGCTCTGGCACGCGATCGGTTTCGGCGCTATTTTTTCCTGGCTCGTCGGCGGCACGGTTTCCGGCATGCTGTCGCTGGCCGCCGGTTTTGCCCTGCATGAGCTGACGCTGTCGCGGGCCGAGTTCGAAAAGCTCAGCCGCACGGACACGCTTTCGGGCCTGTTGAACCGCCGCGCCTTCACAGAGGCGCTCGAGAACACCGAGGGCAATGCCTCGCTGGTTATTTTCGATGTCGACCGCTTCAAGGCGATCAACGATCGCTTCGGTCACGGCTGCGGCGATGCCGTCATCACCGCGGTTTCGGCCATACTCATATCCGCCTTCGATGAAATGTCCGTTGTCGCAAGGCTGGGTGGGGAGGAGTTCGGCGTCATCGTCTCCGGCGAGCCGCTGGAGGCGCGGATGGAGCGCATCGAAGGCGTCCGGGCCCGGATCGCAAACGATGCCATCGCGGCCGAAGGGCACGATATACGCATCACCGTTTCCGGCGGTATTGCCGATCTCGCCGCCGGGCGCAGCAAGCAGGCGGTCTATGCTTCGGCAGACCGGGCGCTCTACCTCGCCAAGGCGCTGGGACGCAATCGCGTCGTACACGAGCGGGAAGGCCTGCATCATGCCTGGCACGGAATGGCCGATAATGGCCTCGATGCCAAGGGCAGGGGAGCCGAGAGCGACAACGTGATGCAGGCTTACGGAATATAAAAACCCGACGCGGGCATAAAGGCCATTGGTGCTTGCATCGGGAAAGGCTATTTTGCATGGTCGTCGTCTCATCAAAACGGACATATCATGCAGCGCGTCACCTCCTATCTTCCCGCCGGAACCCCGTCCTCCCATCCGACCGCCCAGGTCAAGCTGCCGCACGATCTGCGCCATCTGCGCCGCAAGCTACTGCATCTGGAAAATGGCGAGATGGTCATGCTCGATCTCAAGGATCCGGTGCTTTTCGCCAATGGCGACCTGCTGGTGCGCGACGATGGCGAGCTGATCGAGATTCTCGCGGCCGATGAGAAACTCTTCGAGGTCCGCGGCCGCGACCGTACGCATCTGGTCGAGCTTGCCTGGCATCTCGGCAATCGTCATCTCGCGGCCCAGATCGAGGAAGACCGGATCGTCATCCTGCGCGACCACGTCATTCGCAGCATGCTGCAGGGGCTCGGCGCCACCGTCCTCGACATCGATGAGCCCTTCCAGCCGGCGCGCGGCGCCTATCATTCCCACGGCGCGCATTCGCACGATCACGGTCATGCGGCGCATGACCACGGGCATACCGCGCATGACCACGGGCATGAGCACAAACATGATCACGGCCACGACCATGTGCATGGGCCGGGATGTAGTCATGACCATGATCACGACCACGGGCATCACGGCCACAAGCACGACTGAGGCTCGATGACTGGGGATTACGAGCTGCAGGCATTGCTGCGCCTGACGGCATGGCTCTCGCCGGCCTTTCCGATCGGCAGCTTTGCCTATTCGGGCGGGCTGGAGCGGGCCGTGGCCGATGGGCTGGTCACGGATGCCGCCTCGCTTGCGGGCTGGATCGGCACGCTGATCGGCCATGGTTCGGTCTGGAACGATGCGGTGCTGCTGGCCGAAAGCCACAGGTGTCCCGGAGAACCAGCGCGGCTTGCCGAGATCGCTGCCCTTGCCGCCGCACTTGCCGGATCGCGCGAGCGCCATCAGGAAACCATCCTGCTCGGCGAGGCCTTCCTGGCGGCGGCACGCGCCTGGCCGGATGGCGTGTTCGAGAGGCTGCCCGACAAGGTGGCCTATCCCGTCGCGGTCGGGGCGGTGACCGGCGCGCATGGCATAGGGCCTGAGAAGGCGCTCGCCGCCTTTCTGCATGCCTATGCCTCGCAGGCGGTTTCCTCAGGCATCCGCCTCGGCGTCACCGGTCAGCGAGACGGTGTTGCCGTGCTTGCCGGTCTCGAAGAGCAGATCACCGAGATCGCCCTGCGGGCGGCGGCCTCGACGCTCGACGATCTCGGCTCGGCGGCGGTGCAGGCCGATATTGCCGGCCTGCGCCATGAGACACAGGCGACGCGGCTGTTCCGTTCGTAACGGCATAAATTATCCGAGCATCTGCGTCATTTGACGGTGGCGCCCATCCGCGGCGCCGCTATCATCGGGTTCGATTGGAGTAAGACATATGAAATCAAGAAACGGACCCCTGCGCGTCGGCATCGGCGGACCGGTCGGCTCGGGCAAGACGGCGCTGACCGAAAAGCTCTGCAAGGCGATGCGCGACGACTATTCCGTCGCCGTCGTCACCAACGACATCTACACGACCGAGGATGCCGAGGCGCTGGTGCGCATGCAGGCACTGCCTTCGGACCGGATCGTCGGCGTCGAGACCGGCGGCTGCCCGCATACCGCCATTCGCGAGGATGCGACGATCAATCTTCAGGCGATTGCCGGCCTCAACCAGCGGATCCCCGATCTCGACGTCGTCTTCATCGAATCCGGCGGTGACAATCTGGCGGCGACCTTCTCGCCCGATCTTGCCGATATCACCATCTATGTCATCTCCGTCTGCCAGGGCGAGGAAATCCCGCGCAAGGGCGGGCCCGGCATCACCCGGTCGGACCTTCTCGTCATCAATAAGAAGGATCTGGCGCCCTATGTCGGCGCCGATCTCGAGGTGATGGACCGGGATGCGACGCGCATGCGCGCAAGCCGCCCCTTCGTCTTCTCCGACATGAAGCGCGGCGACGGCGTCAGCTCGATCGTCAGCTTCCTCAGGGAGCAGGGTGGGCTCTGACGATCCGACCTGCCGCCGCGGACCGACGCCGCGCATGGCGGCGAGAACGGCAAAATGAAACGGGCCGGGAGATCGCTCCCGGCCCGTTTCATTTTCGGGGCTTTGCTTATTCCGCCGCAAACGGCGGCAGGCGCAGCACGTTGGTGTCGTTGCCTTTGGTGTTCTTGCGCTTGCTTTCCGGCGTTTCGATTGCGGTCAGACGCTCCTCCAGCGAGTCGATGTCTTCGCGGTTTTCGCGGGTGACACGGGTGAGATCCTCGCGCGACAGCGGCAGCTCCTCCTCGTCTTTCCGGCCGACCAGGCGACCGAACATCCAGCCGAGCAGGCGGGACAGATCGTCCATGATCAGGAAGAAGGACGGCACGACGACGAGCGAGAGCACCGTCGAGACGATGATGCCGCCGATCACCGCGATCGCCATCGGCGCGCGGAACGAGCCGCCTTCGCCGACGCCGAGCGCGGACGGCAGCATGCCTGCCGACATGGCGATCGAAGTCATGATGATCGGCCGGGCACGCTTTCGGCCGGCTTCGACCATGGCCTCGACGCGGGCCATGCCCTGATGGCGCATCTCGATCGCGAAATCGACGAGCAGGATGGCGTTCTTGGTGACGACACCCATCAGCATCAGGATGCCGATCATCACAGGCATCGACAGCGGATTGCTGGTGATGATCAGCGCCGCCGCGACGCCGCCGATGGCGAGCGGCAGCGAGAGCAGGATGGTGAAGGGCTGAATCACGTCCTTGAAGAGCAGGATCAGCACCGTCAGCACCAGCAGCAGGCCCATCAGCATGGCGTTGACGAAGCTCTGCTGCATCTCGGACTGCACCTTGGTGTCGCCGCTTTCGGCAAGATGCACCGTGGCCGGGATATTGGCCGCCTTGACGATCTCGCGGAAGCGGGCCGAAGCCGTGTCGAGGGCTACGCCCTGCGGCAGATCGGAGCCGATCGCCACGACGCGGTAGCGGTTGTTGCGCTTGATCGAGCTTACGCCTTCCGAGTAGTCGATATTGGCGACGCTTGCGAGCGGAACGGTGCCGCCGCTGGCGGTCTGGATCTTCAATGCGCGGATGGCAGAGAGATCGCGGCGCATGTCGACTGCCGCCTGGACCCGGATCGGGATCTGGCGATCGTCGAGCGAGATCTTGGCAAGGGCCGCATCGACATCGCCGATGGTGGCGACACGGATCGTCTCGGAGATCTGCTGCGGCGTGATGCCGAGGCGTGCGGCCTCATCCTTGCGTGGATAGACCTGCAGTTCCGGACGGGGCAGGGCGCCGTCGGCGCTGACATTGGCAAGCAGCGGATCGGCGCGGAGCTTGGATTCCAGGATGCCGACGGCGTCGTTCAGGTCCTTCTCGTTCTTGGAGAGGAAGTTGAAGGAGAGGTCGCGTTCGCCGCGGTCGTTGAGCTTCAGGATATGGACGTCGGGAATGTCGCGTAGCTTGGCGAAGACTTCCTTTTCGATATCCCATTGCGGACGTTCACGGCCGTGGACTTCCACCTTTGGCAGCATCGGGCCGATGAGGGGGATGCGGCCGAGCCCGTCATTGACCATCTTCTTGATCAGCGATTGGTCGAGCTTGTGGAGGGCGAGCGTAATGGTTGCGCGGCGCAGTTCGAGATCGCCCTTCGGCGATGCGCCGCCGAGGACGAAGACGCTTTCGACGCCGTTGATATCCTTGACCCTTTCATAGATCGCATCGGTCGTCTTCTCAGTATCGTCAAGGCGTGCATTGGGCGGCAGCTCAACGGAGAGCACGATGCGCGAGGCATCTTCCGGCGGCAGGAAGCTGCCGGGCACGAACATGAACAGCGAGATGACCGAACCTACCGTGAAGACGAAGGCGACGATCAGGGTCGTATAACGCCAATACCACTTGCGGGTCGTGCCTGTGACGAGGCGCGTATAGCCCTTCATCAGCAGGCCGTCATTGTCGTGATGATCGTCGACGCCGTCTTCCGCACGCATCAGATAGGCGGCCATCATCGGGGTGATGAGGCGTGCGACCATCAGCGAGAAGAAGACGGAGAAGGCGACGGTCAGGCCGAACTGGATGAAATACTGGCCCGGAATGCCCGGCATGAAGGAAACCGGCACGAAGACGGCGATGATGGTGAAGGTGGTGGCGATGACGGCAAGGCCGATTTCATCCGCCGCCTCGATCGCTGCCCGATAGGGCGTCTTGCCCATCTTGATATGGCGGGCGATGTTCTCGATTTCGACGATCGCGTCGTCGACCAGGATGCCGGTCGCGAGCGTCAAGGCGAGGAAGCTGACGAGGTTCAGCGAGAAGCCCATCATGTCCATGACCCAGAAGGTCGGGATCGCCGACAGCGGCAGGGCGATGGCCGAGATCAGCGTCGCGCGCCAGTTCCGCAGGAACAGAAGGACGACGATGACGGCGAGCAGCGCGCCTTCGAGCAGTGTATGGATAGCGGCTTCGTAGTTGCCATAGGTGAAATAGACCGAATCGTCGATCAGTTCGATCTTTACGTTCGGGTTTTCGCTGCGAACCTTGTCGAGGCTCTGCGCCACGGTTTCGGCGACGCTGACTTCGCTGGCACCCTTCGAGCGGAAGACGCCGAAGGTGACGACAGGCGTATCGTTGAAGCGCGAGAAGGATTTCGGCTCTTCATAAGTGTCCTTGATGACACCGAGATCGGACAGCTTGACGAAGCGGCCGTTCGGCAGCGCAATCGTGGTGTCTGCGAGCTCGGCGACATTGCGTGCATCGCCCAGAACACGGATCGCCTGTTCGCTGCCGGCCACCTGGCCGCGGCCGGAGCCGAGGTCGATGTTGGTGCCGCGCAGCTGCTGGTTGACGCTGGCCGCGGTGATGCCATAGGCATCGAGCTTGCCGGGGGTGAGTTCGATGCGCACCTCGCGCTCGGCGCCGCCGTACCGGTCGACGCGGCCGATGCCGGCCTGTCCCTGCAGCGATCGCTTGACGGTATCGTCGACGAACCAGGAAAGTTCTTCCAGCGACATGTCGGGCGAGGACACGGCGAAGGTCTGGATCGCCTGGCCCTCGACATCGACCTTGGTGACAATAGGCGTTTCAGCCGTCGCCGGCAGATCGCTGCGGATGCGGTCGATCGCATCCTTGACGTCCTGCACGGCCTGTTCCGTCGGCACTTCCATGCGGAACATGACGTTGGTCTGCGAGCTGCCGTCGGTCACCGTCGACTGGATTTCGTCGATGCCGGTAATCGAGGCGATCGCGTCCTCGATCTCTTTCGTCACCTGCATTTCGAGTTCGGCGGGCGAAGCGCCGCTCTGCGTCACGCTGATCGAAACGAGGGGAACGTCGATGTTCGGGAAGCGCGTGATCGGCAGCTTGTTGAAGGACTGCATGCCGATGAATATCAACAGGCAGAAGGCCAGCAGCGGCGCGATCGGGTTTCGAATGGACCAGGCTGAAAAATTCATCGGATGGTCTCTTTAGTTGGAAGCCGGGGGCTGTTCACGCACCGGCGTGATGTGGTCGCCGTCACGGACATAAGCGCCCGCCTTGGCCACGACCTCGTCGCCGCTCTTCAATCCATCGACGATTTCGACATAGGCGCCGTCCTGGATGCCGGTCTCGACCTTGGCGAATTTCACTACGCCATCCTCCACCTTGCGGGCCGACGAGCCTTCGTTGCCTGTCAGTACGGCGGTCAGGGGAAGCGATACGCCCTCCGTCTCGCGAACGATGATCTCGGCGCTGCCATACATGCCGGAACGCGCCTTGCTGTCGTCGTCGATGGAGATATGGACGAGGCCGAGGCGGGTGGTGGGATCGACGGTCGGCGACACCAGGCGCACGGCGCCGGACAGCTTCTCGCGGCTGCCGGACAGCGAAATCGTCGCCTTCTGGCCGGCCACGACCCTGACGATGTCGCTTTCGGCGACCTCGGCGACAAGCTCGACATCGCCGTCGCGGATGAGGGTGAACAGCGGATCGCCGTTGCCGGCGGCAATGGCGCCGACCTTGGCGTTCTTCGCCGAGACCGTGCCGGCCACCGGCGTCTTTACATCGGTGCGCGCCAGCTTCAGATCCGCATCGGCGATCTGGCTGTCGAAGACCTTGAGATCGGCTTCGGCGACCTCGATCGCCTGTTCGGCGGAGACGACGCGGGCATTGGCGGCGGCGGCCGTTGCATCGGCCTGCTCGACCTGGGCGGTGGAAACCGTGCCCTTCTTGACCATTTCCTGGGCGCGGGCCTGCTGCTGCCTTGCCTGTTCGGCATTGGCCTGCGCCTCGATGAGCTGGGCGCGCAACTGGGCGAGGCTTGCCTCGCCCTTGGCTTTCGTCGCCATCATCTGGCTCTTCTCCAGCACCAGCGCGTCATCGTTGAGCGTCGCCAAGGTGCTTTCCGCCTCAACCTTGTCGCCGATATCGGCCTTCAGCGTGCGGATCGACAGACCTTCCACCTGCGGCTGAATATAAACTTCCTCGACAGGCTTGATCGTTCCCGTGCCGATGACCCGGTCGACGAGTGTCCGATTCACAGCCTTTGTGACGACGATCGCCGGCAGGTTCTGCTGCGGTTTTTCGACCGGCTTTTCCTGCGAAAATGCGGTGGATGCAGCGAGAGCCGCTGCAAAAAGGGTAACGGCGCCTAGAATTCCAATCGGCTTGCGTGCCATGCGTCTTCGTCCAATCTTGTAACAAGCTTAGCCGAACTCGCGCGTCTGCCACTCAGCTCGCGATTAGGCCACTGCCTTCCTGCATTCTCAGGGGTATCCGCACATCATTGCCGTCTTCGTCCCTCGCCGGCAAATCGGCTCTTAGTTGGTATCGATTTGCTCGATATGCAAGCCCGGCGGAAAACAATTCCCCATGAACCGATAATAATTACCATCGAAACCTGAATCAATCACCGGAGGGTTATGCGAACATGACGATGATTGATCCTGCTTCTTCCCCATGACGTTTGACACCCAATAAGTGCGACAGCTGCAAGGCGTTTTTTTCATCGGCGCGGAAAAAAGAAACGCGCGGGGAGATCTCCCGCGCGTTTCGCTTCGCATTGTTTGCCGCGATTATTTGGACGCGGCGTCGGTGATGTCGTGCGTCCAGGCGCCGGAGGGCTCCTTGCTGATGATCTTCTGGTCGAGAAGCGCCTTTGCCGTGCGGGCATAGAGCGCTTCGTCCAGCTTGCCGGAGCCGTCGCCGACGAGCTTGGCGACTTCGCCCATCATGCGCTTCTGGTGGTTCTCGTCCTGGCCGCCATTGTCCATGACGATCTCGGCGGCTTCGTCGGGGTTTTCGGTCGCGTACTTCCAGCCCTTCATCGAGGCGCGGACGAATTTGACCATCTTCTCCTTGAAGGCCGGGTCCTTCAGCTTGTCTTCCATCGCGTAAAGGCCGTCTTCCAAGAGGTCGTTGCCCATCTCGGTATAGTTGAAGACCGTCAGCTCCTCCGGCTTGAAGCCGGCATCGATCGCCTGCCAGTATTCATTATAGGTCATGACGGAGATGCAGTCGGCCTGCTTCTGGACGAGCGGCTGCACGTCGAAGCTCTGCTTCAGCACGGTGACGCCGTTCGCGCCGCCTTCGGTGGAGAGGCCGAGCTTGTTCATCCAGGCGAAGAAGGGATATTCGTTGCCGAAGAACCAGACGCCGAGCGTATGGCCCTTGAAGTCGGCTTCGGTCTTGACCGGGCCATCCTTGCGGCAAATCATTTCCAGGCCCGATTTCTGGTAGGGCTGGGCGATGTTGACGAGCGGAACGCCCTTTTCGCGGGCAACCAGGGCGCCGCCCATCCAATCGACGATGACATCGGCGCCGCCGCCGGCGATCACCTGCTCGGGGGCGATATCGGGGCCGCCCGGCTTGATATCGACGTCGAGACCTTCTTCCTTATAGAAGCCCTTGTCCTTGGCGACGTAATAACCGCCGAACTGGCTCTGCGTGACCCATTTCAGCTGCAGCACCACCTTGTCGGCGGCCATCGCCTGGGCAGCAGCCAGCGTCATCGCGCTTGCCATCATTGCAACCATCAACTTTTTCATTTTCTTGTCCTTACCCTCTGAAGTTATGCCCGAACCCCATTTGCGAGGCCCGCGCGCGTCTAGCCACCACGGATAGACGGATGCCAGAATGTCACCGCCCGTTCGGTCAGGGCGATGATGCCATAAAAGATCGATCCGGCCAGCGCCGCGATGGCGATTTCCGCCCAAACCATGTCGACATTCATGCGGCCGATCTCGGTGGAGATGCGGAAGCCCATGCCGACGATCGGCGTCCCGAAGAATTCGGCAACGATGGCACCAATCAGCGCCAGCGTCGAGTTGATCTTCAGTGCGTTGAAAATGAAGGGCATGGCGGCCGGTAGCTTGAGCTTGAGCAGCGTCTGCCAGTCGCTCGAGGCATAGGTGCGCATCAGATCGCGCTCCATGCTGCCGGAGGCGGCAAGGCCGGCGACGGTATTCACCAGCATCGGGAAGAAGGTCATGATGATGACGACGGCGGCTTTCGACGGCCAGTCGAAGCCGAACCACATAACCATCACGGGTGCCACGCCGATGATCGGCAGGGCCGACACCATGTTGCCGATCGGCAGCAGGCCGCGGCGCAGGAAGGTGATGCGGTCGGCCAGTACGGCGACGACAAAGCCGCTGAGGCAGCCGACGATGTAACCGATCAGCACCGCCTTGAAGATCGTCTGCCTGACGTCGGCACCGAGGATCGGCAGGGAGGCCACGATACGGGCGCCGATGGCGCTCGGCGGCGGCAGGATGATGAAGGGAATGCCGGCGCCGCGCGTCGCGGCTTCCCAGAGGATGAGGATCCAGGCGCCGAAGATCGCCGGGATCAGCAGCTGGAGCGCCGATTTGCCGAAAGCAGTGACTGGCTGCAGTTTCGACAGTTCGGTGACGCATCGCCAGGCAAGCAGCCAGCAGGAAAACAGCAGCAGGAAATAAGCCCGCGTTGCCATGCCCTCATTGCCGGAGAGAGCGGAAAGCAGCATCCAGGCGGCGCCATGCGCGCCGATGAACAGTACGGTGGCGCGATAGGCCGGAGGCTGCGGTGCAAAGGACAGCAGGGCCGCCGCAACGACGATGGTGAAGACAAGGCTTGCCGTGCCGTCGGTGAAGGGCTGCGCCGCGCCTTCGGCCAAAAGCGGCAGGGTGACAAGCGCTGCCATGCAGAAGAGGAGGGCGGTCACGCCCTGCCAGGAGAAGGTCAGGTGTCTCATGCTGGCCTCCCGCCCATGGCGCGATCGACGATCTTCGCCGCAAGGCCGACGATCGCAACCAGGATGCCCGCCAGCAGCGAGCCGGCGACGAGAGCCGCCCAGATATCGATGGTCTGGCTGTAATAGGAGCCGGCAAGCAGCTTCGAGCCGATCCCGGCAACCGCACCGGTCGGCAGCTCGCCGACGATGGCGCCGACGAGGCTGGCGGCGATCGCCACTTTCATCGAGGTGAAGAGGAAGGGGATCGAGGCCGGAACCCGCAACTTCCAGAAGGTCTGCGTCGGGCTGGCATAATAGGTGCGCATCAGGTCGAGATGCATGAGTTCGGGTGACCGCAAGCCCTTCACCATGCCGACGGCGACGGGGAAGAAGGAGAGGTAGGTGGAGATCAGCGCCTTAGAGACGAGGCGGGAAGCGTCGGAATCGAGGTTCAGGAGATGCGCAAGCGCATTGTCGCCGGTCAGTACATTGTAGGAGATGATGACGATCATCGGCGCGATGGCCAGGATCGGTATGGTCTGGCTCGCCACCAGCCAAGGCATCAGCGAGCGGTCCATGGCGCGGTTATGCACGATCAGCACCGCAAGAAGAATGCCGAGCAGCATGCCGAAGCCGAAGCCGAGCAGGGTGGAGGAGAGGGTTACCCAGCTGTGATAGACGAGGCTGCGATTGCTCGAAAGGCTGCGCAGCACGGTGTTCTCATAGACGTTCTGCGCCACCTGATGCGGCGCCGGCAGGATCGGTTTCGGCTGCGCCAGCGTCTTGCCGATGAATTCGAGCGTCGTCGGTGTGGCGCCGGCGCGGCTGTCCATGTCACGCTGGAACGGTGCGTTCATCAGCACGGCGGCGACATACCAGATGGCGATAAGGGCGAGCAGGATGGTGGTGACGGGGATGATCTTGTTTTTGAGGGTGTCGGATTTCACAGCGACTGCCCCCATTTGAGGTCGAATGCGCAGCCACCCCCCTCTGCCCTGCCGGGCATCTCCCCCACAGGGGGGGAGATCGACATGCGGAAACGGCCTCCCCAAACAACGAAAGGCCCCTGATCCAGCGTGGAATCAGTGAGGACCGACATGCTATCCTCTTGCCGATCTCCCCCCTTGTGGGGGAGATGCCCGGCAGGGCAGAGGGGGGTAAGCCTCGAACTCAACCGCCTAAACCTCATGGCTATGCCCCGTCCTCAGCCCTTCGCGAACGCGATGGGCGATCTCCAGAAACTCGGGGGTGTCGCGGATATCGAGCGGGCGTTCGGCTGGCAGCGTCGAGTCGATCACATCGGTGACGCGGCCCGGGCGCGGCGACATCACCACGATCTTGGTCGAGAGATAGACTGCTTCGGGGATGGAATGGGTGACGAAGCAGATCGTCTTGTTGGTGCGGGCCCAGAGTTTCAGCAGTTCTTCGTTCAAATGATCGCGGACGATTTCATCGAGTGCGCCGAAGGGTTCGTCCATCAGCAGCAGGTCGGCGTCGAAGGCGAGCGCGCGGGCGATCGAGGCGCGCTGCTGCATGCCGCCGGAGAGCTGCCAGGGGAATTTCTTCTCGAAGCCGGACAGGCTGACGAGATCGAGCGCTTCGGCGATGCGCCGCGCCCGGTCGGCGCTGGAATAGCCCATGATCTCCAGCGGCAGGGCGATGTTGTTTTCGATGGTGCGCCAGGGATAGAGCGCCGGCGCCTGAAAGACATAGCCATAGGCGCGGGCCTTGCGGGCTTCCTCCGGCGTCATGCCGTTGATCGAGATTTCGCCGGAGGTGCTCTTTTCAAGATCGGCGATGACGCGCAGGAAAGTCGTCTTGCCGCAGCCCGATGGGCCGATGAAGGAGACGAAATCGCCCTTGCGGACATCGAGATTGACATCGCTCAGCGCATTCACCGGGCCGTCATTCGCCTGGTAGGTGAGACAGAGATCCTTGGCGGATACGACGGAGGGTGCTTGCATCAATGCGACCGTTCTTGTTTTCGCCGCGGGGAGGCGGTTTGCGTGTTACCATCGCCGCAGGCCCTGCCGGCGGCACATTTCATGGAGGAAGAGAATGGACGCGACATCACAACCCACCTGCCACATCGTTCGGCCCAACCATGCCTATGACGGCAAGCAGGGGCTCAGCTATTTCGAAGGGATAGCGGCCGAGACGGTCGGCGCCAAGGGCATCTGCATGCATCTCCTGACGATCCCGCCCGGCGTGCGCGCCAAGGCGCATCTGCATGAGGCGCATGAAACGGCGATCTACATGCTCTCCGGCGAGGCCCATACCTGGTACGGCGACCGGCTCGAACACCACATCGTCGTCCATGCCGGCGAACTTTTCTATATCCCGGCCGGCGTGCCGCACCTGCCGGCAAACCTCAGCAGCACGCCGTGCACGGCGGTTATCGCCCGCACCGACCCGAACGAGCAGGAAAGCGTCGTGCTGCTGCCGGAGCTGGATGCGCTGGTGCCGGCCTGAGGTCATAGGCATGGAGAGGCCGTTCCCCGGTTGATGGCGGTATCGTCGCGCACCATCATCACACGCCGGTCGCCGGAATGCCGCTGCGCGTCACCTTACGCGGGGCGGTGATCTCCTTCCACTGGGACAGCGCCTTGCTGACGGCCGTCACCGGTTCGCGCCGGACGAACTCGCCGTGGCCCTCCTGGGTCTTGATGGTGCTCTCCTCGATCGCGACGACGCCGCGCGTCAGCGTGTAGCGCGGCAGGCCGGTCACTTCCTTGCCTTCGAAGACGTTGTAGTCGATCGCCGACTGCTGAGCCTTGGAAGAGATGATCTTGGACCGCTTCGGATCCCAGACGACGATATCGGCATCGGCGCCGACGAGGATAGCGCCCTTCTTCGGATAGATGTTGAGGATCTTGGCGATATTGGTCGAGGTGACGGCGACGAATTCGTTCATCGTCAGCCGGCCGGTGTTGACGCCGTGGGTCCAGAGCATCGGCATGCGGTCTTCAAGGCCGCCGGTGCCGTTCGGGATCTTGGTGAAGTCGCCGACGCCGAAGCGCTTCTGTGCCGTCGTGAAGGCGCAATGGTCGGTGGCGACGACCTGCAGCGAGCCGGAGGCAAGCCCCGCCCAGAGTGAGTCCTGATGCTGCTTGTTGCGGAAGGGCGGCGACATGACGCGGCGGGCGGCGTGATCCCAGTCGGGATTGGAGTATTCGCTCTCGTCGAGCGTCAGGTGCTGGATCAGCGGTTCGCCGTAGACACGCATGCCCTTGGCGCGGGCGCGGCGGATCGCTTCATGCGCCTGCTCGCAGGAGGTATGAACGATATAAACAGGGCAACCGGCCATGTCGGCGATCATGATGGCGCGGTTTGTGGCTTCGCCCTCCACCTCGGCGGGGCGGGAATAGGCATGTGCCTCGGGGCCGTTATTGCCTTCGGCCAGCAGCTTTGCCGACATCGAGGCGACGACATCGCCGTTTTCGGCGTGCACCAGCGGCAGGGCGCCGAGTTCGGCGCAGCGCTGGAACGAGGCGAACATCTCGTCATCGTCGACCATCAGTGCGCCCTTATAGGCCATGAAGTGCTTGAAGGTGTTGATGCCCTTGTCGCGAACGATGGTCTCCATCTCCTTGAAGACCTGCTCGCTCCACCAGGTGACCGCCATGTGGAAGGAATAATCGCAATTGGCCCGCGTCGATTTGTTGTCCCACATGGTCAGCGCCTCGAGCAGCGACTGGCCCGGGGCGGGAAGGGCGAAATCGACCACCATGGTCGTGCCGCCGGAAAGGGCCGCGCGCGTGCCGCTCTCGAAGTCGTCGGAGGAATAGGTGCCCATGAAGGGCATTTCGAGATGGGTGTGCGGATCGATGCCGCCGGGCATGATGTAACAGCCGGTGGCGTCGAGCGTCTCGTCGCCCGAGAGGTTCGGGCCGATCTCGACGATCTTGCCGCCGTCGATCTTGACGTCAGCCTTATAGGTGAGGTCGGCCGTGACGATGGTGCCGTTCTTGATGACTGTGGTCATGATCGTTCCCTATTCTTTATCGTTGTTCGGCAGGCGAATAAAAGCTCGGCAATTCGGAGCTGAATTCGAGGCGGCCCTGCAATGCTGCCAGGATCGTTTCCAGCACCGAGCGCCGCTCGCGCGAGATTAGACATCACACCACGATCTCCGCCGTCTCGACGACCGCATGAAACAGCACGTCGGCGCCCGCCGTCGCCCATTCCTTGGAAATCTCTTCCGCCTCGTTATGCGAGAGCCCGCCGACGCAGGGGCACATGACCATGGTGGCGGGCGCGACCTTGGCGGCCCAGCAGGCGTCGTGGCCGGCGCCGGAGATGAGGTTCATGTGGGTGTAGCCGAGCCGTTCGGCGGCGGAGCGGACCGCGGTGACCAGCTTCTCGTCGAAGGTAACAGGCGCGAAATGGCCGATCGCCTCGATGGAACAGCCGACGCCCAGCGCGTCGCAGATGCCAGGGGCTTCCGCCTCGATCTTTGCCCGCATGCGGTCGAGCTTGGCCTTGTCGGGCGAACGGATGTCGACGGTGAAAACCACCTTGCCGGGCAGCACGTTGCGGGAGTTTGGGGAAAAGAAGACCTGGCCGACGCCGCCGACGGCGCCCGGCTGTTCGCCCATCGCCACGCCCTGAACCATTTCCAGGATGCGCGACATGGCAAGACCGGCATTGACGCGCATGTTCATCGGCGTCGAGCCGGTATGGGCTTCCTTGCCGGTCAGCGTGAATTCCAGCCACCACAGGCCCTGACAGTGGGTGACGACGCCGATCTGCTTGTCCTCGGCTTCGAGGATCGGGCCCTGTTCGATGTGATATTCGAAATAGGCATGCATCTTGCGGGCGCCGACCTCTTCATCGCCGACCCACCCGATGCGCTTCAGCTCGTCGCCGAACAGATTGCCCTCGGGATCGCGGCGATTATAGGCAAAGTCGAGGCTGTGCACGCCGGCGAAGACGCCTGAGGCCAGCATGGCCGGAGCAAACCGTGCGCCTTCCTCGTTCGTCCAGTTGGTGACGACAACAGGATGTTTGGTCTTGATGCCGAGATCGTTCATGGTGCGCACGACTTCGAGCGCCGCAAGCACACCGAGAACACCATCATATTTGCCGCCGGTCGGCTGGGTGTCGAGGTGTGAGCCGACATAGACCGGCAGGGCATCGGGATCGGTGCCGGGGCGGGTGGCGAACATCGTGCCCATTTGATCGATGCCCATCGTCAAGCCCGCTTCGTCGCACCATGTCTTGAAAAGGCTTCGGCCCTCGGCATCGGTATCCGTCAGCGTTTGGCGATTGTTGCCGCCCGCAATGCCAGGGCCGATCTTCGCCATATCCATGAGACTGTCCCAGAGACGGTCGCCATTGACGCGCATGTTCTCGCCTGGTGCTGCCACCATTTTTCAAGCCCTCACCTGTTTGCGGCAGTCATGCAAAGGGCATGCCCGCCTGTTCCCGTGGTCTATTCCTGCGCCTCTTATTGGTTTTGTCGAGCGCTGGAAAATCGCCAGTTGCCTTTGTTTTTCATCTGGCGGATAATTTGACCGATTGGTAAACATTACAACTTCCACCGCCGGGCTCAAGACGAAAATCACGAAAATTGCCAATAAAAATACGGGCAGTTGCTCAAGAAAGCGGCAGGGACATCTTCCTGCCAAAACTTGAGCGAAGAAGTTGAATTTCAAGGGGAAACGACAGCCTGTGACCATACCGAGAGCAGCGAAAACTCTGAGGCGGACGCGAATCCAGGAGGAGAAGGAAGAGCAGATTCTAGAGGCGGCGCTCGACGTGTTTTCGGCAAGCGGCTTCCGCGGCTCGACCATCGACCAGATCGCCGAAGTGGCCGGCATGTCGAAACCCAACCTGCTTTATTATTTCCGCACGAAGGAAGCCATGCACCGGGCGCTGATCGACCGGGTGCTCTACACCTGGCTGGAGCCGCTGCGCGCCTTCGACGCCGAGGGTAATCCGGAAGAGGAAATCCGCAGCTACATCAGACGCAAGCTGGAAATGGCGCGCGATTTTCCGCGCGAGAGCCGGCTTTTCGCCAATGAGGTGCTGCAGGGCGCGCCGCATATCGAGGACGAGCTCAAGGGGCCGCTGAAGGAACTGGTCGACGAGAAGGCGGAGGTCATCCGCGCCTGGGCGAAATCAGGCAAGATCGCCAAATGCGATCCCTATCACCTGATTTTCTCCATCTGGTCGACGACGCAGCATTACGCGGATTTCGACGTGCAGGTGCGTGCGGTTCTCGGACAGGAGCATTCCGGCGACGGGCGCTTCGAGGATGCGGCGCGGTTTCTGGAACAGCTCTTTATCGGCGGGCTACGGCCGGATCGCTCGGAGAGCTGACGGTTATCGCTTTCTGGCAAGTGGCAGACGGGCGAGGGTGTCGGTCACACCTTCCATCGTATAGGGTTTCTGCAGCACGGGCGCGTCCGAGTGGCTGTTCGCCTGGGCGATGCCCTCGCCATAGCCCGTGGCAAAAACGAAAGGCACGCCTTCGGCCGCCAGCCGGTCGGCAATCCCGAAACTCGTCTCATCGCCGAGATTGACATCGAGAAGGGCCAGATCGAAGGACTGGCCGGCCAGGATCTGCATCGCCTCGGCGACACTTGGCGCCGTTGCCACGTCGGCGCCCATCCGGCGCAGGATGTCCTCCCCATCCATGGCGATGATCAGGTTGTTTTCCACCAGCAGCACCTTCAGCCCGGAGAGCGGCTGATGATCGCCGGCAATCGTCCGGCGTTCGGCCGTTCCGACCGGCGCTGAATTTGAGCGCTCGCCCGTTGGACCAACGACAAACCGCGCCGGAATACAAAAATCCGCTTCGAGACCGTCCTTGACGTAGCGGACATCCGCCTGGCCGCCGAGGTCATAGGGGATCGAGCGCCGGATGATCGTCGAACCGAAGCCCTGGCGTGTGGGTTCGATGACGGGCGGACCATTCTTTTCGCGCCAGCCAATCTGCAGATTGGCTTCGTCGTCGCGATGCCAGCCGAGTTCGACCGTGCCGCCGGTGCCGGAAAGGCTGCCATATTTGGCGCTGTTGGTCATCAGCTCATGGAAAACAAGGGCGGCGGTGGAGAAGGCTTGCGGCTCCAGCAGCACGTCCTCGCCGTTCATCCGAATACGCTCCGCGTTTTTGCCGAGATAGGCGGCGGTCTCGGCCATCAGCAATTGCCGCAGCGAGGCCGGCGCCCAGTGGTCGCGGGTGATCTGGTCATGAGCGCGGGCGAGCGACTGGACACGGCCCTCGATCTGGCGGATGTAGTCGCCGACGCTGACTGACGTCGTCTGCGATTGCCGAATGATGCCGGTGATGAGGCTCAGAATATTGCGGACGCGATGGTTCAGCTCGGCGATCAGCAGTTCCTGGCGCTCGTTTGCCGTCTGCCGCGCCATGCTGGCCTCGTCGGTGAGACGCAACACCACTTCGATCAGCGTGACGCGGATGGTCTCGGCGACACGGCGCTCGGCCTCGGTGAAGGGCAGGGAGCGGCCGCGCACCAGTTCGGACCAGGCCTCGAAACTCTTGCGCGGCGTCAGCCGCGGACCGTTGGGGCCGTATTCAACCGGCTTGTGCGGATCGCCGCCCCAGCGGACCGTGCGCACCAGCTCCTGACGGAAAAGCACGACATAATCGCGCGGCGAGCGCGAGATCGGGATGGCGAGCATGCCGGCCACCGCATCGTCGAGCTCGAGATCGGGATAGGTCTCCGCCAACCTGTCGACGGCATAGATGCGGCCGGCGGCATTGCGGTTGAGATGGCGGACGAGGGCTGCGAAGCCTCTCTCATCCGGCCCGATGCCGGCAAGCGCCAGCCGGCCGTTGATCCAGACGCCGATGCCGTCGGCAGGAATGGCGTCGGCGAGCGCCTCGATCAGCCAGGCCGGATCGTCGAGCAGGCTGGCATTGTCGGCGACGGAGGTAAGAAGCCGGTCGGCGATGCGGCGCGCCTTGGTCTCGTAGTCGAGCGCCAGCCGCCGTTCGCGGCTTTCAAGGCGCGAGGCAAACATCTGGCCGAACAGTTCGGCGGTGGAGCGGCTTTCGGCCGAGGGCAGGCGCGCGCCGTAATGGTGGCAGGCAAACAGACCCCAGAGCTTGCCGTCGACGACGATCGATATGGAGAGCGACGCGCCGACGCCCATGTTTTTCAAATATTCGATATGGATCGGCGAGACCGAACGCAAAACCGACATGGAGAGATCGAGCGGCTGTCCGTGCTCATCGCGTTGAGGCAGGATCGGGACCGGGACGGCGTCGACATCGGCAATGATGCGGAACAAGTTGCGCAGATAGAGCGCCCGCGCCTGCACCGGAATGTCGGACGCCGGATAGTGCAGCCCGAGGAACGAGCCGATGCCGGCCCGGGCGGCCTCCGCCACGACTTCGCCGGAGCCGCCGTCGTCGAAGCGATAGACCATGACCCGATCGAAGCCGGTCAGGGCGCGTGCCTGCCTTGCCCCATCGCGAAAGAAAGCCTCCATCGTTTCCGTGTGGTCGAGGCGGGACATCATGCTGCGCATGGAGAGGGAGGGGGCGTTGCGCCTGTCTTCCTGGCAGCGCTCGCCTTCGACGATGACTCCACCGTCATTCATGTGCACGGCAAGATCGAACTTGTTCTGATCCGAGGTCAGAGCAATGCCGAAAATGCGCTCGACGACGTCGGAACCGCGCAGCGTGGTCAGCTTGTTGCGGATTGTGTGGAGCGACTCTGGCGTGATCAGCGAGGTGACAGGGCGGCCGAGCGCGTCTGCCTGCGCAATGCCGAGGAACTCCGCCAGATTTGCCGAGGCGCGCGTGACAATCCAGTCCGAGGATATCGCCAGCAGAAAACCGAAGGGCTGAACCGCGCCGAGCTGATGGATCGGCTCGCGGTCGCAGTTGGTGAGGTCGACGGGTTCAATCGTGCCGCTCATGAGACGGCTTCCAGTTCGAGTTGCCCAGCTTTGAGGAAGAGGCCGAAAACATCGCGGGCTGCGAAAATGGCGGCCGCGGGATCGTCTATACCGCTGGCATCGAGACGATCCATGAAGATCCTCGTGGCGCCCTTCGGACCTTGCGGTGTGAGGTAGCTGCCGGGCAGGTGGTCGGGCACGGATTTGGCAAGCAAGGCGCCCCCGAGCTTGGAGCCTTCGAGCACGTAGAGGGCGCCCCAGAGCGCTGCCTCGCTGTGCAATGCCGGCGGCGGAAGGAGCGGGGGCAATGGATCGCCGAGTTTCCGGATATCGGCCAACAGCAGCTGCGTGCGCCGTCGTTCCGGCCAGTCGGGCAGCAGGCCGATGATTCCCGCATCCTCAAGGGCATCTTCGGTGGCCGGCACGATCCGGGCATGGGCGCGAAGGAATGTCCTGTATTGCTGTCTATGGGAGAGATCGAACGTACCGAAAAGCTTGTCGACCTCGGCGTGGCAATCTGCTGTTTGTGCGCGGAGTACGCTGCGAAGTGACATGCGGACCGTGTTCTAAGGAATATGGCATAGGATGCCGTTCATGCCGGATGGCAAATTGGCGATATATTGCAGCATCGCTGTATTTCCAGACAAACCTATAGAAAAACATGGGCTTCCCCTCTTCTCCGCAGCTCGTTGTTCGCCTCCTTCGAATTTTCAAAAGGCGCGGCCGGACATCAGCCCATCAGGCGCGGTAGATCGGCCGCCAGCATATCGATGGCTAGGCGCACCTTCGGCAGCATGACGGGCGATCTCGGCCAGACGGCATAGGCGTCGAAGATGCTTGGCGGCCTATCGGTCAGAACCCGCACAAGTTCACCCGACAAGACCCTGTCGCGCACCAGCCAGCAGGTCAGCCAGGCAAGCCCTCGGCCTGCGACAGCGGCGTCGGCTATCGAGGCGAGATCGTCGAGCCGCAGTCGCGATTTCGGCAGAATTTCGCGTGCGGGCCCCGCGACAGCTGGAAAGGTCCAAGCTTTGTCGTTGTCACCCCGGCGATAGACGATGCCCTGGTGACGGGCGATATCGTCCAATGTTTGCGGCACCCCATATTTTTCCAGATAAGCGGGCGAAGCGCAGACGGTCATGGGCTGTCGGGCGATCGCCCGCGCCATCAGGTCGGGATTGTCTTTCAGCGGGCCGTTGCGAACGGCAAGGTCGAAACCGTCCTCCAGAAGATCGACGACGCGATCGCTGAAGGAGAGGTCGAGTTCGAGATCCGGATGGTCGTCGAGCAGGCGGGCCAGGATCGGGGCGGCGCAATGGCGGCCAAACAGCGTCGGCATCGATACGCGCAGCCGGCCGCGGACTTCGCGCTTGCCGGATTCAAGCTGGGCCTCGCCGATGCGGATTTCCTCGACGGCTCGCAGGCAGCGCTCGTAGAAGAATCGGCCTTCGTCGGTCAGGTTCTGGGCACGGGTCGTGCGGTTGAAGAGCCGGACGCCGAGCCGTTCTTCGAGCCTCGCAATCGTCTTGCTGATCGCCGAGCGGGTGAGATGGAGCCGCTCGGCGGCGGCCGAGAAACCGCCAGCCTCGACGGTCTCGACAAAGATTGAAATTCCCTTCAACTGCTCCATATTTGTTTCCTAAACGGCACCATTCTGACGATTTAATATCGCAACTAGAGAGGAATATTCAACGATATATCTGCTGCTCCGCCCATCGAGAAGGAGCATAAAAATGCAGACGACAAGACAATGGCAGACCGATGCCATCGGCCCGCGGGCCAATCTGAAGATCGGCGAGGGTAGAATTCCCGAGGTGTCAGGCGCGATGATCCGGGTGCGCACGCAGGCCGTCTCCCTCAATTTCCGCGACAGGCTGGTGCTTGAGAGCGGCATGGGCCTGCCGTTGCAATTCCCCTTCGTGCCGGCCTCGGACATGGCAGGCGAGGTCGATGCCGTCGGGCCTGAGGTCACCCGCTTCAAACCCGGCGATCGGGTGATCTCCACCTTTTCCCCGGATTGGATCGATGGACGCGGGCCTGGTACTGCCCGCAACCCGCCTTACCAGACGCGCGGGGGCTTTTATCCCGGTGTACTTTCCGAGCACACAGTGCTTTCCGAGGAATGGTTTTCGCTTGCACCGAAAACGCTCGATGAGGCCGAAGCAAGCACATTACCGTGCGCTGGACTGACGGCTTGGTTTGCGCTCGTCGAATGCGGCAAGCTCAAGGCTGGCGACAAGGTGGTGGTCCAAGGAACCGGCGGTGTAGCGCTCTTCGGTCTGCAGATTGCCAAGGCGCATGGCGCCGAAGTCTTCATCACATCAGGCAGCAGCGAAAAGCTCGAACGTGCATCGGCCCTCGGCGCCGATCATCTGATCAACCGGCACGAGGGCGACTGGGTGGAGCAGCTCCATCAACTGACCGGCGATTATGGCGCCGACCATGTGCTCGAAATCGTAGGCGGGCCGCATCTCGGCCAGGCGCTGAAGGCTGTGGCGGTCAACGGCCGCATTTCGGTGATCGGCGTGTTCGAAGGTTTCGAAGTGTCGGCTCCCGTGGCGCCATTGCTTCTCAAAGCGCCTGTCGTGCAGGGAATTACCGTCGGCCATCGCCGGGCGCTGGAGGATCTGGTACGAGCTGTCGATCGGACCGGGCTGAAGCCCGTGATCGACAGGCGCTATTCTTTTGAGGAACTGCCGCAGGCGCTCGATCATCTCTATCGCGGCCCGTTCGGCAAGGTCGTCATCGAGTTCTGAGAGTTGCGCTCCCCTCCTTCAGAGGGGAGCGTTGTTCTATTCGGCGGCAATGGCTTCGCTTTCAAAGGCGAAACCCTCGTCGGCCCAGCCAGTCATGCCGCCGATCATCAGCTTGGCCTTGAGGCCGAGCTTGGCCAGGCGGAAGGCGGCCTTGTCGGCGCCGTTGCAGTGCGGACCGGCGCAATAGACGACGAAGAGGGTGTCCTTTGCCCATTCCGACATGCGGTGCGCGGTCATCTTCCCGTGCGGCAGGTTGATCGCGCCCGGCAGGTGGGATTGCGCAAACAGCGCCGGCGAGCGCACGTCGAGGAGGATGAAATCGACCTTGGCGCCGGCAAAGGCGGCGTGGACATCCGAGCAATCGGTTTCGAAGGTGAGCTTGGCGGCATAGTGGGCGGCGGCGAGATCAGGCTCGGCGGCTGGGATTTCGGCGACGGGGCTTGGCATCGGTCTTTCCTTTCAATGTTGGAGTTGCCGCCTGGTATCGCCGATGCTAGAGCTTTGCGAAATTGGCCATCATGACCGACGGCGTAAAGATCATGCCAAATTCATCGCCGCAGCAGACGAAAGGACCGTTGGTCGCAGTGCTTGCCTATGACGGGCTCTGCACCTTCGAGTTCGGCATCGCCTACGAAGTCTTCGGCCTGCCGCGCCCGGAGATGGGTGAGAGTTGGTATCGCTTCTCGGTCTGCGGCATCGAACCGGGTCCGCTGCGCGCCGCGGGCGGGCTGACGGTCGCGGTCGACAATGGGCTGGAGGTGCTCGACGAGGCGGATCTGATCGTCGTGCCCGGCTGGCGGGCGATCGATGCGCCGGTGCCGGAGCCGCTTGCCGCAGCGCTCAAGGCAGCGCATCAGCGCGGCGCGCGCATCATGTCGCTCTGTTCGGGCGTTGCGGTTCTGGCCGGATCGGGACTGCTTGCCAACCGCAGGGCGACGACGCATTGGCGTTATGTCGCTTCGATCGCCGCACGCTATCCCGACATTGCGCTCGATGCCGGCGTTCTCTACATCGACGAGGGCAGCCTGCTGACGGCGGCCGGCAGTGCCGCCGGCATCGATCTCTGCCTGCATGTGGTGCGCGGCGATTTCGGCGCGGAGGCGGCAAACAGCGTCGCCCGCCGCCTCGTCGTGCCGCCGCACCGTGAAGGCGGACAGGCGCAGTTCATCCACGCGCCGGTCCCCGAGGCGCGCGAGGGCATCCGCCTGGGGCCGCTGATCGAATGGATGCGGGCAAGCCTTTCCGAGCAGCAGCCGATCAGCCTGCTTGCCGGAAGAGCGGGCATGAGTATGCGCACCTTCCAGCGCCGCTTCGAAGCGACGACGGGTCTCAGCGTCGGCGAATGGCTGCTGAAGGAGCGGCTGCGCCATGCCCGCGATCTGCTGGAGAAAGAACTTGCCGTTTCGCTCGACGACATCGCCGTCGCCAGCGGCTTCGGCACGCTGGCGACGATGCGACATCATTTTCGCAGGCGGCTCGGGACGAGCCCGAGCGCCTATAGGCGATCGTTCGGCGATTGAGCCACCTCACGCTTGCATTTATGTCTCACTTCGCCTAAACGGGCGCTCTATTGTTCTGGAAAGGGAGCGCCACGATGACGAATATCTCCGCACGCCCCGAGAGGGTTTCGGCTTAAGTCGGCCAACGGGCTGATGATGCCGGTTGAACATCGCCGTTTCCGGTGATGAAAGACCACTCATATCCAGAGTTCATTATCATGGGCAATTCTATCGGGAGCGGAAGCTCCCCGATGATGTCGGCGCCAGGTTCGGCGGTCATCAATCGTTTCTTTTCCGGCTCTGCCTGGATCGAAGGCGCTGCCTTGGACCAGCTCGACGAGATGTCGCGCCTGCCGGGTGTTTCGGAAATCGCCGCCTTTCCGGATCTGCATCCCGGCAAATATGGTGCGACCGGCGTCGCGCTGCTGTCATCTCGGCTGCACCCGCTGCTGATCGGCAACGATATCGGCTGCGGGATGTCGCTGTTCGGCCTCGATCTGCCGTTGCGCAAGCTGAAGATCGACAAGGCGGCGGAGCGGCTTCGCCGGCTCGACACACAGTCCATCGGAGAGGGGCGCGAGTGGCTCACCGAGATAGGTCTTGCCGCCGATCTGGCGCCCGATGCCTTGGGCACGATCGGCGGGGGCAACCATTTTTGCGAGCTGCAGGCGGTGGAATATGTTGCCGAGGGCGGGCGCGCTGCCGGTCTCGACGATCAGGGCCTTTATCTGCTTGTTCATTCCGGCTCGCGCGCCCTTGGCGCCGCGGTTTTCTCGGAGGCATTGGCCGCTCATTCGGGACTTGCCGCCGGTCTCGATCCCGGTTCGGAGGCGGGCGCTGCCTGGCTTGCGAACCATGACCGCTGCGTTGCCTGGGCATCGCTGAACCGGCGACTGATCGCAACACGGGCGGCTCAAGCACTTCGCGCCGACCTGCGTCTCATCGCCGACATACCGCACAATCTCGTTCGCCGCTCAGATCGCGGGTTTGTGCATTATAAGGGCGCTGCGGCCGTCGCACCCGGCGAACTCGCGCCGATTGCGGGATCTCGGGCCAGCCTCAGCCATGTCGTTGTCGCGAGTGCCGAGATCGGCCGTTCGCTCGGCGGCATTTCTCATGGGGCCGGCCGCAAATATGATCGCGCCACCATGCATGGACGGGTCGGCCGCAACCGGTCCGAACGCGAACAGTTGCTGCGCAATTCCTGGGGCGGTATCGCGATCTGCGACGATCGTGCCCTCGTCGTCGAAGAAGCGGCGTCGGCCTACAAGGATGCCGGACAGGTGGTGAGCGATCTCGAAAAGGCGGGGCTGATCGTCGGGCTTGCCAGCCTGCGGCCGCTTGTCACCTTCAAGAAGGCGGTTGATGAGGCGGAGGTCGAACAGCGCCGACGAAAGCCTGAATATCGCAGGGAAGGAGGGCGCGGTCATGAGCGCTATTGATCTTCTCGTGACGTCGGGCAACGGTCCGGTGGAGTGCCGGATGGCGCTCGCCGCACTTCTCGGCATCATCGAGCGTGAGGCACTCGCGCTTGGCTGTACTTTCGAGGCCAGCCTCGGTCCGATGCCGGATCGACACGGTGCGAAGTCGGCGATCGTCAGCCTCGATGGTCTCGAGGCGGAGCGGATTGCCAACGGTTATTGCGGCACGATCAGGTTCACCTTCAAGAGCTCGGTGCGTCCCGGTCACAAGCGGCAGAACTGGTACGTCGCGGTTCAGCGTATCGAACCGGGGCCGGAGGGTAGTGAGGTGACGATCGATCCGGCCGACCTGCGTTTCGAGACGCTGAGAGCCGGCGGGCCGGGCGGGCAGCACCAGAATACGACCGACAGCGCCGTTCGTATTCTGCATCGACCGACCGGCCTGGTGGTGACGGCGCGTGACGAACGCTCGCAGCACCGGAACAAGGCCCTGGCGCTTCGGCGTCTCGAAGCGATGTTGCATCAAATTAAGGTTGAAAAAGAGGAGGCGGCCAAATCCGGACGCTTCATCGCCAACCGGACCATCGAACGAGGCAATGAGGTCAAGGCTTTCAAGCTGTGGGCCAATAATAGACGGCGCCCTTCGATGGAGGGCGCCGTCCACGTTCAATCGCGGTCTCTAAAAATAGTGATCCCGTTCGATGCCGTCAAAGCGGCCGGATCGCAGGCAGCAATTCTTGAAAACCGCCTCCTGGAGCCGCAGGGACAGGGATCGTTGCGGCCGAGTTTTTCGATCAGTTCGACGTCGCCATGAACGATCTGCGAGCCGGTCTTGACCCGGGCTTCGGACGGGAAGGATTTACGCCGTTTCGACGTAACCTCAAAAGCTGAAGTCGGTGAGGTGTTTGCGAGCCATGGCTGCCTCCTCTCGGTTACACGCTGCGATGGTGCAGCATGATCCCCCTAGAGCCATTGCGGGCTCAGTGCAACGCCGCGGATTAAACTTCTCCGCGGCGTTGCAGGCCGATCACTCCGCGGCCTGGCGGGCCATCGGGTTGTTCGGATGCGTCGTCCAGTTGGCGTAGTTCGGGTCGACGGTGCGGCCGGTGCGTTTATCGAGGGTGCCGGCAGCCAGCGGTTCCATGGTGATGCAGTTCTCGACCGGGCAGACGTTGACGCAGAGATTGCAGCCGACGCATTCCTCTTCGATCACTTCGAAATGACGCAGGCCGTTGACGACGTTGGTGATCGCCTGGTGGGAGGTGTCCTCGCAGGCGATGTGGCAGCGGCCGCATTTGATGCAGGCATCCTGGTCGATCTTCGCCTTGGCGATGTAGTTGAGGTTCAGATACTGCCAGTCGGTGACGTTGGGGACGGCGCGGCCGGTAATGTCGTCGAGATTGCGGTGGCCCTTCTCGTCCATCCAGTCGGAGAGGCCCGAAATCATCTCCTGCACGATCTTGAAGCCGTAGGTCATGGCGGCGGTGCAGACCTGGACGTTGCCGGCGCCGAGAACGAGGAATTCGGCAGCGTCGCGCCAGGTGGTGATGCCGCCGATGCCTGATATCGGCAGGCCGTAGGTTTCGGGATCACGGGCGATCTCGGCCACCATGTTCAGGGCGATCGGCTTGACGGCCGGGCCGCAATAACCGCCATGGCTGCCCTTGCCGCCGACCGTCGGGTTGGGGGCGAAGTTGTCGAGATCGACGGAGACGATCGAGTTGATCGTGTTGATCAGCGAGACGGCATCGGTGCCGCCGGCCTTGGCGGCGCGGGCCGGACGGCGGACATCGGTGATGTTCGGCGTCAGCTTGGTGATGATGGGCATGCGGGTGTACTGCTTGCACCAGCGCACGACCATTTCGATATATTCCGGCACCTGGCCGACGGCGGAGCCCATGCCGCGCTCCGACATGCCGTGCGGACAGCCGAAATTGAGTTCGACGCCGTCGGCGCCGGTCTCTTCGACGAGCGGCAGGATCGATTTCCACGCCTGTTCCTCGCAAGGCACCATGATCGAGGCGATCAGCGCCCGATCCGGCCAGTTCATCTTGACCTGCTTCATTTCCCGGAGGTTTGTGTAGAGGTCGCGGTCGGTGATGAGCTCGATATTGTTCAGGCCGAGCAGGCGGCGGTCTGCGCCGAAGATCGCGCCGTAACGCGGGCCGTTGACGTTGACGACCGGCGGGCCTTCCTCGCCGAGCGTCTTCCAGACCACGCCGCCCCAGCCCGCTTTGAAGGCGCGCTCGACGTTGTAGGCCTTGTCGGTCGGCGGCGCGGAGGCTAGCCAGAACGGGTTGGGCGACTTGATGCCGACGAAATTATTGCTGAGATCAGCCATTGTTCATTCTCCCCTTCAAGCGACCGCGACAGCCGGAGCGGCGGCTGCGGACAGGGTGCGATGGATGGATTCAGCCGCGTCGCGGCCATGGGCGACGGCGGAAACCGTGAGATCGTCGCCGCCGAAGACGCAGTCGCCGCCGGCCCAGACGCCGTCGAGCGAGGTGTGGCCTTCGACATCGACGGCGATACGGCCGGATTCCATGCGCAGCGAACCGAGGCCGGAGGCATCAAAGCTCTGGCCGATCGCCTTGAAGATCTGGTCGGCGGCGATGACGCCGGTCTCGCCGGTGCCGATAAGGCGGCCTTCGACAAGCTTGGTGTACTCAACTTCGATCGCGGCGACCTTGCCGTCCTGCGACAGGATCGATTTGGGCGCCAGCCAGTGGCGGATGATGACGCCCTTGGAGCTTGCCAGATCCTGCTCGTATTCCGAGGCGTTCATCTGCTCCTTGCCGCGGCGATAACAGATCGTCACTTCCTCGGCCCCGAGCAGCTTTGCCTGCACGGCGGCGTCGATCGCCGTCATGCCGCCGCCAAGAACGACGACACGGCGGCCGACGGCGATTTGGCTCTTGTCATCGGCCTGGCGGAGTGCGGCGATGAAATCGACGGCGTCCTCGACGCCGGCGAGGTTTTCGCCGTCGATGCGCAGAGCATTGACGCCGGCAAGGCCGATGCCGAGGAAGACGGCGTCATATTGCGCCTGCAGATCGGCGAGCGAAAAATCGCGGCCGAGAAGCGCGCCGTGGCGGACATCGATGCCGCCGATCGAGAGGACGTAATCGACTTCCTTCTGGGCGAAATCGTCGACCGCCTTATAGGTGGCGATGCCATATTCGTTGAGGCCGCCGGATTTTTCCCTGCCGTCATAGATGACGACCGAATGGCCCTTCACGGCCAGACGATGGGCCGCAGCAAGGCCGGCCGGTCCCGCGCCGACGACGGCGATCGTCTTGCCGGATGCTTCGGCCCTGGCATAGAACTGCCTGCCGGCCTGCATGGCGGCATCGGTCGCGTAGCGCTGCAGGCGGCCGATCTCGACGGGGCGCTCTTCGGCGGTGTTGCGCACACAGGCCTGTTCGCAGAGTTCTTCGGTGGGACAGACGCGGGCGCACATGCCGCCGAGGATGTTCTGATCGAAGATCGTCTTGGCCGAGCCCAGCGGATTGCCGGTCGAAATCTGGCGGATGAACAGCGGAATGTCGATTGAGGTGGGACAGGCCGTCATGCACGGCGCGTCATAACAGAAATAACAGCGATCGGCGGCGACCAGCGCCTCATGATTGTCGAGGCGCGGATGAAGATCGGAAAAATTAGCCTCATACTCGGCGGGCGAAAGCCGGCCGGCATGAATCCCGGTTTCCAGTCGTTCCATTGAAGTTCCCTCATTATTGGTAAACGGCCTGTGAGAGAAAGCGTAACTCAGGTTTAAAAATTTATCAAACGGTAAAATTTTGACGAGCCCGTCTTGAGTCTCGACTGGTAAGTGGCTGTTTTATCGACTTAATTTTCAGGGGTGTCTGTCGTTGAAATGATCAGGCGAGCCGCCGGAGACGGGCATCCGAAAAAAGATTCAAAAAAGTCGAATTTTTTTGCCGGCGGAGGGAACCAATGTCCGAGGTTGGCGTTATTGCGATATCCGGATGGTGATCGCATCGACCCAACATGCGCGCCCCCAACCCACTATCCGGACGTACTCACGGTCCCCTCCCGGTGAGTGAAGACAGCCGGTGCGCCGCCCTCGCACCGGCTGTTTTTCCGTTCGCCGGTTCCTGTTTCCCAGGCTTTTCCCAGACTCTCACACGCGCTTGAAAATCTCGAATTCGGTTTCCGGAATGGTCAGACGATATTCGATGCGGCCGGGAACGAGGTTCAGCTCCGCCTTGCCGTTGACCGACGAGGGCACGACACGCTCGAGCACAGTGCGGCCGAAGCTGTTGTCGCTGAATTCGTGGACTTCCGCCTGGTTCTGCAGCACCTCGGCCCAGGTGACTTCGATCGCCTTCCTGTCGCCGATCATGGCGTCGCGGCAATTCAAGGTGATCGAGGCGGCGCCACCTGAGATCGCGCCATAGGAGGCGGAGTTAACGATGAGTTCGTGGAGGGCGAGCCCGAGATGCACGGCGGCATTCGGAGTCAGATGGGCATTGATGCCGTAGATCGGCATGGAGCCGGCCGTTTCCGGCCAGTAGGGAGCGAATTGCTTTTCGGCCAGTTCGAAGAGATAGGCACCGCGCCAGCTTGAATCGGTGATCAGATCCTGCGAGTTGGACAGCGATTGCAGCCGTCCGCGGAATTTGAGCAGGAAGCTGTCGAGGGAGAGCGTGTTGCGCGCCGTCTGCGTGGCGATGCCCTGGATGATGGCGAGAAGATTCTTGGAGCGGTGCGAAAGTTCGCGCAACAGCGATTTCAGGACTTTTTCACGATGCCGGCTTTCGGTGACTTCCGCCATCACCGACAGAAGTCCATGGGTGCCGCGTTTGCCGGTGCGCTGGATCTTCAACTCATAGGTGCGCATTTCGCCGTCGACGTCGATCTCGACCTCGGCATTGTTGGGCATACCGGTTTCCAGCACCTTGTTTTTCAGCGCCGTCAGATACCGGCCGTGCGCGTCGCCGAACAGGGCAGCATCACCGTCGCCGGGCGTGAAAAGTGCAGCGAAATGCGGCGGCAGATTTTCGGCATAGAAGATTGCCAGCCGGGCATCCTGGCAGAGGATTGAAATCCCGGCGCTGCCGAGCGCGCGCTCCATCATTGCGGCTTTGCCCTCGAAGGTAAAAGGCATGCCGGACAATGGTTCAGTCGTACTCACTCGGCCGCCTTTCCTTGTGACATCTTGAACGTTGCTGAAGGAAGCGCCCATAGAGACGCCGCCCGTCAACTTTAGAACAAAGCGCTGCAAAAACCGTTAAAGCAGCGGAGCGTCCCGGTAGCACCGGAACGTCTGCTTTGGCGATTTGGTTCCGAAGGCCGGAAAATTGCGTCTCAGGCGGCCACTCTGGTCGATTCGTTGAAGAAAAGAGCTTGGCTGATCAACGCCTTGACCATGTCTGGGTTGAACGGCTTGGTAACAAGGAAAGTCGGTTCCGGGCGCTCGCCGGTCAGAAGCCTTTCCGGGAAGGCGGTAATGAAGATCACCGGCACGCTCGAGGTCTTGAGAATGTCGTTGACGGCGTCGATGCCGGAGCTGCCGTCGGCCAGTTGGATGTCGGCCAGCACCATGCTCGGTTTGGTCTTGTTGTAGAGCGCCACTGCCTCGGCATGGGTGCGGGCAATGCCGGTGACGCGATGGCCGAGGCTTTCGACCATTTGCTCGATATCCATGGCGATCAGCGGTTCGTCCTCGATGATCATGATGTCGGTCGCGACCTGACGGGAAATCTCCTGCGAGGCCATGTCGAGCAGACGCATGACGTCCTGTTCGTCGAGTTCCAGGATTTCGCCGATCTCGGCAACGCGAAAATTCTCCACGGAGGCAAGCAGGAAGGCCTGACGGGCGCCCGGCGAAACCTTCGAAAGGTTCAAGGTGGCGCGCTGTTCCCAGGCATAGGGAGAGGTCGGCTCCGGAATCTGGACGGCGGTGGAACCAAACAATTGTGTAAACAGTTTGTAGAGTGCCACCCGGTCATTCGCCGTATCCGGGAAAATGGTGAGATCGGCGATGATAGCTTCGAGAACGGCGGCGACATAAGCGTCGCCCGAAGTCTGAGTGCCGGTAAGGGCGCGGGAATAGCGGCGCAGATAAGGCAGGTGCGGCGCAATTCGAGTGGAAAGTGTCATTAAGGGCTCCCGTATGCAGGCCGGTCATTGGCTCCAATGACCGATTAACGCCGCCTTGATAAAAAAGTTCCGGAACGGCAGGAACTTTTTTTGTCGCGCCGCATTATCAAGCCGACGAAGAAAGGGCGTAGCGTTTTGACCCATCCAGCAAAATATGCCAGCGACATCGACAAGCGAAGGCTCGGTGTCGATGGTTGAAATCGCGATCAGCCCCGTGCGCGCCCCAACAGACAACCGGCGAGAAGACGAATTGATGACGACACGCAAGAAAGATGCAGCCGATCAGCGCAAGCTGGAGCTGCGGGCAAGCGATATCCTGGACCCGAACAATCAGATCGGCGTCAGGCTGCGGTCGCTCTATGCCTCCGCGCAGGAGGAGGCGATTCCCGATCGTTTCCTCGACCTTCTCGAAAAGCTTGACCATGCCGAAATGATGGCTTCTGCCAAGATGGCCGAATAGGATCATGCGCATGGAAGATAAAGCGCAACCCAGCTTCAAGCGGGAACTGCTGGCGGCCCTCCCAAGTCTCCGCGCCTTCGCCATTTCGCTGATCGGGCGGCATGATCGTGCCGATGATCTCGTCCAGGACACCATCATGAAGGCCTGGGCCAAGCAGGATCATTTCGAGATGGGCACCAATATGAAGGCTTGGCTCTTCACGATCCTGCGTAACGAACTCTATAGCCAGATGCGCAAGAGCGGCCGCGAGATCCAGGACAGCGACGGGCTGTTCACGGAATCGATGGCGATGCACCCCTCGCAATACGGCGCCCTCGATCTGCAGGACTTCAAGAAGGCGCTCGACCAGCTGCCGCCGGATCAGCGCGAGGCGATCATCCTCGTCGGTGCCTCGGGTTTTTCCTACGAGGAAGCGGCCGAAATCTGCGGCTGCGCCGTCGGCACCATCAAGAGCCGCGTCAACCGCGCCCGCCAGCGGCTGCAGGAACTGCTGCAGATTTCAGGCGAAGCCGATTTCGGCCCCGACGCCACCTCGGCGCCGCTGACGTCAAAGGCGTTTGCGTTTTAAGGAGTGATTGAGAAGCCGGTTGCCCTGTTGCTGTGCGACCCGGGCGTTGCGTAGGAATGGCCGCCTTCAATGGGCGATCGCCATTCGGGCACCACCTCTCCTCCCTCATTCCTGTGCTCGTCACAGGAATCCAGTGAGCCCAAGTCCTTGGGCGCGAAAGACTTTTTTCGGTGATCAATTCATTCACGGCGCGGACGCTCCTTTGCTGGATCCCTGTTGCGAGCACAGGAATGAGGGAGGATGGGCTGACCGTCCTTGCCTATTTTTTCACTGGCGCACGAGGAGGAGTACCGGCGTTCATGAGCAGTTCTCCACGAACTGTTAAACCGCATACAACGTGGCATAGCCAATACCCACTCGAGATAAAACTCTCCCGAGGGGCTGGCAATCGGACTGTAGAGCAGCTATCCGGCTCTGGCCTGCCCCAGACTCCTCCGGCTTGATGCTCAACGGCCGAAGCATGAGTGGACTTCGCGCGCCGCTCCGGACACCAGGAAACTGAAGGCTGGAGAGATGGGATGAACCGTTAAAGCATCCATCCCATACCAATTGAGTGGTCTTCTCCCTGGTTTTGGCAAAGGGGTCAGGGTGGACGCCTTGTCCCAGCCATCAATCCTCCCGCTTCGTCCCCACCAGATTGGCGGCGACGATCGCCGCCAGCACACCGGCGGTCAGCAGCGGCTGGGCGCGGACGAGGCCGAGGCCCACTGTCGCCAGAGATTCCAGTGCCGCGCGGCGTTCGCGGGCGCGGCGCTTCTCCTGGGCATTCATCACCGCCATCACCACCAGTGCAATGATGGCGATCAGCAGCGCGCAGGCGGCGAGGAAGAGAGCAGCGCCGACCGGGCCGTAGATGCCGGCGAGCCAGATGGCGCCGGCGGTGACGGCCAGCGCGTAGGCGGTGAGGAGAAAAAGTGCGGCAAGCGCGATGAAGATGCTATTGCGCTTGGCGCGCGCAACGGTCCGGTGCACGCTTGCGCCCGTCAGCAGGCTGAGGATCGACAGCATCGCGCTTCCTCAGCGGCGGGCGAGGAAGGCGATGGCCAGGCCGAAAACGGCTGCGGCGCCGATGGTTGCCAGCGGATGTTTGCGCACGGTTTCGCGCATTTCCGTCGTGCCGCGTTCATAGCCGTGCTGCAATTCGCGCAGCAGATCCTCGCTGCGGCCGAGCAATTCCTCATAACCGGCGCCGGCCTGGCTGCGGATTTTCTCGCTTTGGTGACGCGAGCTCTTGCCGACGAGGCGCGTCAGTTCCGCGAGGTCGTCGCGCAACGCCTCGATCTGCTCCTCGATGCCGGATTCCAGATTGTGGAAGGTGCCGTTGCGGCGGCTGCGGCCGGACTGGAAGATTGAATAGCTCATGGCTGTCTCCATTGGCTGGGGCGCGCGCAAGCCCGCCTATTTCGCACTGGGGTCACCACCGTCCGTTGCATAAGAGATATCGCCCGGCATTGACCCAGATCACTGCCGAAAACGTGCCGGGCGGTCAAAAGTTCCGCCGCATACGGCGGTTAGCGCTCGGAAATGGCGCTGTGGGCGAGCACGAAGGGCGTGCCGTCGGCCGGCACCTGGTTGATCCGCAGCGCGCAGCCGAAAACCGACAGCATCGTTTCATCCGTCAACACGTCACCGATGCTGCCGGCGGCGGCGAGGCGGCCGGATTTCATCAGCACGATGCGGTCGGCAAAGAGCGCCGTCAGGTTGAGATCATGCATGACGGCGATGACGCCGCCGCCGCGTTCGCAGAAATTGCGGGCAAGCGTCATGATCGTCAGCTGGTGGCTGATGTCGAGGCTCGAGACCGGCTCGTCGAGCAGCAGCCAGCAGGGTTTGCCGTCGACGACGGGCTCGGCGATCTGGCAGAGCACGCGGGCAAGCTGAACGCGCTGCTGCTCGCCGCCGGAGAGTTCCTGATAGAAACGGCCTTCGAAGCCGGTCAGGTCGACCGATGCAAGTGCTGCCGCCGCCGTCTGCTCGGCCTTGTCGGGATCGAGGTTGACGCCCGATGTCAGGCCCATGCGGACGATCTCGCGCACGGTGAAGGGAAAGGAGATGGTGCTTGCCTGCGGCAGCACGCCGCGAAGGGCGGCAAGGCGCCAGGGCTTCAGCTCTTTCACCTCGTCGCCGCCGATGCGCACCGAGCCACCATAAGCAAGCTCGCCTGAGATGGCTTTCATCGTCGTCGTCTTGCCGGAGCCGTTCGGCCCGGCAATCGCCGTCAGCTCGCCGGCCTTTGCCGTGAAGGCGACCTCGTTGATGATCGATTTGCCGGAAAGGCGCACGGAAAGGCCGGAAACTTCGATCATCTCGTCACTCACGACAGCACTCACAGGGCAAGGCGCGAACGCTGCCTCAGCAGAATCCACAGGAAGAACGGCCCGCCGACCGCCGCGGTGATAATGCCGATCGGCAGCTCGGCCGGGGCGACCAGGGTGCGGGCCAGGACATCGGCGGAGATCAGCAGAGAGCCGCCGAGAAGGGCTGCGGCCGGCAGCAGGAAACGATGGTCCGGGCCGATCGCCATGCGCAGGATATGCGGCACGACGATGCCGACGAAACCAATGCCGCCGCTGGCGGCGACGGATGCGCCGGTCGCCGCGGCGACGCCGACGACAGCGACATTCTTCAGCCGCTGCACCGGTACGCCCATATGAAAGGCGGCGGCCTCGCCAAGCGTGATGGCATTGAGGCCGCGCGCCATGAAGGGCAGGGCGGTGAAGGACAGGAGAATGATCGGGCTGGCGGCGGCGATCTTCGTCCATGTGGCGCCGGCCAGCGAGCCCATGCTCCAGAATGTCAGGTCGCGCAGCTGCTGGTCGTTGGCCATGTAGATCAGCAGACCCGTCATCGCCAGGGCAAGCGCGCTGAGAGCGATGCCGGCCAGCAGCATCGTTGCCACCGAGGTCTGACCCTGGCGGGTGGCGATCCTGTAAAGCAGCAGCGTTGTGACGAGACCGCCGCCAAAGGCGGCCGCCGGCAGGGCATAGATGCCGAGGAGCGCCTGAAGCGGCGCCGCAAGGCTGCCGCCGAGCACGATCATGGTGACGGCGCCGAGGCTTGCACCGGAGGAGACGCCGACAAGGCCGGGATCGGCCAGCGGATTGCGGAACAGGCCCTGCATCACCGTGCCGGAAACCGCCAGGGAGGCGCCGATCAGGAAGCCGAGGATCGCTCTCGGCAGGCGGATGTCGAAGATGATGATCCGGTCGCGCGTGCTGAGCGCCGTCTCGGAGCCGGCCATGTTGCCGATAACGTCGAGGATCGAGGCATCCGAGGCGCCCGTCGTCACCGAAAACAGCATCGAGAAGACCGAGCCGATGGCGAGCAGCGCGATGACCAGCAAGGCGAGCCGCGTTCTGTCGCCCGCCTGCCGGTTTACGCGGATCTCCGCCATCGGGAATGGTCGCCTTCGTTCCATCATGGCTTGCGGCAGGGCCATGATCAGCCCCCGTAGATCGCCGCGTTGAGCTCACGCGCGGCGGCTGCGGTGCGCGGGCCGAAGCCGAGCAGGTAGATGCCGTCCATGCGGATGATCGCCTTCTTCTCGCCAGCCGGTGTCAGCGCGATCGCCGGCTGGGCCAGCAGGTCCTCGTTCTTGGTGCCGGCGCCGTCGCCGCGGTTCATCATCAGGATGATGTCGGGCTTGGCTTCGATGATCGCCTCGTCCGTCAGCGGCTTGTAACCCGGGAATGCGCCGACGGCGTTGATGGCGCCGGCGAGCTTGACGATGCCGTCGGCCGCCGTGCCGGTGCCCGATGCCATGATCCGGCCGTTCTGGGCGCTGAGGATGAAGAGAACGCGCTTGCGCTCGGCCTGCGGACGCTTTTCGGCCTCAGTGATCGCCGCGTCGAGATCGGACGCCACTTTTTGTTCAAGCGCCTTCGCCTTGTCGGGCACGCCGAGCAGCGTGCCCACACGGTCGATCTTGGCGATGATGCCGTCGCGGGTAAAGGGGCTCGGCACAGTCTCGAAGGGCACGCTGGCATTCTTCAGGACGGCCAGCGCCTCCTTCGGGCCCGAACCCTCGACGGCGATGATCGCCGTCGGGTTCATGGCAAGGATACCTTCCGGCGAGAGCGCCCGCATGTAGCCGACGTTGGGCAGCTTCAGCGCCGCCTCGGGGTAGATGCTCGTCGTGTCGCGGGCGATCAGCCGGCTTTCCTCGCCGAGCGCATAGACGATCTCGGTGATATCGCCGCCGACCGAAACCAGGCGCGACGTGTCGAGCTTCTTGTCCTCGGCATGGGCGGCGCGGACGAAGGCGAAGCCTTTGACCGCCGGTGCCGACGGGATCAGCGGCAGCGCCATGACGGCCGCCGTCAGGGCCAGCTGCCAAGGGCGAATCCCTCGCAGATTGTTACGCATGGTCATCGTTGCGATCCTTATGCGGCGACACTTGCTGCCCTCGGCAGATTTTCCATGATCTCGCGCCACTCGGCGCGTTCGTCGGAACCTTCCTTCCGCTTGCCGAAGAACTGGATGATCATCTCGCCTTGCGTATTGTAAGCCTCCAGCGAAGTAACGTGGCCGTCCTTGGTCGGCTTGCGCACGGCCCAGGTCTCGGCGATGTGATCCTGGCGCAGATGCAGATGGAAGGTCGGGTCCATGATATTGATCCAGGGACCCATGGCCTGGACGTTGAAGATCGGGCCGGAATGGATCTGGACGATGCCGTCATTGGCGACGAAGCACATGATCGGCAGGCCGGATTTCACCGAGGCATGCATCATCTCCGCCGTGGCGCTGTTGTCGAGCTTCCAGGCATAGTCGTCGCCGACGCTGCGCACGGCCGCCTGGCGGCCGATCTTCAGGCGCTTGAGCATGCCGAAGAACTCGTGGGTGTCGGTGAGCCTGCTCCAGTTGTCGCGCAGCTCGTCGCGGCTGACGTCGGCGGGTTCGTCGACGATATTTGCGGTCTCGGTCTCGACGAAGTCCTGCGACTGGTCTTCCAGCTTCAACGCGGCGACCATCGCATGATAGGCCTCGACATTCGAATTCGGGCGCAGGTGCACCTTGTGCACGGCGGTACCCGCCTTGTCGAAATATTGCAGGCTGAGGCGCACCTGGTCGCCATCCGTCTTGGATACGGCGAAGCCGTGTTCCCAACGGCTCGGGAAGATGCGCAGGTCGATATTCTCACCGAGAACGATGGCGGCCTGCGCGCCGCTTTTGATGTTTTCGAAGATGCCGATCTTTTCGTGCACGGCACTTTCATTGCGCGACAGCGCCATCACTTCGCCGAGGCTCGCCACGCGTTCGAGAAACTTCAGCGCGCTGCCATCGATGCGGGTGACGCTGATGCCGGTTTCGGCGGCGACGAGGGCTGCCTCGGAAATCTTCAGCTGGGCGGCGATATCGCGCTCGCGCAGCTTCGGGTTTTCGGCGCGAAACGCACGGATTTCGGCTGGCGCCGGTCTTGTCTGTTCGGTCATGTGTTACCTACTATTGGCCTACTTATTGAGAATGAGCTTGCCCTGGCGGGTGATCTTCAGGCGATAGATCACGCCGTCGTGTCTGATCATGATCTCGTTCGTGCCGCGGAAAAGATCCGCGCTTTCGACGATCCGGTGCTGCGCCGCGGGTTCGCTCGGCAGCGGCACGTGCTTAAAATTATCTGGCTTTTCAACCATCATTTCGGTTGGCAATTCCGTGAGGCCGGGGATCGGCGCCCCGGTTGTGATGACATTTATCTTGACTTTCTTACTCATAGTTTTTTAAAGACGCAATAGGAGACTAATACGGTCAAGTTTTCGAAATTGCTGATACGAGCTGCCTGCCGGCGGCGCGCGACGATGACGGAGAAGGTTTTATGACAGGTAGGTTTGCGGCTGTTGCGGCCGGCATGGCGATGACGTTTTCAAGCGTATGTCAGGCGCAGGAGGCGGCACCGGCAACCTCCCTCGATGTCGAACTCAATGCGCTGGCGCCCTCGCAGAAGGGCTGCATGATGACCTTCGTGGCGCTGAACCAGCTGCCCGCCGCCATCAACAAGGTCTCCTTCGAGCTTGCCTTCTTCAACGACAAGAATGCCGTCGACCGCATCACCGTGCTCGATTTCCGCGATCTGCCGCAGGGCAAGAAGCGGGTGCGCCAGTTCGATATGCCGAATGTCAAATGCGAGAGCGTGACGCGCATCCTCATCAACGACACGCCTGTTTGTGACGGGCCGGCGGCGGGCGAATGCATGAAGGGTCTCGTCACCCGCTCGCAGATTTCTGTTCCCTTCGAGGGCTAAGATAACGCCGGGGATGAACCCCGGCGGACATGTTTCAGGCTGTCCGAGGCGTAACTAATGGCGATTTCAGCGAAGTCCAGATCGAGACAGGTGCTCATCGGGGAGACGGACGCCGATAGCAGCCTGAACGACAATGTTCCGGGCGTCCATCCCGGCCACGAGCTTTCCGAATTGCGCAACGCGCAGCGGCAGCCGGCCGGCGAAACGGTGATCCATTACACGCGCTTTGCGCAGATATCCTCCTTTCCCGACCATCCGGAAACAGCGCCGGCCGCTCCGCTCTCTGCGCCGCCGATGGATGCGGCGGTGGAAAAGCAGGATGACGAGAAGAAGCCGATGCGGCGACGGTTGACGCTGAGTTGTGTCGGCTCGTTCTTTTTTCATACCGCGTTGGTCGTCACCTTGCTTGCGGTTATGCCCAAACCCTCGGATGAGACGCTGATGGAGGCAGGCGAAGCGATCAGCGTCGTCATGCTCGGGAGTTCCGACGCCGATCAGAGCGCAGCCGGCGAGACCGAGGTGACTATACAGGAAGAAGTCGTTCCCGAAGCGGTTGAACCCGACACGGTCAGGCCAGTCGAGACCGCAGAATTACAGCCGGAGGCTGTCCAGCCGACTGACGCGGAGCCTGTCGAAGCTGTTCAGCCCACGCAGGAGGTTACACGTCAGTCGGCTGAGACGGTGACAACCGCAGAACCGGAAGTCCTCGTATCGGAAAGCCCCGCGGAAACTTCAGTCGCACAGCCGATGTCAGCAATAGTGCCGGAGCAATCCCCGGAGATGCCGATAACATCCGCGGAGCCACCCATCGCAGCCGCGATGCAAGCCGAGCCGGAAGAGATCAAACCTGTTGAGACGGCCGCAATTTCTCCGGAGCCTGAGCCGCCGGCAGAGATCGTCATGCCTATGCCAAAACCAAAGTCGGAAAAACTGGTTGAAAAGAAGCCGGTGGAGAAAAAGCAACCTCCGAAGAAGGCGCAGGGTTCCGAGGGGGATGCCAAACAGGAGGCGCGCAGGGGCGCCGCCGATGGGCAGGCGGACGCAAACTCCGACAATAATTCACGCACCTCGGGCGGAAGGATTGGAACTGGGGGTGCCTCCGAAGCCAATTACAAAGGCAAGCTCGTCTCGCGACTGTTTCGTTGCGTTGACCGGATTGAATCGCGGTATCGTCGCGAGTCGGCGTCCCTGAATGTTCGCATCACGATCAACCGCAATGGAAATATCACCGCGTCGGGCCTGGTCCGAGGTTCGGGGTTGGCCGAGGTGGATAGCGCCGTTATTTCCCGGATCGCTTCTTGCAACCTTCCCGCTATGCCGGATGACTGGGCTGGATCCTCGCGCTCGTACACTTTTCCAGTCCAGGTCACTGCCCGATAAATATGATAAAAATAATCAACTTTATACTTTACTCTAAAAATCAAGTTTAATAAGGTCCACCCGCACACGCAGGAATCGTGTGACGATCAACGAGTGAACGGGTGGTATATGGCTCGCAAGGGCAAGAAGGGATCGAACCGGGAGGTCCGCGATGTCGCGGGCGAGGGTGTTGCTCAGGCATCCGCCGGGCGATCCAAACTGGATGGCCGCAGTTTCCTGTATGTCGGCGGCCGCGACTGCCAGGTGGCGCATCTTCGCCAGATCGCCAGCAATTTCGGTGCCGAACTCATTCATCACGACGGCGGCCTGCGCGAGGCGGTGTCCCGCATCGACACTGTGCTGCCTTCGGTCGACTGCGTCTTCTGCCCGATCGACTGTATCAGCCACGATGCCTGCCTGCGCGTGAAGACCGGCTGCAAAAAGTTCGGCAAGGCCTTCATCCCGCTTCGCAACGGCAGCAAGTCCAGCCTGGAGCGCGCGCTGAATACGATGAACGAGCGAGACAATACCCGATGAACGATCAGCGTCCCGACGGTTTCACCATGATCGGCCTGCACAAGCTTGCCGCGCAGACGGGCGAGGGCCTCGTGCCCGAGCTCTACGAAGTTTTCCGGCAGCATGCCGAGCGCCAGGAGGTCTACCAGAACGTGGCGCTGTTTCCGACCTGGGAGGCGCGCATGCCCGGAGAAGCGACGGCGAAACCGCTTGGCCCGGCGGCGGCAAACGGCAATAATGTTCTCGCCTTTCCCTCGTATGCGGCAAGGGCCGGTAAGAGGAAGGCGTAAGGAGATCGCATGTATATCGCAATGAACCGCTTCAAGGTCGCAGTCGGGAACGAAGGTGATTTCGAGACAGTCTGGCGCAATCGCGATTCCAGCCTGGCCGAAGTGCCCGGTTTCGTCGAATTCCGCCTGCTGCGCGGCAAGGCCAGCGAAGAGGAGGGCTACACGCTCTATTCCTCGCACACAGTCTGGACGAGCGAAGCGGATTTCCAGAACTGGACGAAGTCCGAGAATTTTCGCGCGGCGCACCGCAATGCCGGCGACCGCAAGGCCATGTACAAGGGCCCGCCTGTTTTCGAAGGCTTCAACGTCATCGAGGGCATATAACTGGGTTCGTGCGATTTTGCAGGGGGAAGGCGAGGCATTCCTCTCCTCCCTCATTCCTGTGCTTGTCACAGGAATGAGGGAGGAGAGGTAGGGCTTCCCGACAGCCGCCCAATTTGCGGATGGCTACTCTGATGTGGCCCATCCTCAGAACCGGGAAGTCAAGCTTCCCAACTTCCTCAACGCCGTTCGCGCAAGACGGCGCCGGCGGCAACGGCCAACCACCCCAGCATCATCGCCCAGCCACCGGTGGGGGCGGCATAGGAGAAGAGGCCGGCGCCGGTGAAACGCAGGGTCATGAGGTCGCCGGCAAAGAGCAGCGTTCCGACAATCATGAGCAAACCGGCCAGCCAGGCGGTTTTGAGCTTGGCAGTGCCAAGAGCCAATGCCAGCAGCGCAGGAGCGTGCGCGAGGCACATGGCGGATGCGGATGCCGCCAGGTTGGCTTCGCCGCCGCCATGAGCGGCAAGTGCAGCAAGAGCCACGCCGGCGACGCCGAACAGGCCGGCAAAAAGATAGAGCACTGGCTCCAGACGCGCATTCGGGCTCATGGTCATTCCTTGTTCTGCATGTGATAGGCGAGCCGCTCAACCGGCGCCCAGATGAGATCGCGCAGCGCCTGGCTTGATATCGTCTCGTCGAGGGCGCGGCGGAAGCAGAACAGCCACTCGTCGCGCTCGATGGGGCCGATCTCGGCGACGAAATGGCGGCTGCGCAGGCGCGGATGGCCGCGTTTGTCGGTATAGAGCGGCGGGCCGCCGAGATAGCCGCTCATATATTCGTAGAATTTCTCTTCGCTGCCGTGAAGGCTCGGCGGGTGCACGGCGCGCACGTGGCGTGCCTCCGGCAGCCTGTCCATCAGCTCGTAAAAGCGGTGCGTCAGCGCCCGCACGACAGGATCGCCGCCGATCGCTTCATATAGAGTGGTGACCTTCTCGCTCACGAAACCATCCCAGATGTCATCCCCGTCTGCCGACCTTCATGCACCGGGGGTGAAATGATCGCAACTGTCATCAAGCTGCCGCGGCATTTCGCGCATAATGCCGGCACCGCAAGGGTTTCAACCGATTCTTCTTGACAAAACCGTCCGGACGGTATCTTTTAATTGCATGTCGAACGCTCATCATCGCAAGAAACAGCCTGTCCTCGTGCGCCAGCAGTTGCTGGATGTCGCGGCGCGCCTTGCTGCCAGCGAAGGCATGGCCGCGGTCACGCTCGATGCGGTGTCCGCCGCCTCCAGCGTCAGCAAGGGCGGGCTGCTGCATCACTTTCCGACGAAGAATGCGCTGCTTGACGCCCTGTTCGAGAGCCTGCTCGAAAAGTTCGACGCCGATATAGAGGAACTGATGCGTGGCGATCCGCTGCCGCAGGGCCGTTTTACCCGCGCCTATGTGATGGCCGTATCCGGTCTCAAGGATCGTCCCGACGATTCCAGGAGCTGGACGCAGGTGACGATCGCGCTTCTTGCCGAACCCCGGCTGCGCCTTCGCTGGCGCCAATGGGTGCAGGCGCGGGCGGAAGAATATGTCGGCACCGATTCGTCCCTCGACGCGCAGCTCGTGCGTTTCGCCGCCGATGGGCTGTGGTTTGCAGATACGCTGGAAAGCCACGATATCGACGGCGTTCTGAGGCGGGACCTCATCGACCGCCTTGTCGAACTGACCGGGAAATAATCCGAAGGAATTTCGCCATGAGCCAGGCTGCCGTCTACGGGCTGTTGTTTGCCGCCATCGTGCTCGAGGTCATCGGCACGACCGCGCTGCAGCTGTCGCAGCAGTTCACCCGTATCGGGCCGACGGTGCTCGTCGTCGCCTGTTATGCGGCCGCCTTCTATTGCCTGTCGCTGACGCTGAAAAGCATTCCTGTCGGCATCGCCTATGCAATTTGGAGCGCTTTGGGAATCGTGCTGATTTCCTCGGTCGGTCTGGTCTTCTTCAAGCAGCGTCTCGATCTGCCGGCGATTGTCGGGCTCGGGCTGATCATTTCAGGCGTTGTCGTCGTCAATCTCTTCTCGAAATCAATTTCCCATTGATATTGCTGTGATATTTCTAGACGGATTTTCGATCTTCGGCGGGTAAATTTTCCCCTTTGTCAAATTCCTGACAAAGGTCTATGTGTTGCTGAGATGTGGAGGAGACAAGGCGCAGCCAGCGCGGTTTTCCAAAGCGCTTTGAATCTCCCGCCTATCGATACTTCCAGTTTCTACAGGAGCACATCATGGCCATTCGCACCGTCGTCTGGGGAGAGAATATCCACGAGACCACCAATGCGATCGTCCGCGGCATCTATCCCGAAGGCATGCACACGACGATCGCCGATGCGCTGAATGCCGATCCTGCCATCTCGGCGACGACGGCGACGCTGCAGGAGCCGGAACATGGTCTGAGCGAAGCCCGCCTCGCCGAGACCGACGTCTTGACCTGGTGGGGCCACAAGGATCATGGCGCGGTCTCCGACGTCGTCGTCGAGCGGGTCGCCAGGCGCGTCTGGGAAGGCATGGGCCTGCTGGTGCTGCATTCCGGCCATTTCTCCAAGATCTTCAAGCGGCTGATGGGCACGCCCTGCGCGCTGAAATGGCGCGAGGCGGGCGAGCGCGAGCGGCTGTGGACGATCAACCAGCGCCACCCGATCGCCGCCGGCATCGGCGAGCATTTCGAGCTCGAGAACGAGGAAATGTACGGCGAGCAGTTCTCGGTGCCGGAGCCGCTTGAAACGGTGTTCATCTCCTGGTTCCAGGGCGGCGAGGTGTTCCGCTCGGGCCTGACCTGGCGGCGCGGCGCCGGCAACATCTTCTATTTCCGCCCCGGCCACGAGACCTATCCGACCTATCATGACGCCACCATCCAGAAGGTGCTGATCAACGGCGTCAAGTGGGCCTATAACCCTGAAGCAGCGTTGACTGGTATTACCGACGCTCCAAATGTGCCGGTAGAAAAGGCACTGGAGCCGATCGTCGAACGCGGCCCGAAACTGCACCAGGCCGGCGAAGCCGGTTACCGCTGAGGAGCATCCATGCGACTACTCGTTCTTGGCACGGGCGTGATGGCGAAGAACCAGCTCGCCCGCTTCTCCCTCATCGACGGCGTGACGGTCGTCGGCGCCGTCGACACCGATCCCGAGCGGCTTTCGGCCTTCGCCGACAAGTTCAACATCGAAAAGCGGTTTCTTTCGCTGGAAGAGGCGATCGCCTGGGGTGAATTCGATGCGGCGACGAACGTCACGCCCGACCGCATTCATCACCCGACGACCATGGCGCTGATTGCGGCTGGCAAACATGTGTTCTGCGAAAAGCCGCTGGCGGAGAACTATGCGAAGGCGCTTGAAATGACGGAGGCGGCTGAGAAGGCCGGCGTCATCAACATGGTGAACCTGACCTATCGCAATGTCGCGCCGTTGCAGCGCGCCCGCGAGATGGTGCTATCAGGCGAGCTCGGCACGATCCGGCATGTGGAAGCCTCCTATCTCCAGAGCTGGCTGGTATCGCGGGCCTGGGGCGATTGGCGCACGGAATCGACCTGGCTGTGGCGGCTTTCCACCGGCCACGGCTCGAACGGCGTACTTGGCGATGTCGGCATCCATATCCTCGATTTCGCCGCCTACGGCGCAGCGACCGACATCGACCACGTCTTTGCACGATTGAAGACCTTCAATAAGGCGCCGGGCGGACAGATCGGCGAATATATGCTGGATGCCAATGACAGCTTCACCATGTCCGTCGATTTCGCCAATGGCGCGCTCGGCGTCATCCATGCCAGCCGCTGGGCGACAGGTCATCTGAACGAGCTGAAGCTGCGCATCTACGGCGAAAAAGGTAGCCTTGAGGTCATCCATCGTCCCAACGGTTCCGAGCTGCATGGCTGCCTCGGCGAGGGTGTCGAAACCGCCACCTGGACGCAGATCGAGGTCGAACCGGTGGCGACCAATTACGAGCGTTTTGCCGAGGCCGTGGCCAGCGGCGTCCAGCCCGACCCTAACTTCCGCCACGCCGCCAACCTGCAGAAGGTGCTGGACCTCGCCATGGTAACCGAGCGCGAGCGGCGCGAGCTGAAGGTCTGATCTGCCTTAGCATAGAGGTGCAACGCCGCATGAAAAGCCTTCTGATAAGCTGGCCGCTTTGGGCGCTTCTTTCCGCCGGCTTTGCAGCGCTCACGGCGATTTTCGCCAAGGTCGGCGTCGAGAACGTCAATTCCGACTTCGCGACCTTCATTCGCACCGTGGTCATCCTGCTGGCGGCGGCGATGATGGTCTCCATATCGGGCAACTGGCAGGCGCCGTCTTCGGTGTCGAGCAGGAGTTGGCTCTTCCTGGTGCTCTCGGGTCTTGCCACCGGCGCGTCGTGGATTTGCTATTTCCGCGCTCTGAAGCTCGGAGATGCTGCCCGCGTCGCCCCGATCGACAAGCTATCCGTCATGTTCGTGGCCGCCTTTGCCGTGCTGTTCCTGGGCGAACGCCTGACGCTGCCAAACTGGCTCGGCGTCGTGATGATTGCGGGAGGAGCCGTGCTCGTCGCTTACCGGGCATGAAGCCGCGGATCGAGCCTTACGATCATAAATTCGTCGGTGCGTTGAGCCGCTTTCAGTTTGCGATATTTTCGCGTTATGCTTCCACATGGGCAGTTCATCGCTCTCCTTTGGTCCGTTCCTTTGCGATCTCGTGACAGGCAGCCTGTGGCGGGAGGGTAAGTCCGTCACGATAGGGCCACGGCCAGTCGCGCTGCTCGGTCTGCTGCTGGAGGCCGAAGGCCGTGTCGTTACCAAGGCTGAACTGATGGAGCGGGCCTGGCCGGGGCTTGCCGTCGAGGAAGGCAATCTCACGGTTCAGATTGCCACGCTCCGGAAGCTCCTCGGTGCGAGGCCCGACGGCACGGACTGGATCGTCACCGTTCCGAGGGTCGGTTATCGCCTGCCGCGCCAGGACGGTGCCGGGATGGCGCCAATGGCGCCACAGCCGCCATCCCTCGTGGTTCTTCCCTTCGCCAATCTCGGCGGTGATGCCGACCAGGACTATTTTGCCGATGGCGTGGTGACGGAGATCATCACGGCCCTTGCGCGCTTCCGCTCCTTTTCGGTCGTCTCGCGCTATTCCGCCTTCGTCTACAAGGGGCGCAGCGTCGATGTGCGCGAGGTGGCGAGGGAACTGGGGGTCCGCTACGTGCTCGAAGGCAGCGTCCGGCGGGAAGGCGCGCAGGTGCGTATCAACGTACAATTGGTTGATGGCGTGACAGCGGCCAATCTCTGGGCCGATCAATTCGAAGATGGCATCAGCGGCATCTTCACCTTCCAGGACCATATTACCGAACACGTCGCTTCGATTGTCGAACCGGCAATCGAAATCGCCGAAATCCGGAGATCGCGGCGCGATCGGCCGAACAGTCCGGCGGTCTATGATCTCTATCTGCGGGCGCTTGCGGCGATCACCGACGAGTCGATCGAAAGCAATGCCGTCGCCTACGCGCTGTTGCGTGAGGCCCTTGCCATGGAGCCGGAAAATGCGTTGATCCTGTCCCTTGCCGCCTGGACGCTCGAACATCGCACCACCATGGGCTGGCCGCCGCTCGGAGAGGACGACAAGGCGGAATGCCTCAGGCTTGCACGCCGCGGCCTCCAGCATTCGGCCGGCGATCCCCGAGTGATGGTCCATTGCGGCATGGCGCTGCTGCAGACGGGCAAGGATTATGACGGCGGCATGGCCGTGCTGGAGGCCGCCGCCGCTGCCAATCCCAATGATCTTCGCGTGGCTGCCTGTTCGGGCATCGCGGCTCTGCACTGCGGTGATGTCGATGACGCACTCGAGCGTCTGCACCGCGCCATCAGGCTGGGGCCGCGCGATCCGGATGCGCGTTTTTCGCTGACCGGCATCGCGATGGCCGAAATCTTCCGCGGCAACTACGAGACGGCGGTCTCCTTTGCGGCGCGCTCGCTGGCGCTCAATGCGCATTTCGACCCGACCTACTGGATGCTGATCGCCGCACATGCGCATCTCGGCAATATGGTCGACGCCCAGCAATATCTGCAAGCGCTGGAGGCGATCGCACCCGGTGTGACGCTCGAGAAAATTCAGGCCGGTCAGCCGGCCAAGAATCCTCAGCGCTTTTCGCCGGTGTTGGAAGGGCTGGCACGCGCCGGAATGCGGGCGCGCTGACACGCATTTGGAAGTTTTAGCAGCTTTTAATCCGGTCTTTAAAGACCCAAACCCGCCGTTTCGGCCAGGCTGGTCCATCAACCGATGGAGGATCGGCCCATGCTTTCCAGCATGCATATTCTGTCCCTTAAACAGGGCAGGCTTTACGGCGACCGCATCCCGATAGAGGCACTGCCGCAAGGCTTTACTTTGCCGCGACGGCTCGTTGCGCTGATCGGCAGATGGCGCAAACACACGAAAAAAGACCCCGCCGAAGCGGGGCCGGAGGTTGCCGAGCCGCAGCAGGCGGCACCGGCGATCTGAATGTTCTTGGACTTACTCGATGACCTGCACCACGCGGTGAGTACGGGGTTCGACGATCACATGTTGATTGTTGATGACCGTATAGGCGTATTTCGGATTGTCAGGCACCGGTGTGACGACAACATCGGCCGGAAGCGGCTTGCCGACGACGATCGGCTCCTGGACGACCACCGAGGCGGTCGGGGCCGGCTGCTGCTGGACGTAGGTGACGACCTCGCGCGGCGGCGGATCGACAACGGCGCCGGCGACACCGCCGGCCACGCCGCCAATGGCGGCACCCACCGGGCCACCGACGATCGCGCCGGTGATCGCGCCGCCGGCTGCGCCGGTCACGGCGCCATCAGCGAGGGCATTGGTTGCAAGTGACGACAGCGCAAGGGCGCTGGAGACAAGTAGAATCTTGTACATTTTGCTTCTCCTTTGCTGGGGTTGCGTTTGGGTAACGACCACGCCAATCCGAGGTTCCGGCAGGAGAGAGTCACGCTTTGGAAGGCCGGTTCACATTCTGTGAGGCGGCCGAAGCCGTCCACCGCGGTTGGATTATTCCAGTCGCCGGCGGAAGAGCCAGGCGGCGGCGCTGAGTGTGACGGCGGCGATCAATGCCAGCGGGATCGTCTGGTGGACCACCTCGCTCAGGGGGATATCCTTGAGGAAAACGCCTTTGACGATCACCAGGAAATAACGCAGCGGGTTGATGAAGGTTATCGGCTGGAGCCAGCCCGGCATGTTCTCGATCGGCGTCGCGAAGCCCGAAAGCAGCATGGCCGGGACCATGAACAGGAAGGCGCCGAGGATCGCCTGCTGCTGCGTCATCGACAGCGCCGAAATGAAGAGGCCGAGCCCGGCGACCGAGCCGAGATAGAAGATCGCGCTGCCGTAAAGCAGGAAGAGCGAGCCGCGCAGCGGCACCTCGAACAGGAAGACGGCGGCGAGGATATAGACTGTGATGTGGAAGAGGCCGATCATCATCGGCGGGATCAGCTTGCCGATCAGGATTTCGTGCAGGCGCAGCGGCGAGACCATCAGCTGGTCGAAGGTGCCGAGCTCGCGCTCGCGGGCGATCGACAGAGCCGTGACGATCAGGCCGATCAGGAGCGCAATGCTGGCGATCAGGTTCGGCACCATGAACCATTGGTAGGTGAGGTTCGGGTTGAACCAGTTGCGCGACACCGATGAGACGGTGCCGGCGCCGGCGCGTTTGCCTGCCGGTGTTTCGGCGGCAAGGGCTCCGCCGATCTGGGAGAGGTAGCCGGCGACGATCTGCGAGGCGTTGGAGCGGCGGCCGTCGAGCACCACCTGGAGATCAACAGGTGTTCCCGCCTCGATGTTGCGCGAAAAATCCGGACCGATCTCGATCGCCGCGATCACGGTCTGGTTGTCGATCGCGACCCGGACTTCGCCCTGATCTGTGGCGAATTCGATGTTGCGAAAGGTCGGCGAACCGTCGATGCGCTCGATCAGTTCCTGGCCCCAGTGGCCGCTGTCGCGGTTAAGGATCATGACGTCGACATTGCGGACTTCCAATGTCGCGGCATAGGAGAAGACGAGAAGCTGGACAATCGGCGGGCCGATCAGGATGGCGCGGCCCTTGGGGTCGCGCAGCACGGCGAGCAGTTCCTTGACGATGAGGGCGTAAAGCCTTGTCCATCCCATCTCAGCCGATCCTCTTTCGGGTGCTGCGCGCCGCAAGCACGAACATGACGGCGCCGATCGTCAGCATCACGGAGATTGCCTTTCCGAACATCGGCCAGATGTCGCCGGCGAGGAAGACCGTTTGCAGGCTGGGGATCAGGTAACGCGCCGGCACGATGAAGGTGATCCACTGGATCACCTGAGGCATGGAGTTGATCTCGAACAGGAAGCCCGACAGCAGGAAGGCCGGCAGGAAGGCGGAGATCAGCGCCAGCTGCGAGGCGAGGAACTGGTTCTTCGTTGCCGTCGAGATCAGCAGGCCCTGGCCGAGCGCCGGGATCAGGAAGGCGGCCGAAAGCGCGTAAAGGGCGGCGACCGATCCGCGGAACGGCACGCCGAAGAGAAAGACGGCCAGCAGCACGCAGAGCGTCATCGAGGTGAGGCCGAGCAGGAAATAGGGCAGGATCTTGCCGGCGAGCAGTTCGACCGCGGTCACCGGCGTTGCCATCATCGCCTCCATGGTGCCGCGCTCCCATTCGCGGGCGACGACGAGCGAGGTCAGCAGCGTGCCGACCAGCGTCATGACGATGGCGATCGAACCGGGCACGAGAAAATTGCGGCTGGTCAGCTCCGGATTAAACCAGAAGCGCTGCTCGACCGCGATGGCGGGAGTGTGGGAGGCCACGTCGGCCTGGCGCTGCTGCTCCCAGTTGGCGACGGCGCCCTGGGCATAATTCTGGACGAAATTGGCGGTGTTCGGGTCGGAACCGTCGACGATCACCTGAATGGCGGGATGGTTGTTTGCGGTGTAGCGCGTGGTGAAATCGGCCGGGATGATGACGATGCCGCGCACATTGCCGAGTACGAGATCTTCCTCGAACAGGCGCCGGTCGCGGCCGATCGCGACATCGAAATAGCGCGAGGCCTGGAAGCTGGCCGACAGATCCTGCGTCAGCGGTGTCAGTTCCTCGGTCACTAGGCCGATGCGGGTGCGGGTGGTATCGAGCGAGACGCCGTAACCGAAGAGAAAGAGCAGGATCAGCGGCAGCACGAAAGCAATCAGGATGCTGCTCGGATCGCGGATCGCCTGAAAGCTTTCCTTGCGCACGAGGGCAAAAAGCCGCCGCAGCCGGCCGGAAGAGGCGCTCATGCGGCGTCCTCCGCTTCCGATTGCTGCACCAGCGCGATGAAGGCGTCCTCCATCGTCGGGTCCGGCTGCTCGTTGGTCGCGACGCGGGCCTTCAACTCATCGGGCGAGCCAAGCGCGATCGAGCGGCCGCGATAGATCAGCGAGATGCGGTCGCAATATTCCGCCTCGTCCATGAAATGGGTGGTGACGAGCACGGTGACGCCTTTTTCGACCAGCCCGTTGATATGCGTCCAGAATTCGCGCCTTGTGATCGGATCGACACCCGAGGTCGGTTCGTCCAGGAAGAGGCCGCGCGGCTCGTGCATGACGGCGCAGGCGAGCGCCAGACGCTGCTTCAGGCCTAGCGGCAGGTCCTTGGCGGGTTCGCGGGCGTGGCGGCCGAAATCGAAAATGCCGGCCATCAGCGCGATGCGCTCGCGCTTGCGCTGCCCGCGAAGGCCGTAGACGCCGGCGAAGAATTCGAGGTTCTGCATGACGGTGAGATCGCCATAAAGCGAGAATTTCTGCGCCATATAGCCGAGCTGGTTGCGGGCTTCGGCGGCATCGCGGCGAAGATCGAAACCGGCAACACGGCCCTCGCCGCCGGTCGGCTTCAGCAGGCCGCAGAGCATCTTGAAGGTGGTGGATTTACCGGCGCCGTTCGGGCCGAGCAGGCCGAAGATCTCGCCGCGGCGGATATCGAAGCTGATATCCTCCGCGGCGGTGAAATCGCCGAAGCGCTTGGTCAGGCCCCTGGCCTCGATCACCGGCCGGTCGCCTTCGGCCTTCAGCGGCTCTTGCGCTTCGGCCAGCCTGGAGCGGCCGCCGGGGCCGCCGCCCAGCATGTCGACAAAGGCATCCTCGAAGCGGGGCGGGGCAGGGGCGAGCGTCGCCCCGTCGCCGGCCTTGCCGATATCGAGTTTTTTGTCCTTGGCCGCCACCAGGCGGATCGCCTCGCCCTGGATCACGCCGTCGATGACGCCGTCTGCCTGCAGGAGCTCGGCAAGCACCTGCCGGCGGCGGCCGCTGGCGCCGGATAGTCTGAAGACACGGTCGTTGACGCGCTCGGTCATCTCGGCGGGTTTTCCCGAGAAGAGCAGCTTTCCCTGGTTCAAGAGCAGCACGTGGTCGCAGGCTTCCGCCTCGTCGAGATAGGCGGTCGACCAGAGCACGCCGATGCCTTCCCTCGTCAGGTTCTCGACCATTTTCCAGAGGTCGCGGCGCGAGATCGGATCGACGCCGACGCCGGGCTCGTCGAGCAGCAGCAGGCGTGGTTTTTTGAGAAGTGCGCAGGCAAGACCGAGCTTCTGTTTCATGCCGCCGGAGAGTTTGCCGCCGAGCCGGCCGGTGAAACGTTTGAGGTCGGTGAAGGTCAGCAGTTCGTCGAAGGCGCTGGCGCGCTCGCCTTTCGGCAGGCCGCGCAGATCGGCGTAGAGATCGAGGTTTTCCTGCACCGAGAGGTCCTCGTAGAGGCCGAAGCGCTGCGGCATGTAGCCGATCGCCGCCTGGATGCCGGCGGCGTTCTTCCTGGTGTCGAAGCCGAGAACCTCTACCGTTCCCGCATCCGGCAGCATCAGGCCGGTCATCAGCCGGATCAGCGTCGTCTTGCCGGCGCCATCGGGGCCGACGAGCCCGGTGATCGCGCCGCCGCCGATGACGCCGGAGACGGCGTCGAGGGCCGGCGGCGCCTCGCCGAAGCGTTTGGTGACGCCGTCGATCCGGACGAGCGGCTTGTCGTCCCAATCTTTCTGAGGGGCGGCGGTCATCGTCCGTCTGCCGCGGGCGTCGGAAGACGCACGGTGACCGGCATGCCCTGGCGCAGATCCGGGCCTGGTTTGTCGATGACGATCCTCAGGCGATAGACGAGATCGGTCCTCAGCTCCGGCGTCTCCACCGATTTCGGGGTGAATTCGGCGACCGGCGAGATGAAGCCGATCGTGCCGTCATAGGGTTTGTCGGGTGCCGTATCGGAGGTGACGGACACCTTCATGCCGGGATGGATGCGGCCGAGATCGGGTTCGGCAACATAGCTGCGCACCCAGACGGGTTCGGTCAGGGAGAGCACGAAGACGGTATCGGCCGGCGAGACGATCGCGCCGTTCTCCCGCACCCGCGAGAGGATGATACCGTCGTTCGGGGCGCGCAGCTCCGTGTCGGCGAGCGAGGTGCGGGCCGAGGCGAGCGTCGCCTCGGCCGCCTTCAGCTGCGCATCGGCGGCGGCGATATCCTCGACGCGGGAACCTTCCTGCAGCAGCTTCAGCGCCTCGTTGGCGGATTGCGAGCGGGCGGCGGCCATCGCCTTTGCGGCGGTCGCCTGGTCGAGCGTCGCTTCGGAAATCGTGCCTTGCGGGCGCAGCTGGCGGGCGCGGTCATAGGCGAGGTTGGCATTTTCGAGATCGGCGAGGCTTTCGTCATAAGCGGCGCGCGCCTGGGCGATTTCGGTCGGACGGGGGCCGGCCTTCAGCTTGTCGAGCGTGGCGCGAAGGGCAGCCGCGTTGGCTTCGCCCGAGCGGACGGCAAATTCATAGGGTGCGGCGTCGAGCCTGGCCAGCACCGTTCCGCTCTTGACCACATCGCCTTCGTCGGCGCCGAGTTCGGAGAGGCGGCCGCTGACGCGGAAGCCGAGCGAGACCTGACGGATATCGACATTGCCGTAAAGGACGAATTCGCGGCGGGCGTCGGGCAGCCAGCCGAGCTTTTCAGGCAGGCCGTACCACCAGACGGCGCCTGCCGCAGCGAGGAGAAGCAGGGCAACGGGGACGAGGCGTTTCATGCCGCGCCTCCCTTCGACGGTCCGAGCACATCCACCAGTTCGGCGGCAAGGCCGCGCAAGATTTCCACCTGTTCCGGGCCGACGGCCTCCCATTCCATCTGGGCAAGGACGGCCGCGTGGGTGACGCGAAAGACGAGGATGCTGCCGATAAGGTTGAAGGTGCGCAGGCGTACATGCTCAGAGGCGGGATCTTCCCGCAGGATGGCGCCGATCAGCCGCCGGCCCATCTCGATCATCGGCCGCATGATGCCCTGATAAACCCTTGTGAAGGCTTCGGTCGGCTCCATCTGCTCGCGGATCAGGAAGCGCGCCCAGGATTCGGATTCCTTGCCGACGAAAAGCGTCACCATGGTCTGGAGAATTTCCGTGAGGAAGAGGCGGGCTTCGCTTTCGCCGAGCGTTTCGCCGGCAGCGTCGAGCGCCATCAGATGCGTGCCGATACGCGCCCTCATGTCGCCGACATGCGTATCGATGCGGGCCATCAGATATTCGGCGGTGGCGATGTAGAGGCCTTCCTTGCTGCCGAAATAATAGGGGATCGCCTGCAGGTTGACGCCGGCGGCTTCGGTCAGCTGGCGTGTCGAGGCGCCGTCAAAGCCGTAGCGGCCGAAGACGTCGAGAGCGGCGGCCAACATCTTCTGTCGCGCGGCCTCGGCGCGGGCGGATGCCGGCGGGGTTTGCGTGTCGTGTTCCTGGTTCATCACAGGTTTATAACGCCGATCACAAAATAAGTCAATCGATTGATATATTTTGCCGAAGGGTAGCCCGATCTGTGGGGCTTTTCACTCAGGCTCGCATCGCGCCGGCCAAAAAATCCGCCGATTTTTTCTATTTTGGCGCTCATTTTTCGACACAAAACGGCCTTGCTCTTTCCGTATTGCCGATGAGATGCGTATCCAAATTTATATTATCGCGCTGCTCTTGAGCGCCATCATGTGGTCGATCTCGTTCGATGCGGCGCGCGAATCCTATCATGCCGCGCAAAGTGCGGGATTGATGCCGAACCTGCATATCAACAAGAAGCTGGATCGCGTTCTTTAGATTGCGGTCATCAGCCGATCTCGCCTTGGCGAGCTCGGAGCCGGGGAGGATTTTTCCCGTGTGTCCCGCGACGATCGGGAGAGAAAGCCGAATTCCCTAAAATTTGACCGATCGGCTTAAAAGCCCTGCAAATACTGATGTGTAGAGTGGTCTCATGAAAGCGACCGAAGCGTGGACAGACGCGTCGATCGTTTGGAGACGGGCGACGCAAAGCCCGCCGATCCGCAAACGGGGACTTCGACATGCACAAAATTCTTGCCGCCACCGCTCTCACTCTGACCATCACCGGCGCTGCCGGGCCGGCGCTCGCCATCGGTCCCGCCAGCCTTGGCCGCGACCTGATGTATACCTCCGCCATCGGCCATTCGCCCGAGATTCCGTTGACGACACGCGCCGGTTTCGTGCGCCCCGGCGTTCCTTTCGTCCTGCGCAGCCCGGCTCAGATCGAGGGCGAGGGTTATCAGCTCAAGGCCTATTCGCAGAAGCTGACCGTTGTCGTCGACTATGTGTTTTCGAAGGCGGTCGACGCGGTTGAAGCGGTGGCGTTTCTGCGCTGATATTCCGCGTCACAGGAAGCAATTTGGGTCGGTAATCGAGGTAAGCTAGGCGCCGAGCTCGCCGCGGACGTCGAGATACCAGTCGACGAAGGCTTTGACGCCGACATCCAGAGTCGTATCCGGCTTGTAACCGGTCAGCGCCACGAGCAGATCGGGAGCCGCGAAGGTGCGCGGCACGTCGCCCTTCTGCATCGCCAGCATCTTGCGGATGGCAGGACGGCCGAGCGCCTTTTCCACCGTTTCGACGAAATCCATCAGGCTGACCGGCTGGCCGCCGCCAATATTGACGACCCGAAAGGGCGCCTGGCGCGAAAGCGTTTCGATGGCCGCGTTGCCCAGACGGTTATCCTCGCCAGGGGCGATAGCCGACAGCCTGACGATCCCCTCAACGAGATCGTCGATATAGGTGAAGTCACGGCTCATATTGCCTTCGCCGTAGATCTCGATCGGCTGGTCTTCGAGCATGTTCTTGGTGAATTTGAACAGGGCCATGTCGGGGCGGCCCCACGGGCCGTAAACGGTGAAGAAGCGAAAGGCCGTGGTCGGTATCTTGTGCAGATGAGCATAACTATGCGCCATCAGCTCCATCGATTTTTTCGTCGCGGCATAGATGGTCAGCGGCTCGTCGGCGCGATCGGTCTCGCGAAAGGGAACGGTCGCATTGGCGCCGTAGATCGATGACGTCGAGGCCAGCATCAGGTGACGGATTTCGACGCGCCGCGCGATTTCCATGATGTTCCACGAGCCTTCGACGTTCGATCGAAGATAGGCCTCGGGATTTTCCAGGCTGTAGCGCACGCCGGCCTGGGCGGCGAGGTGGATCAGAATGTCCGGCTTGGCCGCGACAACCGCTGTCTCCAGCGCTTCGCGATCCTCAAGCATAGCGATGACCGGTTTGAAGGCCGGGAATTGGGAGAGTGCTGCATGGCGCATCTCCTTGAGCTTGACGTTGTAATAGGGAGTGAGGCCGTCGAAGCCGGTGACCTCGTGCCCTTCCTGCAGCAGGCGCCTGGCCAGATGAAAACCGATAAAGCCGGCAGTTCCGGTAATGAAGTAGCGCATTCCCACCTTCTTTCGGCTCGCTGCCGACGGCAAAAGCCGATTCCGTATCGCGTGACCCCCCTTACAAGATAAGAAGAGGCCGAGTCGATAGATCTTTGAAAGAGAAGGCCGCCGTCGCCATCGCTGCGGTCGTCGGCATATTCGCCCCTTGCCCGGCCGGACGACGGCAGTCCGTCGACATCGTCGGAAGGCCAGCTGCGGCCATCGGCCTTTATGCTGCATTGCAACATCTCGGCCTGCATGTTATGGCCGGCGGGTCGTCTGCAAGCAGGTCAGGATCGATGAGAGAGATAATTTATTGGATTCTCTGCGCGTTTCTGACCGTTGCCATCGCGACCGTGTCCTTGCGCTATGTCACGAACTTCTGGCTGCTATCCTTTCTCTACAGCTTTCAGGTTCACTTCGGCGTCCTCTTTGTTGCCGCCAGCCTGATCATTCTGGCTGTCAGGCGACAGATTTACGGCTTCGTTCTTCTGTTTGTCTCGCTTCTTCTCGTCGCTCACGGCGTCGTCATGCTGCGCGAGTTTTCCGGGGACGACAGAGGCCCGGACAGGCCGCCGCTTTTTCGTCTGATGTCGTTCAACATCGCGATCGACAACTGGAAAAACTCGACGGCGATCACCGACATGGTGATCGCGTCGAATGCCGATGTCGTCAATTTGCTCGAAGCCAAGCCGCTGACCTTCCATCTGCAGCAATTGTTCAAGGCCTATCCCTATCATATCGGCTGCGACACCGGGAAGGATACCTGCGATACGCTGGTGCTGTCCAAACGCCCGTTCGTCAGCCGGCAGGTCGCAAGCATGGGCAGTCTGCGAAAAAACAGGCTGGTTATATCGAGCGTCGACTTCGGCGGCGAAACCATCAATCTGGTTTCGGCGCATCTGACCAAGCCGTACTTCGACGATTTTCAGATGGCTGAATTGGAAGATCTCGCCAAGGCGCTTGGTTCGATCGACGGTCCTCTGGTGCTGTCAGGTGATTTCAACTCTTCGTCGATCGCCCCGAGCATCCAGGCTTTCCTGCGTCAGCAGGGACTGAAGACGATCGCGCCCGAACCGGCGACATGGCCGATTGCTGCCGGCTCGTTGGGGATCGCCATCGACCATATATTTGCGCGCGCGCCGCTTCATCTGACATCGCTGAGACGTCTCGACGACAATCTTGGCTCGAACCATTCCGGTCTGATCGCCGAATTCGTTCTCGACAGGAACGCTGAAACTGCACCGGCAAAATAAGCTGCCGGGCAAAGTCAAAATTTCGTCCTGCCGCCTTTCTTGTCGATCATCTGAAATTTCTCGCCGTCGGTCTTCACGCTGACGCAGTCGGTCGACTTGTTGGGAAACCGGACGCAGACCTGGCCATTGGTTATTTTGTAGCCATTCCTGTTGCCCTGGCGATATTCGTAACCGTTGCTGCTTTCTTTCAGCTCCGAGGTGCCCGGCAGATGCTCGCGGATTTCAGCCTCGCTTGCGGTTCGCATCTTTCCGGTTTCGGCAAATGCCATTCCCGGTGCCAGGATTGCAAGAAATCCGGCGAGGGCGGGCAAGATACGCATCAAGGGATCTCCGGTCATGTCTTTCGGTGCATCCATTCTACGAGAATTCCGACAGCAAGTTCAACAGCGATGGCAGTCGCGCCGGAAAAGGCGGCCCTTTGTTCGGGGCCGGCCGGCCCCAGTCCGGCCGCGACGTTACGTTCTTCCGAACTCATCGACGATGCGGATGATGTCGTCCTCGCCGAGATAGGAGCCCGTCTGCACCTCGATCAGTTCGAGGACGATCTTGCCGGGATTGGCGAGGCGATGGACTTCGCCGAGCGGAATATAGACGCTTTCGTTCTCGCGCAGCATCCGCACGGTCTCACCGACCGTCACCTCGGCCGTTCCCTTGACGACGACCCAGTGTTCGGAGCGATGGTGGTGTTTCTGCAGCGAAAGCTTCTTGCCGGGGGTCACGAAGATGCGCTTCACCTGGAAACGGTCGCCGTTGAAGATCGAGGTGTAACCACCCCAGGGACGGTAGGATGTCGGATGGGTTTCGGTGAATTTCGCCGTCGCCGAAGAAGAGGCCAGCATCTTGACCAATTGCCCGACATTCTGGCTGTCCTTGAGCGGCCCGACATAGACGGCGTCTTCGCTGGCGATGACGGCGACATCCTCCATGCCCTGAACGGCAAGATGCACGCCATGGGTCATGACCAGCGAGTTGCGGGTATTGACGACGGTCGTGTTTGCGGCGGCGACATTGCCGTTGTCGTCGCGGGCGCCTGATTTCCAGACAGAGTCCCAGCTTCCCATATCAGACCATCTGAACGGCGAGGGGACGACGGCGGCCTTGGAGGTCTTTTCCATGATCGCGTAGTCGATGGAGATATCGGGGCTCTTGGCGAAATGGTCGGCGTCGAGGCGGGTAAAGTCGAGGTCCCGGCTTGCCTTGGAAACGGCCTTGCTCGCCGCCTTCAGCACATCCGGCGCATATTCCTGCAGTTCGGCTATGAGCTCCGCCACCGGGAACATGAAGATGCCGGAGTTCCAGTAGAAGCCGCCGTCGGCGAGCATTTTCTCGGCCTTTTCCAATGCCGGCTTTTCCACAAAACGGCTGACCTTATGGGCGCCGCTTTCGAGCGCATCGCCGATTTCGATATAGCCGTAACCGGTTGCCGGCTCGGTGGGGCTGATGCCGAAAGTGACGAGCTTGCCGTCAGCTGCGGCATTCCGGGCGATGCGGATGCAATCGAAATAGCTCGTGTCGGCGAGGATCTCGTGATCCGAGGCAAGCATCTGGATGATGGTGTCCTTGCCGAAAAGCTCGGAAGCAAGCGTGGCGGCGGCGGCCACTGCAGCGGCGGTGTTGCGGGCGACCGGCTCGAGCAGTACGGCGGCGAGCGGGACGGCCAGCGCGCGGGCCTGCTCGGCGACCAGGAAGCGAAATTCCTCATTGGTGACGACGATCGGGGCTTCATAGAGCTCCGGGTTGGAAACGCGTTCGAGCGTCTCCTGAAACAGCGTCTTGTTGCCGACGAACTGGATGAACTGTTTCGGGGCGGTGGCGCGGGAAAGCGGCCAGAGCCGCGTGCCTTTGCCGCCGGCCATGATCACGGGAACGATTTTCTGCGTCATAGGCGGGTTCCTTGAAAAAAGCTTGTTCGTGGCATGGTTAGCGGGCATCGGCCCAGTTTGTTATTCGGGTGAGCCCTGTCTTCAGCAGATCGAGGGCCGCGGTTTCGCTTCCGGCTTCGACGTAGCAACGCATCTCCGGCGCATTGCCGGAGGGGCGGAAATGAATGATTCTGCCGTCTTTCAGCGTTACGCGAAGTCCGTCGATGTCGGATTTCGCCGCCACTTCGCCGACCGGCTGCAGGAAAGCGGCAAGATTTTCATCGGAGGCGCGCAGATGCTCCATCAGCCCGGCACTCGTCTCCACCGGAAAATTTTCCAGGCGATCGGCGGCGGCAAAGGGCAGATGATAGGAGGTGGCAACGGCCGAAAGCGGCTGCCTGCGAATGGCGGCCAGCGACAGGATCGCAAGCATCGGGAGAAAACAATCGCGCGTCGGCAAGGCGCGCACGGATCCGCCGTTGATATCGAAAGGGGTTGCCGTCAGCAGCCCGCCATTGGCCTCAAAGCCCATGACGTGATCCTTGCCGGCCGCCACCGCCTCTTCCATGGCTGCGATGACGAAGGGCGAGCCGACGCGGGTGCGCTTGACGGCGAAAGAGCCTGCGGCCTCGATGCCGGAATTGGAGGTAACCGGTGTCACCACCGTGCCGGCGCCGAGAAAATTGGCTGCGACCAGGCCAAGAAGGTCGCCGCGCAGCGGCGTGCCGGTTTCGTCCGCGACCAGCGGGCGGTCGCCGTCGCCATCGGTCGAGACGATCGCATCGAATTTGTGCTCGGACACCCAGCGCTTCATCAGCGCGACCGTCTCGTCGGAAACGGCTTCGGTGTCGACGGGAATGAAACTCTCCGAACGGCCGAGAGCGGTGATCTCGGCGCCATAATGGGCGAGAACGTCAACCAGCAGGTCGCGGGCGACGGTGCTGTGCTGGTAGACGCCGATCTTGAGGCCGGATAGCGCGCCCTGCGGCAGCAGAGCGGCATTGCGTTGGAAAAAGAGCTGACGGCAGATCGCCTCATGATCTTCGGTCTGGGCCGGAGCCTCTGCAACAGGCTCGCCCGTTCGCTCGATCTCGGCCGCCAATGCGGTGATCTCAGCCTCGTCCGATTTGTCGATCTCGCCATCCGGGCGATAGAACTTGATGCCGTTGCGGTCTGCCGGAATATGCGAGCCCGTCACCATCAGGCATGCCGCGTTGCTCTCCAGGCCATAAAGGGCAAGGGCGGGCGTCGGGACATTGCCGCAGTCCAATACCCGGAAGCCGAGCGCAGCGAGCGCGCCGGCGCAATTTCCCGAGATATCGGGGCTCGAATCGCGAAAATCGCGGCCGATCAGAATGGCATCGCCGAGCTGTGCCTTGCCGGTCCGCAGCAGATATTTGCCGAACGCCGTCGCATAAAGCGCAGAGGCGCGTCCCCTGAGATCCACTGAAAGTCCGCGAAGGCCGCTCGTGCCGAATTTCATCTGAAGACATGTCCCCGGTTTATCATCAAGGTTCTACTCAGGCCGCCTGCCGGCGTAAATACCGAAGCCGTCATATAGTTAAACACGGACGACTGTGCCTCGGAAGCCTCTCGCAATCCTCTCTCGCCTATCTCAAAGGCGTAGACCCATTGCCGAGCCGGCAGGCATTGCAGCGTGGATCGATTTTGTTAGAACCATGTGTCCGTTGTTTCGTCATATGCGAAGGGTTTGCTCGATGAACGATACATCAATCAGTCTCGAGGAGAGCTGGAAGGCCGCCTTGGCGGCGGAGTTCTCAAGCCCCTATATGCAGCAGCTTAAATCCTTTCTGGTTGCGCAGAAGCAGATCGGCAAGCGGATTTTCCCCCGGGGCAGCGAATATTTCCGTGCCCTCGACCTGACGCCGATCTCCAGCGTCAAGGTCGTCATTCTCGGTCAGGACCCCTATCACGGGCTGGGACAGGCCCACGGGCTGTGCTTCAGCGTACGGCCGGGCGTGCGGATCCCGCCCTCCCTCGTCAATATCTACAAGGAGATGCAGACGGATCTCGGCATAGCGCCGGCGCGTCACGGTTTTCTCGAACATTGGGCAAGACAGGGCGTGCTGCTGCTGAATAGCGTGCTGACCGTCGAGGAAGGGCAGGCGGCTGCGCATCAGGGCAAGGGGTGGGAGCGCTTCACCGACGCGGTCATCCGCAACGTCAACGACGAGTGCGAATCCGTCGTCTTCATGCTCTGGGGCTCCTATGCCCAGCGCAAGGCGGCCTTTGTCGATGCGACACGGCATCTCGTGCTCAAGGCGCCGCATCCCTCGCCGCTTTCGGCCCATAACGGATTTTTCGGCTGCGGGCATTTTTCCAAGGCGAATGATTTCCTGCAGTCGCGCGGGCGCGCGCCGATCGACTGGCAATTGCCGGCCGATCCCGAAGACGTCAAGGTGTGAACGCCAGCTGGTGTTCGTTCACTAAAAGAAGACAATGCGTTTTGGTCTGGGGGTCTGTTCCCATGGAGTTTCAGCGCGCATCTTAGCCCCATCGAAAGCCTGCGAATTGCGGGCAAGAAAGGGGTCTCACATGCTCGATCAGATCAAGGGTCTGCACCACGTCACGTCGATGGCGGAGGACGCCCGAACCAACAATCAGTTCTTCACCAATGCGCTTGGCCTGCGCCGCGTCAAGAAGACGGTGAACTTCGACGCGCCCGATGTCTATCACCTCTATTATGGTGACGAGACCGGTGCGCCCGGCACGGTCATGACCTATTTCCCGTTCCCGAAGATGGCGCAGGGCCGTCCCGGCACCGGGGAGGTCGGCACGACGGTGTTCTCGGTTCCGCAAGGCTCGCTCGGCTTCTGGAGCGATCGTTTCAGCGCGTTGAATATCGGCGGGTTGAAGGCCGAGGAAAGTTTCGGCGAGAAGCGCCTGAATTTTTCCGGCCCCGACGGTGACGGCTTTGCGCTCGTCGAGGTCAAGGACGATGCCCGCCAGGCCTGGACGCATGGTGGCATCCGCGAGGACCACGCCATTCGCGGCTTCCATTCCGTCGCCATGCGCCTGCGGGATGAAGGCGCTACCGCCGAACTCCTGAAGTTCATGGGCTACGAGGTCGCCGAAGAACGGGACGGCGTCAAGCGGCTGATCAAGCCTGACGGCAACGGCGCGCATCTCATCGATCTCGAGACCATGCCGAACATTGCCCGCGCGCTTCCCGGCGCCGGCTCCGTCCATCACGTCGCCTTTGCAGTCGAAAACCGCGAGAAGCAGCTCGAAGTGCGCAAGGCGCTGATGGACACCGGCTATCAGGTGACGCCGGTGATCGACCGCGATTATTTCTGGGCGATCTATTTCCGCACGCCGGGCGGCGTGCTGTTCGAGGTCGCGACCAATGAGCCGGGCTTCAACCGCGACGAGGACACGGCCCATCTCGGTGAAGCCCTGAAGCTGCCGCAGCAGCACGCTCATCTTCGCGCACTGCTCGAGCAGCACCTGCAGCCGCTTGAAGCGTAAGGAGAGGCGATATGACCGAAGCTGGATATGTGCACCGGCTGCATGCCGGTGCACCCGATAAACCCATCCTGCTGGTGCTGCACGGGACCGGCGGCGACGAGAACCAGTTCTTCGATTTCGGCCGGCGCCTGCTGCCCGAAGCGACGGTCCTCTCGCCGCGCGGCGACGTTTCCGAACGTGGCGCGGCGCGGTTCTTCCGGCGCACCGGGGAGGGGGTCTACGACATGACCGATCTTTCACGGGCGACGGAGAAGATGGCCGCCTATGTCAAGGCATTGGCTGACGAGCACGAGGCTTCCCAGGTTCTCGGCCTGGGTTTTTCAAATGGCGCAAACATTCTTGCCAATGTGCTGATCGAGAAGGGGATCTTCGATGCCGCTGTTTTGATGCACCCGCTCATTCCGTTTCAGCCTGAAGCCCAGGCCACTCTGGCGGGGAGAAAGGTGCTGGTGACGGCCGGGCAGCGGGACCCCATCGCTCCCGTCCCGGTGACCGAGGCGCTGGCGGAGCATCTGAAAGATCGCGGCGCTGATGTCAGGACGGTCTGGCATCCCGGCGGCCATGAGATTGCGCCGCTCGAGATCAATGCAGTTCGCGATTTCTTCAGTGGCTATTGATGGAACGTGACGTCGGTCGATGGTGCCGATTTGCGGGCCGGTGAATGCCGGTCCCGCATTTTGGCTGAAATAGCAGATCATCAGGGGCGGGGAGGATATTTGCCTCTGATTGCCGTCATGTAAAAATTCCCCGGGGATTCCGCCATCGTCAAGCCGACAACGACGCCCTTGGGGACGCCCTCATATTCTCGCCGCTGACCGTTTGTCAGATAGACCCGTAGATAGCGGCTGTCTTCGTCGTAGGTGATCGCCTCGATAAGTTTCGAATCAACCGCAGTTTCCACTTTGCACCCCGCAGTTTTGGATCTGAGATTTCCGGTGAAGAATGTCATTCACGCTCGCAATGCGCCATCATCATGCGCCGCCGCAGTAGCGTCAAGCATGATAATCTTAAGCGTTTATTTTTTTCTCTTGGCTCTCTCTATAGTTGATATTTACAGCTTTTTCGGATGTGTCGCCTGTGGAAATTCGATGGCCGCAAATTCTCCAGCCCGCAGAACTGGCGGCTGACACAGCCGCTGATCGAACGAATAATACGGCTTAACGCTGAATTAACCCTCATCTACCAAAATACAGCGCAATATTATCCGTGATGCGCTTCCGAAATGACCGAATACAAATTGCCGTTTCTAGCAATCGTAATTTGGCCGTCGCGGGTACGTTGCATTGAAAACTCCTTGCACGCGATGAGGATCAGGTGATTCGATGCCGAGCTGCAACGTCCCGTGGGAGGAGACCGTTCCGGCAGCTATCGACGACGCCGGAAACGGGCTGTCGGTTCACAGCGACGCCTGTACAGGCTCTTCACGCCGGGGGCCGGTTACAATTTCGATAAGGCCGTGATCAGGCCAACTTCTTTTTGAACACTGCGGCTCATGCCCATGCAGGGATGGGCAGGAAATGGAGCTTTTCCGACAACCTCGCGTGCTGTCGGATCTCATAAATGGGTTACATGTTTAACTATCTCGGGTCGTGGCGACAACAGATACCGATACTGGCCGGTAACCGCAAAGGACGCGCTCGGCTGACGTTTGCCGAAGGCGAATTTGCTGCGGTCTATGCAATGAGCGATGTTCACGGATGTTACAATGAGCTTGTCGAGGCGCATCGCCGCATCGAGGAGGATGCCGCGCGCATTCCGGGGCCGAAACTTATCGTCATGCTCGGCGACTATGTCGACCGCGGGCCCGATTCGAGCGCGGTGCTGGAGTTCCTGAGCAAGAGCCCGCCGCCGGGATTTCAGCGTTTCGCCCTCTGCGGCAATCACGACGCGGAATTGGTGAAGCTCTACCGCAAACCGGCGCACATTCTTGAATGGCTCGGCTTTGCCGGGACGGAGACGCTGCACTCATACGGTATCGATATCGAGCATCTGCTGCAGTCTGCGGCTGGAAGTGAAATGATTGCCCGCGTCATTCGCAACATGATCCCCGAGCGGCATATCCAATTCCTGGAATCGCTGCCGATCATGCTGCGGATGGGTAGGGTGGTCTTTGTCCATGCCGGCATCAAACCGGGCATCGACCTCAAGAAGCAGAAGGACAGCGACCTGATGTGGATCCGCCAACCCTTCCTGGATGAAGGGCCGCAGCTTCCCGTCCTCGTGATCCACGGACATACCCCGGCGCGGACCCCGACATTCGGCCCGCAACGGATCGGCATCGATACCGCGGTTTCGGCGACGGGCCGGCTGACCGTGCTAACGATAAAAGGAACGCGCGTCGGGCTCCTCAATTAAATCTGAAGGCGTAATGCCGCCCGAAACCGTTCAGGCTTTTCGGCGCGGTGCGCCAAAAACAAAACGCCGCGGAATTTTGCTCCGCGGCGTCAGGACGATTACCGGCTCACCGGAACCTATCAGGCGTTTGTCGATTCATGATAGAGATTGGTGCCGATGCCGGTATAGGCAAAGCCGTGTTTGCGGACCTCGTCGCTGCGGTAAATATTGCGCAGGTCGACCAGGACCGGGGCGCGCATCGACTGCTTCAGGCGATTGAAATCGAGCGCGCGGAACTGATTCCATTCGGTGACGATGACAAGCGCATCCGCACCGGCGGCCGCTTCATAGGGGCCGCTCGCATATTCGATATTCTCGATCACCTTGCGGGCATTCTCCATGCCTTCGGGATCGTAGCCGACCACCAGGGCGCCGGCGTCCTGCAGGGTCTGGATGACGGCAATCGCCGGGCTGTCGCGCATGTCGTCGGTGTTCGGCTTGAAGGTCAGGCCGAGAATCGCGATCTTCTTGCCGCGAATGTCGCCACCGACGGCCGAGATGACTTTGCGTCCCATCGCCCGCTTGCGGTTGTCGTTGATCGAGATCGTCGTCTCGATAAGCCGGACCGGCGCGTCGTAATCCTGCGCCGTCTTGGCAAGGGCAAGCGTATCCTTGGGGAAGCACGAGCCGCCGTAACCCGGACCGGCATGCAGGAACTTGGCGCCGATACGGCCATCGAGACCGATGCCGCGCGAAACGTCCTGGACGTTTGCGTCGACCCGCTCGCAGAGATCGGCGATCTCGTTGATGAAGGTGATCTTCATCGCGAGGAATGCATTGGCAGCATATTTGATCAGTTCCGAGGTGCGGCGGGTGGTGAAGACCAGGGGTGCCTGGTTGAGGTAAAGCGGGCGGTAGACCTCGGTCATGGCTTCGCGCGCCCGGTCGTCATTCAACCCGACGACGATACGGTCGGGACGCTTGAAATCTTCGATCGCCGCACCTTCGCGCAGGAATTCCGGATTGGAAACGACGGCGACATCCGCAGCAGGATTGGTTTCGCGCATGATGCGCTCGACTTCGTCGCCGGTGCCGACCGGTACCGTCGACTTGGTGACGATCACGGTGAAGCCTTCCACATAGGTGGCAATCTCGCGCGCCGCCGCATAGACATAGGAGAGGTCTGCGTGGCCATCGCCGCGCCGGGATGGCGTGCCGACCGCGATGAACACGACGTCGGCGCTACGGACGCTTTCGCCGACATCGGTCGAAAACGACAGCCGGCCGGTGCTGGTATTTTCGGCGACCAGTTGCTCCAGACCCGGCTCGTAGATCGGAATACGGCCTTCGCGAAGGGCTTCGATCTTACTCAGATCCTTGTCGACGCAGATGACGTCGTGGCCGAAATCCGCGAAGCAAACGCCTGAAACGAGGCCGACATAGCCTGATCCAATCATCGTGATGCGCATATTTCCCTCAAATCATTGGAGTAGAACGTCATGCTGCGTCGCAGCATGGCGTTGGTCATACTGAATCTGGGCGAAAAGACAATATCGAAGATCGCTTGATACCCACATCGAAAATCGAACGAGGGGCACGACAATTCGTTGCCGGCACCCCTTCGACAGCAAGAAACATAGGTTTGTGTGGGCAATGTGACAAGTCGAGCCGCTCGTCAGAGGCGGCTCGACTTTCATTTCCAGACGGTTCTTCCGCAGCCCGAACTTCTACAGCCGGTACCAGACATAGGGGTCTGTCCCCGATTGAATCTTGTCCCAGCGCAGATCGGTGTCCCGCCAGTTCTTGATGCTGCTTTTCCTGTTGTCGAGCACGAGGTCGCCCTTATCAGTCCTGACCACCAGGACGGCATGTCCTTCACCGGAAGGTGTATATGCCGTTGCGATTCGTAAAGCGCGCGACGACCAGCCCATCGCGATCAGCCGGCTGCGCTTGGTCAAGGCGAAATCTTCGCAGTCGCCGCTGCGAACATTCACCTTCCAGACATCGCCGTTCAATTCGTTGCGGGAATCGTTCCGGCCGATCATCGTGCGATTGACGGTGTTGTTCACGTTTTTCAGCTGCAGCATTTGCTCATCGGTGAGCGCAACGACCGAGAGACCGTTGTTGTCACGGCATTCGGCCGGGTTCTGGGCGCAGAACAATACCTGCGCGAAGGGCGGAATGATCTTGTCTTTTTCAGAGATATAGCTGACCGCCGAACTGCCGTTCAGGCCGCGGGCAAAACCTGCGGGACCGGCGGCAAATGCCGAGCAGGCATTCCCTGCTGTAAAGGCCAGCGCCAGAAGTGTAACGAATGTTTTCTTCATCTGTTAAATCCCCGTTCAGGGCAACCGATTGAGATCAGGCTTGCCTTTTTTCTCGGTCAATGGCATGGCGATTTAGTGATCTGCCAAGTATTGGCCGCAGAACGTCTGTCCCGTTCCTGCTGCTTGACGGAGCATAGCCGGGGCTTGTCTCGATTGGCTTAAGTCTTTCGCGACAATTTTAAACGATGTGAAATTCTGTTGCACTTTAACACGCAAGCCATTGATATGCAACTTATGTTAGTGCGTGCATATTAACCGCTCGGGTTGTAATTCTGCCATTGCCGCTCGCTGGCGAAGAGATCGAATGTTATCCAACCTCATCAACAGGCAGGCCTTGCGCGAGGCTCTTCTCTTTGCCTTTACCGGCCTCGTTATACTGACGCTTCTTCCGTTCGGGAGCGTCACGCCCTTTCCCTTCGCCTTTGCAGCGATCGGAATGTTTACCCTCGGCGCCATTTCGGCACTGCTGTTCGGAGAGCCGAGGCAAAGCAGAGGGGTTTTCAGTATCGCTCTGTTGATGCTCATCGTGGTGACGGGCTGGACGTTCATCCAGACCATCGAACTGCCTTCCAACTGGCTGGCAAACCCGGCCTGGCGTGCCGCGCGTGACCTGGCAGGTGTCGACTACGCGGCAATCTCGGTCGAACCGGCCGACACGCTGGCGTCGATCCTCTCGGTGGGGCTGCCCTTCGTCACGTTCCTGACCGGGCTTCTCTTATGCGATACCGATCAGCGCGCGAGGAAAGTGCTGACCCTCCTCGGGCTTTCGGCGGGCATCATCGCTGTGTTCGGCCTGCTGCAGTTTTCACTGTTTCCCAACATCCTGATCGTCGTGGAGAAGCGCGCCTACCTCGACAGCCTGACCGCAGTCTTCGTCAATCGCAATACCGCGGCGACCTTCCTCGGGCTTGGAACGCTGCTGATGCTGACCCTCGTCAGAGATATCGCCCGTTCCCATTCGAACCATCCGCCCGGCGAGCCGGGCCGAAACACGCTTCTGTTGAAATCGTGGATTTACATCCTGCTCTTGTGCGCATGCTTCACCGCGCTGATGCTGACCCGCTCGCGCGCAGGCATATTCGCGACCTTTATTGGCGCTCTCATTTATTTCCCTTGGCTGGTCATGAATTGGAACGGCTCGCGGCGTTATCTGAAACCGGCGCCGGGATGGCGCCCGATGCTGAAGCTCTTCTCGGCGATCGTATTCGTCGTCGGGTTGCTGGCGGCGTTTGCCGGTCAGGCGATTTTGCGCGCGCAAGAGCGGCGGCTCGAGGATGATGACCGGTTCTGCATCCTGCCGGGCATATGGCGTGCCATTTCGGATCACTGGTTGACCGGGACCGGTCTCGGGACCTTCCGGACCGTGTTTCCTGCCTACCGCGATCCGGCCTGCGGGATTTTCGGGATCTTCGACCGGGCGCATAATTTCTATCTCGAAGGATTTCTGGGTCTCGGGATATTGTTCCCGGTCACGGCAATCCTTGCCTTCGCGGTCCTTGCAAGAGTGTTTCGGCAGGGGTTCGCCCAAAGGCGGCGTCTCAGGCATTTTGTGCTGCTTGGCTTGGCGGCAACGGTTCTGGTCGCCCTTCATGCGGCCGTCGATTTCTCGCTGCAAATACCGGGTTTTGCCGTGTTTTATTCCGCCTTCCTCAGTGCGGTCGTGGCGGTAAGCCTTGGGCGCGGCAACGGAGAAGCGGACGTGGCATATGAGCGGCCGCTCAGCCGCTAAAATTTAAACAGATGGTTTATGAAGGTTTTTGAAAAATAGCGATTGTGCAGGTGCGAACTGTTGACTCTGAAACGCAAGAAATTTTATAGCGGGTCTAGCCCTCGGGTTTTTTACGGCGCCAGAAAAGTTGGATTGGGCCGTTTTCGCTTCCTCAAGGGCTTGGCGTTGCCAGCCTGCCACAGTTAGGGGAATGTTAATCGGCTTTCAGTGTTATTGATCGGGGATTGTCTTGTATTTTGTCAGATTGCGGGGCAGTAGCTTCAAGGGCGTCAACACAGGTTATTCTATGGGTTGTTCTCGTATCGGTAGTACACGCGTCGCCATTGTTGTAGCGCTAACGACTATATTGGCAAGCTGCACATCGCTTCCCAGATCCGGTCCCGATCACAAAGATGTTGATCGAGATGCGGCAGTGAAAGTGACAACGAAGGAGCGTCGCGTCGGCATCGACTACGCTCTGATTGATCTCAGCAAAAACGTTCTTCCCTATTTTACTTCTGCCCAGCCGACGTCCTTCAAGGGATTTGGCGGTGGTCGCGGCGGGGCGCCTGAAATTCCGCTTGGTTATGGCGACGTCGTCCAGGTTGCTATCTTCGAAGCTCAGTCCGGTGGGTTGTTCATTCCCTCGGACGCCGGAAGCCGACCCGGCAATTACATCAATCTGCCGGAGCAGACCATCGATCGAAACGGAACGATCACGATCCCCTATGCCGGTCGCGTACCGGCCGCCGGTCGCCTGAAGGAGACCGTGGAGCAGGACGTCGAAGATCGGCTGGCGAGCCGCGCGATCGAGCCGCAGGTGGTTATTACGACAACGAACAGCCGCTCCAGTCAGGTGGCCGTGCTCGGTGACGTCAACAATCCTCAGCGCGTCACGATCAGCCCGGCCGGTGAGCGTGTTCTCGATGTCATTTCCGCTGCGGGCGGTTTGACGACCAACAATATCGAAACGAATGTGACGCTGCAGCGTCGCGGCAAGACGGCAACCGTCGCCTACAATACGCTGTTGAAGAACCCGGCGGAAAATATCTACGTTGCGCCGAATGACACGGTCTCGATCGATCATGAGCGCCGCACCTATCTTGCGCTCGGCGCCGCGGGTGTCAGCGGCCGCTTCGATTTCGAAGAATCCAACCTGACCCTCGGAGAGGCGATCGCCAAGGCGGGCGGTTTGCGCGACGACCGCGCCGATCCGGCTCAGGTCCTGCTCTATCGCCTGGTCCCGAAGAAAACGGTTCAGTCGATGAACGTCGACACGACGCGATTTGCGGGTGAGACGGTTCCAGTGATCGTCCGCGCGAATCTGCGCGATCCGGCGACCTTGTTTGCGGTTCAGCAATTCAAGATGGAAGACAAGGATATTATCTATATTTCCAATTCGGACTCGGTTGAACTGGTCAAGTTCCTTGACATCGTAAACTCGGTATCGTCCACTGTGGCAGGCGTGACCGACGATGCGAACGATACTCGCAACGCGGTCCAGGATCTCGGAAATTGATTGAAATATAGGCGGCGTTGCTCGCAGATGACCAACGCCGCGTGGTATTTTCCATAGCGGATTTGATGAAGGAACCACCGATATGGCAAGGTTTGGTGTTTATCGTAAGCTTGCATATAGTGGACTTGCCGTTGCGATGTTTGCCGGCATGAATTCAAGCGCCTTGGCGGCCGCTTGCGTGCGCCTCGCAAATCTCACTACCGTCGATGTCAACGCGTTTACGGCTAATCCGGCCATTCTGCTCGACATGTCTGATCCGCTGGTTCTATCGTCACTCGTTCGTGCGCTGGTCGGCAGTAGCGGCGAGGCTCTATTACCGGTAATCGAGCAGGCCAAGACAGCCAATGCCGCACAGATGGCGGCCATCGGCTCGGGTCTTGGTCGGGCTGCAAACAGCTGTCAGGTGACGGACCCGCTATCCAAGCTGGCGATCGAAAAGGCGGTCGCCGAGGCTGCGAGCGCCGATCCCAATCTTGCCCCGCTACTCGCCGCCTTTGCAAAGGTCCTTGCCGAAGGCGGGACCGCGGCGCTCGGTCCAGGTGCAAGCTCCGCCGCTGCCGCATCTGGCATCGGCAATGACGGGCAGGTTGGCCAAACTGGCCCCGGCGCTGACGATGGCACGCCTTTTGACGGCGCCGCGACGACTGCGGGTACGCTGAAAGTTTCGAATGCCGGCGACGACTCGTCTTCGAGCACTATTACGATTGTCAGCACAAATGGGGGAGGCCAATCCTCCTCCGACACGACCCAGTCGACGAGTCCGAGCGTCGCGGTCATACAATAGCTGGAATTGCCCTTAGATCTTAGCGCTTGATTTGTTGGAGATCGAAATTGCTATCGCCAGATAAACTTACCCCGCGTATCGACCCCTCCCGCGATGCAGGAAACGACGCTGATTTCATCGATTTCGACAAGCTCATCGCGATTGCCCGCCGACAGTGGCGGATGGTTGCGGCATGCGCGTTCGCCTTCGCCATTCTCGGCGTTGTGTATGTGCTGACGTCGGTGCCGGTGTACACCGCCGATACAAGCGTGCTGATCGACCGCAGCGATAACCAGGTGATCAACCAACTGGCGGCTTTCGGCCAGATGGACGATGACGAAGGGACCGTACTCAGCCAGGTCGAGCTGTTGAAGTCCGACACGATCGCCTATGCCGTGGTCGATAAGTTGAAACTGGTCGACGATCCGGTGTTCAACGCCCAGCGGAATTCGCTGTTTTCAGTCGCGACGCTGAAGTCGATGGTGAATTTCAAATCATGGTTTGCCGACGCCGCAGCAGTCGCGCCCGATCGGGAAATGCTGCGGCGGTACGCTGCGGAAACTGTAGCCGGTAATATCGATGTCGAACGTGTCGGCAAATCCTACGTTCTCGATGTCAGTTATACCTCGCAGTCGCCCGATATGGCGCGTCAGATCGCCGCGGCCATTGCCGACGTCTACCTGGTCGACAAACTCAATTCGAAATACGAGGCGACACGCCGGGCCGGCGAATGGCTTCAGGAGCGTATCGAAGAGCTGCGGCAGCAGGCGCTTGATGCCGACCTTGCGGTTCAGAAATTCCGCAGCGAGCATGGGCTTGTCGAGGCCGGATCCGGTACCCTGATCAGCGAGCAGCAGCTTTCCGAGATCAACACGCAGTTGATCAATGCCCAGGCCGAGACGGCGAAGGCCGAGGCAAAGTATGCGCGCGTCAAATCGATCATCGACGCCAAGCAAACCGACGCGATCGTCACCGATGTGCTCGACAGCTCCATTTCCAACGACCTGCGCAAGAAATATCTCGAGGCTTCCAAGCTCGAGACCGAAATCGAGGCGCGGCTTGGTCCTGATCACGTCCAGGCAGTTCGGCTTCGTGCGGAAATGGAAGAATATAAGAGACTCATGTTCGATGAGTTGAACCGCATCGCCGAGAGTTACCAAAGCGAGCTGCAGGTTGCGCAGTCACGGGAAAATTCTTTGCGTGACAGTGTCACGAAGGCGACCGGTGTTGCCGCGACGGCCGGCGAAACGCAGGTGCAGGTTCGCGAACTCGAGCGCACCCGCGATACCTACAAGAATCTTTATCAGAGTTTCCTGACGCGTTACCAGGAAGCCATTCAGCAGCAGAGCTTCCCGATTACCGCTGCGCGCATCATCACGATGGCGGAGACCCCGACGAAGCCGAGTGCTCCGAAGAGAGCCCTTGTCGTCGCTTTTGCGATGTTCCTCGGATGTGCGGTCGGAAGCGGTATCGGTGCTTTCCGAGAATTCCGGGATCGGTTCTTCCGCACCGGCGACGACGTCAAGGAAGTGCTCGATGTCGAATCGCTTGGTGTCATGCCGCTGGTTGACGATAACGTCGATGATCCGACCCTCGTCGATCCCAGCAATCCGCGAAGCATCGCCAGGGGCAGCAAGACCACGACCTATGTCGAGGAGCATCCGCTCTCGGCATTTGCCGAGACGCTTCGAAGCGCCAAGATTGCGATCGACCTCAGTGCGGCCGATCAGCGCTGCAAGGTCATCGGCGTGGTGTCGAGCTTGCCCGGCGAGGGGAAGTCGACGACATCAATCAATTTTGCCAAGCTTCTGGCAATGCAAGGCGCCCGCTGCCTGCTGATCGACGGCGATATGCGAAATCCCGGTGCGACCCGGGCAATCGGCCGCCATGCCGAGGCCGGCTTGCTCGAGGCGATCGTCGATGGCCGTCCGCTCAAGGATCTGATCCTTCTCGATCCCAAGACCAAGCTTGCATTTCTGCCGACGGTTGCACGATATCGTGTCCCGCATTCGTCGGAGCTGCTCGCGTCACGCGGCATGGACCAGCTTCTTGAAATTGCGCGTCAAAGCTTCGATTACATTATCGTCGACTTGCCGCCCCTGGCGCCGGTCGTGGATGCGCGCGCTATCAACTCGAAGCTCGATGCAGTGGTTTTCGTTATCGAGTGGGGAAAGACATCGCGCAAGGTCGTGCAGTCGACGCTGCTGTCCGAGCCGGAACTCTATGGGAAATGCGTCGGCGCTATATTGACCAAGGTCGATCCGTCGCAGATGAAGCTTTACCGGACATTCGGCTCCAGCGAATATTATTACAAGCGTTATTCGCGCTACTACACCGAAAGCTGATGTTCCGAAGCCAGGTCGTTTCGGTCACCAGGATCGCTTTCGTTATCGTCACCGTCGTCTTTGTGGTGCTGGCCGGGCGAGAGCTCTATGCTTCGATCAGAACGGCCAGCATCTCGATCGTCGCCGAGAGGATCGAGCGTGGCGAGACGGTGGCCGATGATGTGGTGACCAGATATGCGTCGCGCAGTGTCGACGTGGTCGGTGGACATTATTGCCGATCCGATATTGTCGCCGCCGGTGTGACACTCGTTCTGGCGCAACTCGATCGGCAGAATGTCAATGTTAACTACGATGCCTGGGCTGCTGCCGCATCGAGCGCCCGCGGTTATCTGCAATATGCGCTCTCCTGCATGCCGACGAACAGCAATTTTTGGCTTCGTCTCGCCGCTGTTCAGTCGGTCATCGCGGAAGAACCGTTTTCGATTGCGGGAATGATGAAGCGTTCGGTCGCTTTCGCGCCCCATGACGAGTCGATGATTTTGACCCGGTTCTATTTCTGGAACGATTTCACCGATGCAACGCTTTCGGCGGCAAAGACTGCGCTCGACAGCGATCTCACGACGATGCTGAAACTTGGCGACCGTTGCAGGGTCAATGCCGCCATTAAAGAGATCAGCCCACAACTCCGCCCCATCTTCGATCGAAGCTGGGCAGGCGCTGGGGACGGCACGACGGCGCGATTCCGGCAACGCTGCCGCAAGTAGCCGTCGGCAGATTTCTGAGGACGATTCGAGACTCAAGACGGCTGTATGCAGGGCTTGAAGGGCGACAACGCCCGCTGCTTGCGCGGCGGGCGTTGTCGATTGATCGGCTATTGGACGATCAGACGCTGGCGCCCGAAACAAAATCCGTGCCCGTGATATTGAGCGTCAGAACGCCGGCGTCGGTGTGACCTTCGCCGTCGGAGATTTTGTAGAACTGGACGGTTTCCGTAACATGGTCGCCCGGAGCGATATCTGCTGCCAGATCATAGGTGAATGAGCCGTCGGCCTTGACATGGAACGTGCCGTAGGTCCCGGCGACGTCGGTCGTTGCGCTGGGGTTGCCGTTCACGTTCGTACCGGCGAACTGACGGAGGAAGAGATGTCCGTTGTCGCCGGGAATGTCGTTGTCGAGAGCATTGCCGGCGATGGGGCTGCCTTCGGTGAAGCTGTAGTGGTCGTCGACAGCGATCGGCTTGACCTGGGTTACGCCCTGAATGTTCAGGGTGAACAGGCCGACATCGGTATGACCGCTGCCGTCGGAGATTTTGTACGAGACCTTTTCCTGGAGCAATTCACCATTGGTGAAGTTGACCTTGGCAGCATCGCTCAGGACATAGGTGTAGCTGCCGTCCGGTTTGACGAAGAAGGTGCCGTAGTCGCCCTGGATCTCGGTGATCTGGCTGTTGCCTTGCTTGGCGCCAACGCTCTGCTGGTCGAATGCGCGAAGGAATAGGTGGCCGTTGTCAGATGAATCGTTGCTCAGCAGGTTTCCCGAGATGACGTCGGTTTCCAGGAATGTTGCACTATCGTCGGTTGCGTGAATAGCCATTGTTGTCTCTCCATGAATTGATCTTCGCTGGCCAATTTTAACCTTAGCGACGGGTGCGATTAAGGATATATTAATACAGGGAGTCAAGGCTGAGATTAACAGAAGCTAAACATAAGAGTGTACCGCGTGCAATAATGACACACATTCTTTCGGCGCTAGAGGATGAAGCACTTGTTTATTGGTGCATTAATAATAAGTGAATACGACGGATGATGGGCGATTGAGCATATTTCTTCGGAAGCTAAGAAATTTTATTCGGAAGCAATCAATAAGAATACAGACATTCACTTCGATGAAGATGAAATTGTCAAATAATCACATTGGGCTAGCAATCTGCTTTGGCGATTTTGTCATGCCGCCCCGGTATCCCGATCTCGCGTCATTTTAAGGTCATCACCGTCATTTCCATTGCCGGATACGTTTGAGGAAGAAACCTTCTCGTTGTAGCGACGTGATCGCGGCAACCTCGCGGATAGGGAAAATGGACTGCTATCAAATTGATGTTCTAGTAAAAATACATTTCCTTCGCGCGACGCAACTTATGCGCCATTAAAAATACATCGGAGAAGAAGAAAATGTGCCTGACGATGAAGAATATCGGCAGATAGAAAGAATTTTAGTGTTTCATTTTAGCCGCCGGAGAGAGGTTCGCGCTTAGAAGATTTCCATCACCTGGGGGAGATCGAAGGCATGACCGTCTACTACGTGAATTCAGCGACAGGATCCGATCATAACAGCGGAACCGCGGAGAGCTCGGCTTTCGCGACCTTGTCAGCGGTCGAAGCCTTGAGATTGAACCCCGGCGACAGTGTGCTGCTTGCCGCAGGCAGTGTGTTCAATGAACAATTCGACTTGAAATACTCCGGAAGCGTCACGGCGCCGATCACCATTGGCAGCTACGGTCTTGGCGACGCCCCGGTCATTCACAGCAGCAATGACGGCATCCATGGTTCGAAGGCCTCGAATATCGTTATCGAGAATATCAAGATCGCCGATACCGGAGCGAACGCGATATATGCAGGGAACGTCTCCAACTGGGTCGTGCGGAATGTCGAGGTGACGAATACGGGTCTTGCCGGAAAGCCCGGATCCGTCAGCTTCCAAAGCAGTCAGAACATCACCATCGAAAACAGCACGCTGACCGGTGTCCATTCCGACGGGATCTGGATGGACAAGGTCAACGGCGTCACCCTGATCAACAACACCGTCACCAATAGCCAGGGAAGTGCCGCAGACGCCATTCAGCTCAACGACAGCCGCAACATTCTCGTCAAGGACAATTATCTGGAGCAAACGCAAACCAACAGCGCCAAAGGCGTCCTGGTGCTGGTCAGAGCTCAAGATGCTTTGGTCGAGGGCAACACGCTCGTCGGCGGCGGCTTCGGGTTGAGTGCACAGGCAGGCACCAATATCGCCATCCACGACAACGATATCTCGGGATATGGCGGCTACAGCTGGTCCTACGGCATCGGCCTTGGCGATCAGGGCGATGCGAAGAACTATGATATTAGCGGGAATTATATTCATGATGGGGTGTACGGGGTTCTGGTCAGCGCCGCCGGCAATCCGCTTTATGTTCGCGAGAATATCGATGTTCATGACAATGTCTTCGACGACCTGTCCTCGTCGGCGCTCAAGGTCGACCGGCCTGCATCGGGCACCTTCTATGATAATATCATCGACAGCGATGTATCGACGCTGACGATGCCGGCCTCAATCGCTGCGCAAAACACGTTCTTTGTCGGCGACAACAAGACATTCGAGCAAGCGCAGGCCGAACTCGACAGCGCCGCCAGTACGAATGGCGATACGTCGCCGAGCCAGGAGCAGACGCCTGCCGTACCGGTCATCGAACATCCCGCGGAGATCCCGGCGCAGCCGCAGATATCCGCCCCGGCGCCAGTGACCGAAACGCCGGTGGCGACCGTGCCCACAGTCGCCGCGCCGAAAATTGTCGCTGTCCGTGACAACTTGAAGATTTCGGCCGATACCGGCAGCGCATATCATGGAAACCTTCTCGAAAATGACAGTGCTGCCAACGGGCATGTGCTGCTGCGCCGATTTGGCGAGAGTGCTGTGGATAAATATGGGCTGACGGTAACAGGGAAATACGGTGTGATCCATATCGAGAGTGATGGCGATTACACCTACACCGTGGACGCGGCGAAACTTGCCGGCCTGAGCGGGAACGTCAGCGAATCCTTCCAGTACAAAATTTCCGACGGCGCTTCGCACATCGATACGGACTCGCTGGGTATCTACATCAATGTCGATGCATTTCATTCCAGCCAAGCCTCGCACTTGTTGGTCTGAAGTGCTCAACGCGGAGACTGCGTTAATCGATCATCTTCTTCAGGTTGAAGTTTTCCGACCTCAATGCGGATGAATTACTGCAGGCTGTAGAAAGAGAGAGGTGGCAGATGACAAAATATGTCCGCCGGTCATAATCAGAACAAACTATAGACTGAATTTATAGTTAATGCCTCAGTAAATCTCGCGTCTACGCGCGCGGCATGTTCATCCCTTTGAGCCGTTATTGGGCGGTTTGCGGTTTTCACTTGCTTAGGCCGGTATAATTAGCGTAGCGTTAAGCTAGGGCCCCTGAAATCGTTCGCTATAAATAGGATTTTTCGGTCATTTTTCAGTGGGATTCATGTAATAGGATTTGGACTTGTCAGTGGGTTTCGGCACCGGTGCCGAGGATCCGAAGCAAGCTATGTCATTGTTCGGGCTTGATAGGCTCGTAGCTGCGCGGTACGCAGGCTGATTGGCCTGCATGCGATGCGGTAGGAGAGGATTTAATTCGTGTTTCAGAGTTCAGCGACTGATGCCAGTGAGCCGTCCAAAGCCTTGCGGAAGTGCAAGGGGGGACTTGTCTTCATCGGCATAGCAAGCGCGCTTATCAATATTCTCTATCTTACCAGCTCGTTTTTCATGCTTGAGGTGTATGACCGGGTCATTCCGAGCAAAAGCATCCCGACGCTGGCTGCCCTGGCAATTCTTGCGCTGGCTCTTTACGCTTTCCAGGGCGCGTTCGAGGTTCTCCGGAGCAGAATGCTCGTGCGCGTTGCCGGTGCTCTCGACGAGATGGTGAACGGGCGCGTATTCCGGGCGCTGATCAAGGCGCCGCTGAAGGTCAAAATCGGCGGGGACGGGCTTCAGCCGTTGCGCGACTTCGACCAGATCAGAACCTTCCTGTCCGGCATGGGGCCGACGGCGATGTTCGATCTGCCCTGGCTTCCCTTCTACATCGTGATCTGTTTCCTGTTTCATCCGGCGATCGGATATATCGCGATCGGTGGATCGCTGGTTCTCGCCATACTGACGTTCCTGACCAACCAGGGAACGCGGACGCTGTCAAAACAGCAATCCGAAGCCGCCAATATGCGCAATGCCTTTGCGCAGACCTCGATCCGCAACTCCGAGGTCATTCACGCAATGGGCATGGCCGGCACCATGGCTGAAATCTGGGACCGCAAGAATGGGGAGTACCGGCTCATCACCCGGCAGGCGTCGGATGTCGGGAACGGCTATGCCACCCTGTCGAAGATTTTCCGTATCGCCCTGCAATCGGGAACGCTTGCGACCGGCGCGATCCTGGTCATTCAAGGGCAGGCCTCCTCAGGCATTATCATCGCGGGCTCCATTCTGACGTCTCGCGCCCTGGCGCCCGTGGAAGCAGCGATCGGAAATTGGCGCGGTTTCGTTTCCGCCCAGCAAAGCTGGGCGCGGCTTGCGAACCTGTTGAAAACCATTCCGGAAATTCCCGCCCCGCTCGCGCTTGCAGCGCCTTCCAAGCAGGTTACGGTCGAGGGGCTGGCAAGCGGGCCGCCGGCGGGCCAGCGCCTGGTCATTTCCGATGTCAGCTTCGGGCTGAGAGCAGGAAGCGCCCTCGGGGTCATCGGTTACAGCGCCTCGGGCAAGTCGTCGCTGGCGCGGGCGATGATGGGCATCTGGCCGACCGTCAGGGGATCCATTCGCCTCGATGGCGCAGCACTCGACCAGTGGGATGGCGACGCGCTTGGCCGGCATATCGGCTATCTCCCGCAGGACGTGGAACTGTTCTCGGGAACCGTCGCGCAGAATATCTGCCGTTTCGCCAAAGACATGTCGCCTGAGGCGGTGGTTGCCGCGGCACGGGCGGCGCGTGTTCACGATCTCATTCTTCGGCTGCCGAACGGTTACGAAACCGAAATCGGTGAAGGGGGGGCCGCGCTTTCGGCCGGCCAGAGACAGCGTATCGCGCTTGCAAGAGCGCTCTACGGCGAACCCTTCCTCGTCGTGCTCGACGAACCGAACTCCAATCTCGATGAAGAAGGCGAGCGGGCGTTGAGTGCCGCGATCATGAGCGTGCGTGCACGCGGCGGCATCGTCGTCGTCATCGCACATCGCTCCGGCGTTCTGGCGGTCTGCGACTTCGTGCTGATGATGCAGGACGGCCGGATGATCGCATTCGGTCCGAAGGAGGAAGTTCTGGCGCGGGTCAGCCGGCCGGAAGCAGCGGCGGCGCGTACGCCGATTGCCGAGCGCGTGGCTCAGCTCAAAGTCGTCGTCGACGGCATGGCCGCCGAATAGGCCGGAAGGAAGATTGTGAGTAAGGTCATCAGTGAATCGAAACGCTCCCTCAATCGTCATGTCGCCCTTGTCGGCGCGTTGTCGATAGCTCTCGTTTGCGGCATTGGCGGTTGGGCGGCGACGACGGAGCTTTCGAGCGCCGTCATCGGCGAAGGCGTGGTCGTCGTTAACGGCGATGTCAAGAAGATCCAGCACCTGACCGGCGGCATCGTGTCGAAACTGCTGGTCTCCGAAAATGACCATGTGACGGCGGGACAGGTTCTGATACAGCTCGATGGCACGACGACAAAAGCACAGCTTTCGATCGTCGAGAGCACACTCGCTCAGCTTTATGCGCGCCGTGCCCGCCTGAAGGCCGAAAGAATCGACGCCGCGACATTCGATGTCGAGGAAAACATCAGCGATCTGACGTCCAGCACCGCGGCGCGGGATCTGCTCGACGGCGAGACAAAGCTGTTCGACAGCCGCAGATCGGCGCTGATCGGAATGAAAAGCCAGCTGGCGTCGCGCAAGGATCAGCTGGCCGAGCAGATCAAGGGTCTGGTCGTTCAAATCGACGCGACCCATGATTCCCTAAGCCTGATCGAACAGGAGCTCGAGGGCGTCGATACGCTCTACAAGAAGGGGCTGGTGACGCTGCAGCGTTTGAATGCGCTGAAGCGTGCCCGCGCCGACCTTCAGGGCAACAGCGGCCAGGAAATCGCTGCAAAGGCGGAGGCCGAAGGCAAGGCAATCGAAATCGATCGCCAGACGATCCAGCTGGACGAGGATCGCCGTTCGGAGATCGCCAAGGAACTGACCGACGTGGAGGCGAAGATCGCCGAAAATGAAGAGCGCCGAGGAACCGCGCTCGATCAACTCCGCCGTCTCGACATTGTCGCGCCGCTCAGCGGGCGCGTTCACGAGCTTTCCATTCACACGGTCAATGGCGTCGTCAATCCGGGTGAGACGCTGATGCTCGTCGTTCCCGAAAATGAAGATCTGACGGTTGAGGCGAGAGTCGCCACGCGCGATATCGACCAGCTTCACGTCAGCCAGTCCGTCGATGTGCGTTTCAGCGCCTTCGATCAGCGCACGACGCCAGATGTGCGCGGCGAGATCACGTCGATTGCGCCTGATATCGTCAAGGATGAACGGACGGGCATCAGCTATTATCCCGTTCGCGTCAAGCCGGAGGCTGAAAGCATCGCCAAGCTGAAGTCGATAAAGCTCTATCCCGGCATGCCGGCCGAAGTCTTTATCAAGATCGCCGACAGAACCGTTATCTCCTATCTGACGAAGCCGCTGACCGATCAGATGCAGCACGTATTTCGTGAGGAGTGATGGCGCGGCTGTGCCGCGTCACAACCGGCATGAGCGGTCATCTTCATAAAATTGTCTCGAGCCTGCTGCAGCTTGGGTCAGGAAGGGCATGGCTGCCCTTCCAGCCGGGTTTCTGACGCGTGACCTATCGGTTCCGCCGAGATATGATTTCTCCATGATAAGTGTGCGACTTCGGCGAACAGTGCCGATTGAGAGACGATCGCTCTATGGATGGCTTCTGCTTTTGGCGTGTCTGGTGATGCTGGGGGGCCCCACAAGCGGTCATGCCGGGAATGCCCCGCCGTTGAAAATAGTCGCGTTCGGAACATCTTTGACGGCCCGGGGAGGGTGGCAGCCCGCTCTCGAAACAGGGCTTGCAGCCTGCCTGCAGAGGCCGGTGAAAATCGAGAGCGTTGCAAAGAGTGGCGAGACGTCGCTATGGGCTCTTGCCCAGCTTGATCGCGTCGTCGCCGAGCAGCCGGATATCGTTCTGATCGAGTTTTACGCTAACGACGCAGCATTGCAGCGGTTCGTGTCGCTTGCGCAAAGCCGAAAGGATATCGGTGACATCCTCGATCAGCTTCGGCAGCGCCTGCCGCAGGCGCGGATCATCGTCATGGCGATGAACCCGTTTTCAGGGCTGCGCGGCCTGATCCGCCCCTTTGTCGGCAGTTATATCTCGGCCCATCGGGCGGAGGCGGAAAAACGCGGTCTGGAGTTTGTCGACCACCGGCCGAACTGGCAGCGCCTGACGCCGGCGGCTCTGGCCGCGGCCATTCCTGATGGCGCCCATCCTCTGCCTGAGATTGCCGCTAAGATCATCGTGCCGGAACTTGTCAAACATATTGCCGGCGGCAATTGCAAAGAGTGAAGGAATTCTGCTTTGCCGATGGCCTCCGCTGGGCGCTTCAACCTGCCGCGAGATAACCTTTCAGATAATTGACCAGCGACGCCCGACCGACCTCGGAGGCGTCTTCATGGGATGGACTGTCCAGGTCCTGGAGAAGATAATCCTTGAGCTCGTCATCGGTATTCGCGACATAGATGCCCGGCCGGCCGACGAGCTGGCTCACCGTCGCAAGCTGATGATCGTTTCGGTGCTCGCCGAGGGCTGCCTTGCGTGGCACGAGGATGATCGGTTTCCCGAAACGCTTTGCCGTCAGTACCGTGCCTATCCCCGCATGAGAGACGATGACAGTCGCATCGCGAAAGACCCTGTCGAAGTCCGCCGGTTCGATATTCTTGATCCATTTCATGTTCTGTGGCGTGTAGGTACCCTTGCCGATCTGCGCCAGAACCGGCTTGCTCAGATCCTTTGCGAAGGTGTCGATGGCCTTGACGAGGCGATCAAACGGCAGCTGCGTTCCGACGGTGACAAGGATCAAAGGACAGCTCCTGCATAATGGGGGCCATCCGGCCGCGACAGATGTTGCCATTGCGTGAGCCAGAGCGATGCGATGCGGCCGGCCAATTTTCCCGATAGGGACAGCTTTTCGACATTGGCGACGCTGTCGATCCAGATCGTCCGCTTGCCCGTCAATTTACCGGCAAGCAGGCAGAACAGTCCGGGTGCGGCACCGGTTGAGATGATGACGTCGGGCCTGTGTCTAAGAACGATGGCGAAGGCGCTGAAAAAGCATCGGATCGACATGGTAATCGAGTCGCGGCTGCAATCGGGAAGGACCAACCCGTCGCGGATGTCGTATTTGGCAAGCAGGCCGGGGATGGTCGTTGCAAAAATGATATCGCAGCCCTCGAACGCGCCGCGCATGGCCATCAGCTGCTCCCAGTGGCCGCCTCCTGACGAGGCAGCGAGAACCTTTAATTTTTTCTCAGTCATAGACAGGCATCTCCTATATTTGACCGATGACGAGAGTGAAAAACCGTTCTGTCCGAACAGCGGCGGTGTCAAGATAGTTCCGTCGAACCGTACCATTTTTGGCCGGGTGGGTCGAAGCTTTGATGTTCATGGACGGCCCCATCACATATGATGTGTTCGTTTGGAACATAGGAAGCGTCAAAGCTCATCTGAACACTCCCGCACATAACATCAGTGGGCGGCATTGGGCTTGTATTCCTGATAGGCATGTCCGAGGATCCCGTTAACCATGCCGGCGCCGCGCAGAACATGGGTGAGCGCTCGCATGCCCCAGTAGGGTGAAATCAAGATTGCCGGCAGCATGACCAGTCCGAGCACGACTCTCGTGGCGCCATAGGCCGCGCGGTAGACCCGGCGTTTGAGGTTGCCATGCAGAACCTCGCTGACTGCGAAGGTATTGCCCAGACGGTACTGTCTTTGCAGCACCCATTTCCAGGTCATCCGGTTCGCGGGAACGATGTCATAGACGAGCGCCTTGTCGGCCCAGAAAATCTGCATGCCGCGGCGGACGGCCTGATTGAAGAAAAGATAGTCCGTGCCGCCGGTGAAGCGCATCTTCTCCTCAAAACGAAGATTCCATGAGCGGATCAGGGGATAATCGAACATGACGTTGTTCGAAGCCGCATAACCGATACGCTGGCCGTCGACGTTCTTCTTGCGCTCGAATACCCTGGCCTTGATGAAATATTCCGGCGGATTTTCGGGATAGACCGGCTGGACGGGGCCGTAGACGCAATCGGCGCGGTTTTTCTGCCGGGTCTCCAGCATGGCGTCCAGCCAGCCGTCGACCGGCCATTCGTCATCGTCGAGAAAGCAGAAGAGCTCGGTGCCGGGAGGTGCCGAATCCAGCGCGCGGTTGCGCGCAAAAGGGATGCCCTGGTTTTGCTCGACGACGTAGATCAGGTCGTAGGCGCCTGTCTGGCCAAAGCCCTCAACCGTTGCCTTCGCGCTGCCGGCTGCATCATTGTCCACGATCACCATGGTGAGATGATAGGGGCGGGCCGGGTGCCTGATCTGCCGCGTCATGACGTCAAGCAGCTTGGCGATCCCGTCCAGCCGCCGATAGGTCAGCACGCCGACGGCGATCTTCAATGGCGCAGCGCCGGCCTGATCGGTGCCGAGGGATGAGTGCGGGAAAGTTTCCTGCTGGTTCATGACTGTCCTCTCCGCAGCAGATTTCCCAAACGCTTGCGCGCCGCCATCAGGGCCACCTCGGTTGCGGCAGCATCGCCGAAGGGGCCGCCGGTCACCGTGTTGCGCGCTTCTCTCCTGAGCTTCAGCAGCGATGTCGTTTCGGCAATGCCGCCGGCCACCAGGCTCTTGCCGAGCGCCTGCAGCCCATCATATCGGCGCGCCAGTTCCAGTCCTGTCGCGATCATGATCCGCGGGCGCAGCGTCTTTGCCCTGCTTGTGCCGGTATAGCGGTTCGACGCATGAATGCGCTGGAAGGTCAGCGGGGTTTCGATGATGGCGCCGCGGCCAAGAAAGGCTGCGGCAAACTTGATGTAATTGTCGCTGAGGACGACGTCCGTTGCGACGGACATCGGCAATATCTGGCACAGCAGGCTGCGGCGGAAGCTCAGGCCGGAAGTCGGAACCGGGAGCGAGGGAAAGCCCCCCTTGCGAAGTGTGTCCCGCTTGTCGAACAGCGTTATCTGCAACTCTGCAGGAGGCTGGTCGCTTTCCTCGGTCGTCACCCGGTCGAAGCACCAGTCGATCTCGTTGCGATCGTAGATCTCGGCAATCCGCGCGAGTTTGCCGGGCAAAAACGCATCGTCGGCGTCAAGGAGAAAGAGGATATCGCCGCTTGCGGCCGCAAAGCCCGCATTGAAGCTCGAGGCCTGACCACCGTTTTCTTTCAATACAGCCCCAATCCGATCCCCGTAGGAGGCAAGAATCTCCCGGGAATCGTCCGTCGATCCGTCGTCGACCACCACCACTTCGAAGTCAGGGTAGTCCTGCGACAGAACGCTATCGATGCATGGGCGGAGATAGCGGCCATAATTGAAATTATTGATGAGCACCGAGAGCTTCAAATTATCGCCTCCTACAGCGCCGCGCGTCTTTTCAGACGCGCAAAGGACGCTGTAATATTTCGAATTGCTAAGGCCAATCGATCACCGCGCCAGCGTCTGAGGCGCGTATCGGCGAATTCCCGCACGATAGCCCCGCATGTAGTAATATTTCCAGATAGCCCAGAACCGCTTCTTGGATTGCGGCAGGAGATAAAGCGTGGCTGCCCGGAATGCCCATTGTGCGCTTTCGATCCAGGTCGGAAGCGGAACGCCGCTTAACCTCACGCCGCCAGGCACCTCGTCGGGAAAGAGCGCCGGCATGCCATAACCAAGGCGCTCGCCGCGCTTCTGGACCCAGTGCTCGGTGACGCTCGATGCCGGGATCCAGTGGTGAACCACGGCCTCGGCGCATCGATAGGATTTGGCGCCGCTGGCTGCCAGGCGGATGATAATTTCAGCATCCTCGCCCATTGCGAACATCGGTCCCGGAAGAGGGCCGATGTCTTCCCGATAGCGGACACTCGCCCCCAGCAACTCGCGCCGAACGATCGTGTTCGGACCCCAAACCTTTGTCGGGTCGCATGGTCCGCTTTGTGTCTCGTCAACGATCGCAAATGTCGATCCCATGGGAATCCAGTCGATAAAGCGATCCTTCGGCTCCTTTTCCCAATCGGGGACGATTCTGCCGCCGAAGACGCCATAGCTGGGATGGGCAGCGGCGCAGTCGACGATTGCCGTCAGCCAATTCGGTTCGGCGCGAATGTCGTCGTCGGTCAGGACAACGAGATCGCCCTTTACCCGATCCAAGCCCATGTTCAACGCACCGGACTTTCCCGGCGTGCGCTGCTGCAGGATGGTGATCGGAAGCTTGTCACTGTAGGACTTCAAAAGATCGAACGTGTCGTCATTGCTGTTGTTGTCGACAGCAATCAGTTCCCAACGATCATGGGGAAGTTCCTGGCGCACCAAGGAATCCAACATATGGCGCATCCGTCGGCTGGCGCCATTATAAGATGCAAAGAGCACGCTGACGAATAGATCCGACATCAGTGACCAACCCTCTTGGTGAAGTCGAAAGAGAAAAGCCTCATATTTTGACTGCCTGTGCGATGTTCGAACAAACGGTTTACGCGGGGTTCGACCGTGTCTTGCCGAAAAACTCGCGCCTGTGATTTTCGCCGAGTACCCTCAGCTTGCGAAGATTGCGCAACCAGCGCCGCGGTTTGGTGAGCACGCCGCGGTTCAGGAAGTACTGCCGCAGCAGGCTCGGCGCCTGACTGTGCGATCCGCCATGGGCAACCCGATAGACCGCCCCGCGAAAGGGAAGTTTCGTCAGCGGGGCTCCACGTTGGGACAGGATGTTCGCAATGCGGACATGGCTGCCCAGCATCGACTTGATCCAGTCGAGCGAAGCATCCTCGAAGCGGCCGGGGAGTTCGTAGAGATCGGCACGAATGATCAGCGACGTGCCGCAGAGATGGCTGAAATCATCATGGCCGAACAGGAAATTGCCGCCGTCGTCCCAGATATAACCATGGTCGATCGTCCAGCCGTTGGCGTCCCGATTTTCGGATGCGTGCTGCACAATCCGGGAGCTGACGAAGTCATCGTCATCGACAATCATGAAAAAGCGGCTGTCGGCGGCGGTCAACATGCCGCTCAGGACACGCCGGCCCTTGTCTGCCCGGAAGGCGTCCAGGAAGTCTTCCTTGCTGCCCTTTCCGAGTTCATGCAGGTCGTTCGGCGGAAAAGTCACGCGCACGGCGGAAAACTTTTCCGGCAGATCAGGCAGGTCGGCGCCTTCGTTCGCCACGATGATGCCGCGCCAATCTCCATTGGTCTGGTTGGAAATGGAGGCCACGGTCTGGCTGAGATTCGCCTTCAGCTTGCTCCAGTCGCGGGCATTGTCCTGATGTCGGACCGGGATAATGAAGGTGACAAGTGGCATCGAATAACCCCCTTAAGCCCGCAAGCTCACAGCTTCTTTGACGCGCCCTTGAGCCGCCTGGTGACGCGCCCACTCGATCCCGTCTTCGAGCGAGGTTGCCTTGTATGAAAGATTCGTTCCGCCGGAGAACGCATTCATGAAGCGGCGGATCTTTCCGTAGCTGTTGTCCAGCACGGCATGCGGACGGCCGAGCAGCAGCGAGCAGATATGGACGTGCAGGCGGTCGGTGACGATCGCGCGGGCACGCGAGATCTGGCTGATGCCGCGTTCGAAGCGGTTATGCGCAGCCGCGTCCAGCCTGCGCAAGGCGATTTCGCTGGGCTTCAATGCGAGATAGGCGGACGCGACGCCAAGCTTCTTGGCGATATTCACCTTGCGTTTCGACTCGGTGATCCAGTCTTCCACAGGAATGTCGGACGGGATGCTGCGATCGGTGCCGCCGACCCGTTCCGCATCCTCCCGCAGCATGGCGAGGACGGGAATCTGCGTCGCCCTTTCCGGAAGCGCACCGATGGCGAAAGCCATATCGGGGCATAGCCGCACCGTGCAGTCGAAATGTTTTTCGGAAAATTCCTTCGATTCTTCATCGCGCACTAGCAGCACGAAATTCTTGTGGCGCCCGATTGCCCGTTTGGACTGTTCGATGCGCTCGGGCGAGCTGTAGTGGATCGACTGCGGGAACTGGACGATCTGCCGATCGGGGAAGCGCTCCATGATCGCTTCACGGAAATCCTGATGGGCAACCCAGATATCGCCGAAATTGCCGCCGCCGTGGATGAAGATCGGGCCTGTGGGAACGCGCCGTTTCAGCTCTTCCGCGGAGAAGTCGTACAGCCTGGAAACATAGTCCGGACGCTTGCCGAAACGATTCTTGAGATAGGCCATCTCACCCAGCCAGATCGCCGAGTCGCCACAATTGCGGATGTCGGGGAAGTCGAGAATCGCGAGCGGTTCGTCGCGCGAGACATAGTCCTTCAGGCAATCATGGATCATGCCGTTGAGTTTTGCGATCAGCTCAGATCTGGATAGGCTGGTCATTCTGCCTCACTTGTTAAGGTTCGTTTTAGCGTTAAGCCGACTTGGGAACGGCAATACGTTTAGCTTTTGACAGGAACTTGACGGCGATACGCTGAACTTCGGTTTCCGGGCCATTTGGCTTCTTCATTGCGAGCCAAAGGACAAAGCTGGAACCGATATAGAGTATACCACCGGTGACGACGAGGATGGCGAGGTGCAGGGCCAGCGCCAGCTTGTCGGTAGGGGCGTTCAGGACATGCGACAATCCCCAGACGCCGGCGGCCATCAGGGCGACGCTGGCAAGCGCGCGGAAATTTGCCGCGAGCTGCTGGAAGAACGGCAGATTGATCAGGCGCTTGACGAGAAGCATGTTGACCACGGTGGAAATCAGACCCGTCAGCACGCGCGCATATACGACGCCCGGAAGCCCGGCCATCATCAGGCCGGCGATGATGATGGGAATGCGAACCACCAGCATCTGCGTGTCGCGGATGAACAGCATCTTGGTATGGCCCTTCGCCATGCCGAGCGGCTGGACGAGCGAGCCGAGCGTCTGCAGGGCGAAGACCGATGCCAGCGCCTGGACGATGAAGATCGCAGGAGCCCACTTCTCGCCCAGGGCAAGCCGCATCATCGGATCCGCCACGACAGCCATGCCGATCCCCGCCGGAAGCGCCACCGCCGCCAGCAGCGCCTGCGCGCGCTGATAGGCTGCGACCAGCCGGACCGGATCGTTGCGGACCTTGGAAAAGCCCGGATAAATCGTCTGGTTCAACGGTGCCGTCGCCTCACGGGTCGGCAGCGTCGAAAGCGTGTTGCCGACGGTATAGTGACCAAGCTGCGTGGCGCCGAGCATCTTGCCGATCAGCAGATACTCGATCCGCCAGTTCAGCGTATTGACGATCTGGCCGGCCGTCAGCCACACCGAGAAGGAAAACAATTCCCGGGCATGGCGGAAGGTTATGCGCGGCCAGAACGGCAGGACGGTGTAGGACACGATGATATTGGTCACCTGGTAGGCAAGCGTGCCGATCACCAGCGCCCAATAGCTCTGGTAGATGGCGGCAATTGCCACCGTCACGATGAAGCCGACCAGCTTTTGCGAGACGTTGAGGACGAATTCCTGCCAGAAGATCAGATCGCGCTGGAGCATGACGCGGCGCGGATTGGCGAGACCGCTCAGCAGCAGGCTGAAACTCAGGGCAAGCATCACGCTCGTCAAACGAGGTTCATTGTAAAACTCGGCGATCGGATAGGACGCGGCGGCAAACAGCAGCGCCAAAATGGCGCTTCTCGTTACGCTCAATGTCCAAACCGCGCTGAAGTGCGTTTCGCTCGGAGATTCGTGGCGGATGAGCGCCTGATTGAGCGACAGCTCGGTGACAGAACTCAAGATGACCTGGATCGTCGTTGCAATGGCGACGAGACCAAAATCAGCCGGCACGAGATACCAGGCCAGAACAAAGGTGCTGAGCGCCGAAAGCCCGTTGACGATGGCGCGGGACAGACTCAACCACATGCTGCCCTGAATCAGTCGGTCGGTCACACTGCTCATGGGCGAACCGCTCCCGAGGTGGAGAACATCGACCGCTTGAGCGGGCCGCATGCCCATCCAAGGTGCCTCTGCTCCTTGCGGGTGCAGAGGGTATCGATGAAGTTGGAAAGCATCATGCCTTATTGCCTCGTCACGAAACCGGTTTGCGACCTCAAAGGGCGCTTGCCGTTTTCTTGGAAAAATCTTGCTTCAGCCGGTTCAGTTCGACCAGCATTCTTTCGTGTGCTCTGACGATCGACTCATCTGTGCTGAGCTGGCCGGGCTTCTCCGCCACCCGCTGCAATGTCTTGACCGTCGATCCGAAGACGTAATTTCCGGTCAGCTGCCGGATGCGGCGGTGACGGAACGTTATGTTCTTCAACAGGGTGGTGTTTTTCCGCACCAGCGACGCTCCGACCTCGACCAGGTTCGACGGGCCGATCGGATCGAAATCGATTTCCAGATCGAGTGCACTCGCCCAATCGTACCACTTGGCCCGATTGCCCGGCGCGATCGGCCGGATCGCCCGCCATGGAACGCGCAACGCGTCCGATATGATGCAGCCATGCATTGCCTCGGAGACGACCTTATGCGACGCGCTGATTTCGGTCAGAACCTTTTCCACTGACCAGCGCGGATCGATATAGTGGATGCCGGCGAGATCACAGACCTTATCCCAGCTACCGTACATGGCGCTTTCATAGTGTGGCATGAAGGAGACCGGGTAACGCTTCTCGATTTTCGACGCATCCCAGCAACTGCGCGTCAATATGCCCGAATCGCCGATGGCGTAGCTCGGATCGATGCCGAGGACCTCGGCGGTCTTCTTTCCGCGCACGAAATAGAAGGTCCAGTTGCCGTCGACCTTCGGCGGGTTGGTGTAGCCGCCATAACCCGAGCCGAAGACGATCTTCTGCATGTTCGGGTCGAAATTGTCGTAGAGAATCGAACCGATGCCGAGAAAGAGCTGGCCTTCGTCATCGTCGAAGAAGCCGGGCAGCAGACGCTCCCAGAGCCAATGGTTCAGTTCGTCGCCAAAATTCTCGTGTTTCCCACGATAGGCAAACATCTTCATCGTGCTTCTCCAGTCGGCAAGTGCGTGACGATCTGCGTGACCGTTTCGTCCTCGCGGGCCATGCGTCCGTAACGTGAAATGATCTTGATGTCGCTGCGGATGATCTTTGCCGGATTGCCGGCCACCAGCGAACGCGGCGGAACGCTCTTGGTCACCACCGAGCCCGAGCCGATGACACATTCGTCACCGATCTCGACACCGGGCAAAATGATGCTGCGGGCGCCGATGAAGCAGCGTTTGCCGATTCTCGTATGAAGGTAGAGCCCGCGGGTGAGATCGTGGGTGAGGATCGCCGCCTCAAAGGCGACATAGGTCTCCGCGCCGATATGAAGGCCCTTCGGATTGGTCTTGTCGAACCGGACGCTTAGGGAAAAGCTTGCCGTCCGGTCGATGTCCATTCCCCAGAATTTCGTATAATAAAGCCACTTGGCCGTCACTATACCGTTCCGCAGCGGCCGAAATACATTCAGTCCCCACTTCGGCTTTTTTCCCTTATGCACCATCAAGTCCGACCCCGGCTGGAAAATTCGTCTAGCACGGAACTGTAATAGTCCTCGAGCATCCCCGTCTGACGACGTAAGTCGAAGCGCTCGGCCACCAGAAGCGGTGCCCGCGCGCTGAAGGCTGTCCACAGGGACTGGTCGTTGAGCAGCCTTCCGACCGCGTCCGCCATTCCCGCGACATCCCGCTCCTCCACGAGATAACCAGTTTTCCCCTCTTCGATCGCTTCGCCCACGCCTCCCGAGCGAAATGCGACGACCGGAGTCCCGACGGCTTCGGCCTCCAGATTGGCGAGGCCGAACGCTTCGGCGTGACCATTGTCGAGTGTCACGCTGCCATGAAGATAAAGCTCCGCACTGGCGAGCAGATCCCTTATCTCAGTCTGCGACAGATTTTCATGGATCGTGACGCTTGGCAAGGAACGACGCGCCAACGCCTCGATTTCCTGTTTCAGCGGTCCCTGACCCACCATGACGAATTCGACCGGCGTGCCGGTCGCCGCCACGCGCGACAGCGCGTCGATCATGAAGCGGTGGCCCTTATAGTCGACGAAACGGGCAATGGAAACCACCAGGCCTTTTTTTCGAGGGCGCGGCTCCATTTTGAAGAGATCGAGATCGATGCCGATATGGTGGCGATAGACGCGGTCGGCGCGAAAGCCGAGCGCCAGCAGCCGGTCGCGGATGAAGTCGGAGACGGCGATGTTCCAGCTGTTCCAGCCGGCCATCTCGCTGCGGCCCTTGGCGAAGAAGCGCACCTGATTGAAGCCGCCCGGCTTTTTCGGATCGCCGCCATAGGTGGCGTCGAAGCCGTGGAATGTCGTGACCAGCGGCTTGCCGGCGGCGCGTGCCAGGGGCCCGATGACATAACCGTTCTTGCCGAAATGGGCGTGAACGAGATCGGCATTGCCGATCGCCGGAAACAGAAAGGGAAGACCGATCTGCGGGATTTTCAGAAGCAGTTCACCGGCCCGCGCAACGGGAGACCGACGGATGTCATGAACCGGAACAGTGGATTTTTTGGTATGGGCGGAAGAAATTCGCGAACCGGCAAGAATTTCAGCTTCGAAAGAACGAAATGCCACCGCCTGGTTGAGAACAAATGCCTGGCTGGCAGGCAAAAATTTTTCCACGTAAATAACGGCTTTTCTCATGAATCTGTCGACGTCTCCGTTGTCTTGCGCATCACATCGCCTCTATTGCCCGTCGGATGCCGTCAACCGCACTTCTCGGCGCGTTGTTTTCGTCGTAGAGATTAACGCGCTTCGTGCACGCCGCCTCGGGACCGGCCGCCTTCTCGTCGGGCTCGCCGTATCTCTCCGACATGCCCCATACCGTCACGCCTTTCAAGTCGCCACGTTCGGCCGCCACGGTGATGACGTCACTGAAAATATCGGCGTATGACGCCGGCGTGAAGCTTTTGTCACGGTTCAGGAAGTGGCAGGAGGCGTCGAGTTCGGTGATGAAAACGCCGATACCCATGTCCTTCAGCGCCGCGCAGAAGCGCCCCATTGCTTCCGGGTCGATGCGGTCGAGGCCGGGGCGGAAATGTGCCTGCAGCCCCACCGCGTTGATCGGCGTTTTCCTGGCGACGAGGTCCTCGACGATTTTCAGGATGCGCGTGCGCTTCTGTTCGAAGACGTCGGATTTTTTCTCCAGATGCGTTTCGTTGAGCACCAGCGTTGCGCCGGGATTGGCCTGATGCGCCATGTCGAAGCTCATACGGATATAGTCGTCGCCAAGAAGGCGTCGGAAAACACAATCCCGCAGATCCGGCGCATCATATTCCAACGGCTCGTTCACCACATCCCAAGCGTCGATCGAGTTCTTATAGCGAGTGACAACCTGTTTTATATGACGGTTCATCGCCGCCTGAATCGTCTTGGCGTCGGTGATATCAGACACCCATTCCGGGACGCGATACCAGATCAGCGTATGGCCATAAACTCTCATGTTGTTTTTGCGCGCAAATGCAACCATAAGGTCGGCACTCTTGAAGCTGAAAACACCCGGTCTCTTTTCCGTCGCATTCCATTTCAGCTCGTTTCGCGGCGTTATCGAATTGACGTTGTCGATATAGATCCCGGAAGCGATCGGGTCGTCGATGTTCTGCAGGTCGATTGCCGATCCGAATCGGAACGACTTGCTGTCGGCAAGGGCGCGCAACCCTCTCGCCGGAGACACCTGTGCCAGGACGTGGCCTGCATTGGCGTACAACAGAGCAAGCGGAATCGAGGCGAGGAAACGTCTTCTATTCATTCTTATCTCTCACTGTTGGCTTTTTTCATGTCCGCGGCGGAATTTAAACGGTCGGGCTGGCCGGCAGCGATCCATCGCGGGGTTTGCGTTCAATTCAGTAGAGTAATGCAACCTCAAATATACTTTCGCACTAGGGGATATGGTCAGTATCTGCTAGACTTTCCAGCTTGCTCCAAGATATAAGCCCTCCTGGAGGGCGCTCGCGATGGAAGATTGGTTTAGCTATCTGATGAGCTGTTTTCATATGGCATTTCAAAATGCCGTTTTTTTTATGGCGGCTGTCCAAAAGGATCTATCCCTTCTCGACGTCAGGCAGTTCACAACCGTTGTCCTCGGTATCGGCGGCGTCATTGTCATCCTGTTTGCAGCGCTGATCAGGACATCCTTGCGGTTGCGTCGCTCGGCAGTCGCCATCAGCTCTCTGAACGATGATCTTGCCCAGGTCACGCAGGACCTCAATGTCGAGCGTGTCTGGCGCCTGGCGGGCGGAGACGGCACCGAACGGCCGAGTGCGGACAGTTTGAAAGAGCTTTACAGGATCCTGGCCAGGCATCACGACGATGCAAGCTACATGGTGTGATCAGCTTATTGGAACCGCTGCACACTTCCGGGCGACATGCATCATTGCGGATGTTCCGCATTTTCTGCCGGTGCCGGTTCCATGCCGGCCTCGGCCGTGGGGTCCGGTGACGGAAGCCATGTTCTGTCGGAAAAATAGCGTCTTGTTCTTTTCTGCGGTCCCGAGGTCGCATCCAGCGATAGCGTGAAATTATAGCGCCCTGCGTTGAGCACCTCACGGGCGAAGTTGATACTGGCTCCGAAGCCGTCTTCCTTGATGTCCTTCAGATTCTTGATTGCGGTCAACGTCTCGTGAAAATCGAGCCATTGCGGTTGCCGCAACATGGTTTCGAAGATTCGCAGAATGCCGGGATCGAGCTGGCCGTTTGGGTCCGTCTCGGGATTGATGATTTTCACACGCATATTGTTGATCGCGCCGGCGGCGTCGCCGCGAACGATGACGAAGATGGAGTTCGGAAGCTGATCCTTCTCCCGCTTGCCGCCCTGTTCGAAAAAGCATTCGAACGTATCGGCGTTAAAGCTCGCCGCCGCCCAATCGCTGGTTTCGATGCCGGCATCACGCAGCGCCGCACACATTGCAGGCCCGGATATTCGCCATGTGCGTAGAAAAGTCGACGCGGTCTGTGCCGACGGCGGTTCGATGATATGCAAGGGAAGCGTGAAGGTGGCTGGCGGCGTCGGGCGGGGAAGGGCTTTGGGGGGAGGCGGCCTGACGTCAGGGGCAGAGAGATCGAAGCCAAAGTAATGGCTCACCGTCTTCAAGTGTTTCATATCGTTGGAAAGAAGCACCGTCCCCATGACCAGCGAGAGGGAGATCGTCAGCAGCAACCAGAAGACCGCGGGAATCTTCGGTTTTCCCAATGGCTGTTTCGCATTTGCGGACGATGAATTATCGGGCAAGCTTGTCTTCTCCGGTGCGAGAAGGGTTTCGATCGGGCTGTCTAAATCCAGCACTATACATTTATCCGTTAAATATCTTTGGCTTCGTGTCGGCAATTGGGCGCCTTTGTGCCTCACCGGATGGGCGCGGCAGCTTCGGCAAAGACGTAGCACCATTCGATCGGGAACCGCTCATGCAGCTGCGCAATATCGCAGCGACGGATCGCGGACGATGTCATTATTCGTTCTGTGAACAGTCCCGGCTGGTCTCGTAATTTCGAGATATTGCTCTGTTCTGGTCGAAAACACTCTGAGCACGCTGCTGCTGGATGCCGGCTTCGACAAGGTCCGTTTTGAATTTGTCGGAAGAATTCCCGTTTTGGCCAAGTCGATGATCGCCGTCGCTCAGAAATCTCTTTAGAGCCCAAAATCTCTTTAAACGGTATCGGGGCGGCCCGCGTTTGGAACAGCATTGCTCTGTGGAATTGCGCGCGCGAGTGCGATGCGCGTCCATTCCAAGGGCGGCCGCTGCTGCAATAATCCATAGGTTGTTTTTGCTATGCGCGGCGCGGAAAAAAATCCTTAAGAAATATTTACTTTTAGTTGCATTCTTGCTTAAACTCTCCATTATACGGCTCGGCATGCTGATGAAGTGGGAGACTTGTTCACATGAAGGCTAAATCCCCGAATTCAATCGACGTCTATGTTGGCAACCGCGTCAGGGTCCGGCGAAAGACGCTCGGGATGACCCAGCACGGTCTGGCCGAACTTCTGGGCATCACCTTCCAGCAGATCCAGAAATACGAAAAGGGGACGAACCGCATAGGCGCCAGCCGTCTTCAGCGCATATCCGAGATTCTTCGCGTGCCCATCGGCTTCTTCTTCGAGAACGGTGGTTCCGGACCGATCGAAGGCGAGACGAGCGAGTTGAACAGGTTTTTGTCCTCGAAAGAGGGGCTGGCGCTCAACAAGGCATTCATCGCCATCGAGGATCCGAATATCAGGCAAAAACTGGTGGCATTGGCCAAAAGTCTGGCAGTTGCGGGGTTGTCCGACATCGACGGTGAGTTGCAAGATCCGGTTATCAACGGCTGAGGACGGAGCGTGCTTCACCTGCAGAGATACGGCGATCTGCGGTTGATCGAGACGAATGGCGACCCGGTCCGCTCTCCGATCAAGGGGCTGTTGACGATGGCCCATATCTATGCCCGAGCTGTGAACTCAGCCATTATGGGTTGGCTCAGTTTCTGCGGAGCGACGTCAAAGCTGAGGGCGGTATATTCAATGGCGAAAATTGGCATCGTGGGGATAGCTGGCGGGGCGGAGGCGGTCGTTGCCGCCTGGTCGGCGTCGCTGCGCCTTGCGGCCGCCACGTCGACAGCCGAGGCGTCATTCTGACGCGCCGGGTCCACTATTCCGACAGGATCATATCGCCGGGGGAAACTCTTTCCCGCGTCGAACCATTCTTGGCCAGGTTCGGCATCACCAGGGTTGCGCGACATACCGGATTGGACGACATCGGAATCCCTGTCTGGTGCGCCTATGCCCCGAATTCGCGGTCGATCGTGATTGCTCAGGGAAAGGGCCTGACCGATCTGGACGCCAAGGTATCCACAATCATGGAGGCGCTCGAACGAGCCGTCGCCGGCGAACCCTTCGTCAAGCGCATCCACGGTTCCTCTGCCCGCCTGCAGGCAATGGGCTGCCAGGCCGACAGATTGAGCTGCCTGACCGCCGTCCATAAACCCGATCTCGGGCCGGATGACGAGACCGAATGGGTTGCCGGCGTCAATATCCTCAGCGGCGAAGAGATCCACATTCCCTTCGAAGCGGTGGTGCTCGACCGGACGCGTGACGCGCGATACTGGATGTCGTCGGATGGCCTGGCTTCGGGAAACAGTGCCGAGGAAGCAATCTTTCATGGCGTGCTGGAGCGTATCGAGCGTGACGCTCATGTGCTGTGGCAGGTGGGCGGAGAAGCCGATCGTTATGCCGGCTGCGTCGATCCCCGCGGCTTTGCGGACGATGCCCTCAACGGGCTGATCGACAAAATCGAAGCATCGGGATTGGCGCTCAGGCTGTTCGATATCACCAGCGACATCGCAATCCCCTGTTTCACCGCCATGCTGGGGCCTGGGGAGCTAAATCAGGGCGCCAGGCATCCTAATGCCGACAGGGACATTCGCCTCGTCGAGGTAACCGGCGGCACCGGGGCGCATCCGTCCCCCGTCCGCGCGGCCATTCGGGCGGTGACGGAAGCCGTGCAATCCCGGCTGACCTATATCAGCGGCGCCAGGGACGATATTTCTCCTGCAACTTTCTTGAGATCCCTCCCGCCGATGATGCGGCGGGCCTTCGATGCGGTTGCCGCACCGCCTGCCGCCCTGCACGGTGACGGCGCGGCAGGATATCGGCCACAGGATCTGACGCAGCAGTTGCAGCATGTGCTTGACGCTCTCAGCAACCGAGGGATCGCCTCGGTCATCTGGGTTCACCTCAGCGACGACACGCTTCCCTTCAGCGTCGTCAAGGTGGTTATTCCCGAGCTCGAAAATCCCGAGGGGGAGCGCGCCCGGCGATTTGGAACAAGGGCTCTGGCCAAGGCGATGGGGTTTTGAAGATCATTTTCGCAGGTCCCAGTCTTTCCGATGCGGCATCGCTTGCCGGCGAGGCGGTATGCGTCCTGCCGCCTGCGATGCAGGGCGATGTCCTGGCTCAGGTGGAGCAGGGCGCCAATGTCATCGGCCTGATCGACGGCGGCTTCGAATATGCCGCACCGGTCTGGCACAAGGAAATTCTCCATGCTCTCTCGCTGGGCGTGGCCGTTTTCGGGGCCGCAAGCATGGGCGCCTTGCGGGCAGCGGAATGTCATCCGTTCGGGATGATCGGGCTCGGCCGCATTTTCGAGGACTATCGCACCGGCCGGCTGGTCGACGATGCCGCCGTCGCACTCATGCATGCGCCGAGCGCGCTGGGCAGCAAGCCGCTGACGATACCGCTCGTCAATGTCAGCGCCACGCTCGATGCGATGGAGGACAGGGGGCTGCTGGCAGGTGGATTGCGCCAGGCGCTCGAAGATGCGGCAAACGCGATCTTTTTCAAGAAGCGGACGTGGCGGGCGATCGTCGGGCAATGTGCTGACATAGCCGAGCCGGATCGTCCGCAGCTGCTGGCGGCGCTTTTTTCGAATTCCGTCGATCAAAAACGCCTCGATGCCCTGGAATTGCTGAAAGCCGTACAGGACGCACGCGACATCCGCTCGAACGCCGATCTGCCCTGGAAACTGCACGCAACCGCGTTCCATACCCGTCCTGCATTGTAAATCGAAGACGGCGATTTTCACCAAGGGTTGTGTCACGCTTTTTTCACGGGCTCGCCCCCCTCTGCGCGCGTATCATGCCTTCAATTCGTTGGAGAAATGGTCATGGGCGTGACATCGATTGCCAAGGTAAGTGCAGAGCAAGGAGCGGAAGACGGCCTGAACGAACTCATCGCGCTGGCGCGGATGATCGCCTACGCGCGACAGGTCGCTCAGGATGTCAAATTGCAGTTCGCGACGAATTGCCTCGATCTGGCGCTCGAGGCCGTGAAGCAGGAGATAGGGGAAGGTTTGACCAGTGAACTGGCCGAATTGGGCTCGCCGGTTCCGCAAGTAAGCGTCAGCCGTCACTAGAGACGCACGAAGCGCTTTTCCCCGGCAAAGGGCGAAGCGCTTTGCCGAGAGTTGCGTAAAAACAAAAGACTAGAGCGGTTCTGCGCTTCCGTGAAAAGTTGAACCGCTCTGATGCATGCCGCCCGGAAGTGTGCAGCGTTCCGGGCGACATGCAAAAACAAGGGACTATAACGCGCGCGCTCGGCACAATGCGTGTCTTGTTATGGACGTGGGCACTCGCGGGACCGTTCGATCCCATTGGGGGAGACAACGGGCTGAAGCCGATGCCTGAGCGTTGGCAAATCCATCTCGATTGCGGCTTGGAGAAGCCCGGCTCGTTGCGGGCCGCGGATGGTCGGCGCGCCTTATTTCAGGGTCTGCCGAAAACGACTGAATGGTTTCAGACGAAAGGTAAACGGTCTCCCCGACGTTGCTTCCGGAAAGGGAAGCGGCGCGATTTCGCGTTCACATATATTCCGCGCGATCGGCCGATCGACGGCCGATCCCTGATCTCAGTGGGTCAAATTGCGCTTCTGCGCCAGCAGTAAAATGTAATCGTCGGCAATGTCTGCGATGGCCATTGCGACTTCCGCCGGATCGCACCCTTCGACCTTCGTATTTGCAATGAACTGATAAACCGCCTTCTCGATCTGCTTGCGGCAGATCATGACGCGTTCATCGTAACCAAATTCCGGAATATGCGATGCTATATCACTCATCAGGTCGGCTCCCTCACTACTTACAGTGACCATGACACAAATTATAAGTTGAGCAAGCAAATGCTTTATCAAGGGTTAATTCCCTGTCGAGGTGCGACCATTTCGACACAGGTGTGGCATATCATAAGACGCCTTTGGCGTGTTGAACGGGATGGGCTCGACGAGGGCCGGCCGTTTGGTGTCGACAGGATCGCGAACGAGGCTGACGCTACGACTTGGCGTCGGGATCTCGATCGTATATGCCGGAACCCATGCGCCGGGCTGAAACGGACGCACCGGCTGCTGGCGACAGAAGCGGCGGAACTGCGCCGTTCTTGCGGCCTAACCATTTGATTTAGCAATATATCGCATCATCGTACTTCTCCGCTGCCGTCATTCGGCGGTCCTAAGCTGCATCGGCAACGCTCGGGCACGCGGTCATTTCCATGGCTGTCGGGCCATCGCTGGTGATCCCCTCGTCGGGATGCCCGGCAAATTAGCGGGCGGCTGAAACCCAAGGTGAGAAGCGGTTTCAACCGATTTTTTGCTCTCCTGAAAAACTGGAACCGAGGTCGGCGGCAATTGAAGACAGAATAAACTGCGGCCGACAATCATGGTGATCAAGAAAATTTTTATCAAAAGGTTAAATTATAAGTTTCAGATGGAGGTTGTATTTAAATATCAATTAAAAGATGACTTAAATCTTATATGTATATAATCACAGGATGTACTGTATTGTTGTTGGTTCGGATTTATTAAGTGTCTATCATGTCCATATATCGGCTGCGTGACGTTGACTGTTGGTAAAATTACATCGTGTCATTCATAAATGGCGGCCCGCAATTGAGATATAGCTTCTGATGTTGCTGGCGCGAGCGGCGGAGCTCCTATCCGTCGGAAAATGTGAGCTTGTCTCGTCAGGCTGATCTCTGCCGGGCGATATCACTATTCCAAGCAATATTTTCTATACGAGACAAAGACGACAGCAATCGCATTTGTGGCGAGCCGCAGGGAAGCAAAGCAGAGGACCCGCCGGGGTGGGTGACGGGTCCTCCAGTATAAATGCTTGCACAGTGCGTAGATATAATTGCAGTTAAATCGTGTATTGTCACACATCATTATTGGGCTGATGGTTTTTTCACGAGTTTCATCGATTTTTACTTGTTGCTATTCTGGCGAAATATCACATTTTGCAGTGTGATGGCGAGATGTTGACTGGTCAGCCGCCAGGCATCGCTTTTGCCGTGACGAGGTCGCAGCAGAGCATTGCCGATCGATTTCCGACAAGCGCCGCAGCAATGTTTTTGTCCTGAAGCGCGACCAACCGCCCACCAAGGAGGAAAGTGGATCTATCTCGTCGAATTTCTTGACATTCTTTTCCTCACTTTCCCTGACCGGCCAAGCTTTGGCCAATGTCCTGCGTGCCGCTCGGTTGGCCTTTGTGAAGATCAACCTGGCCAGCACGGCGGAAGCGAGCATGGGGCTATGATGATAGATGTGCTTCAGCGAGGTCCTGGCGCTGTGCCAATCTTTCAAGATCGCAAATTTCGAAAATGCATAAAGATGCGCCGAAGCGCGGGCGCAGCTGATGACAAAAGCCGGCAGGTCCGAGTTGCGGGCAATACATTGCTCGGTCACCGCCAGAAGGGATCTAGCCATCCGTGATTTATCTGCAGACATGGCCTCGGAGTGAATGCGATATCCCACCAGGCCCAGCGGCACCGTCTCGATTTTGAAATGCTCGGCCGTACGGAGTTCGAAATCGAAATCCTCGCATCCGCCAATCCCCTGCCTGGCATAGCGCGGATCGTAGCCGCCGATCTTGTCGACGACGGCGCGGCGAACCATGAAGCCGCTGCCATTGCCGACGAAGCGGAAGACGAGATGACGCGCTAAAATGCAGCCCCGGGCGTTCAGCGACGAGCCGGATTTCGTGCAATATCCCTCGGAATCGATAAAGCGGTGAAGAGCATAAACCGCCCCCCAGGCGTCCGGCAGAGGATGGAGAGCCGAAAGCATGCGCTCGACATAGGTCGGATGCCATAGATCGTCGGCATCGAGGAAGGCGATATAGCCTGAGGTCGATGCCTCAATTCCGATATTGCGGGCGGCAGCGACGCCGCGGTTGGCTGTCGACAAAAGCTTGAACCTTGGATCTCCGGCTGCGAAGCGGCGACAGATGGACGCCGTCTCGTCGGTCGAGCCGTCGTCGACGATGATGATTTCCAGTGCCTTGTGGGTCTGATCGACAACCGATTGGAGTGTCTGGGCAAGGTAGGGGCTGGCATTATAGGCGGGGATCACGACCGCCACCTCAATCCCTGATATGGCCGAAAGTTCCATCGCCGTCACCCGAGCCTGGAGGTGGATGTGGGCGGGCTAAGATCGATGCGGTTTTTCATCAGCCGGGCGACAGCCGGCCGATGGCTGACGACGATCAGCGTTCTGCCGGCGTCTTCCTTCATCGCCGCAAACACTCGCATCTCGGTATCCTCGTCGAGCGCGCTCGTGGCTTCGTCCAGCAGCAGGATCCGAGGCCGGCCGGCGAGCGCGCGCGCCAGGCCGATGCGCTGCCTTTGGCCGCCCGAAAGCCGGATCGCTTCGTCGCCCAGCCATTCATCGAAGCCATAAGGCAGATCTTCGATGAACTCCGTGGCGCAAGCCAGATCGGCGGCCCACCGGATATCCTCCTCCGAGATATCGCGCCGAAACCTTATGTTGTCGAGTACCGTGCCCTCCATCAGCTCGACGTCCTGGCCCGACACGGAGAGCAGTTGCAGCCAGCTGGAGCGGTCGACCGTTGCGAGATCCCTGCCGTCGACCGTGATCCTGCCTTGGGTCGGCCGGCTGAGGTCGAGGATCATGTTGAGGATCGTCGTTTTGCCGGAGCCGCTTGGCCCCGTCAGAGCGGTCGTCTCGCCTGCTGGGATCGAAAAGCTGAGATTGCTGACAGCCGGGGCATTCGCACGCTCATAAGCGAATGAGACATCATGGAAGACGATCGCCTCTGCGAGGCGCGTTACCGGCTGGCCTTTCGAGGCGTGTTTGATGTCGTCTTTTTCGGAAAGCAGCGCCAGAACGTTCTGCAGCGACGCTTCCATCTCGTAAAGGCTGAGGATCTGGGAGTCGAATCCTTTGATATGCGGCTGGAGCCTGTAAAGAAGGATGGTGGCCGAGAGTGCCGCCTTGAAATCCACCGGCAGGAACTCCGAGGACAGAATGATCGTCAGGATGACCCCGAAGGTCAGGATCTCGCTCAGAAGCGAGGTCATCGCCCCCATCCAGTCCGACCGGCGCCAGGTCTGGCCGACATCGCTGGAAAGCGCCTCGAAGAGGTGCTGATGACGTTTTTCCAAGCCGAAGCTTTTGACGGCTTTTAAAGTCTGCAAAGTTGTCCAGCTCAACTGCGTCAAGGCTTCCACCGCCGACAGCGCCGAAGCGCCGAGCCGGCGGTAGGCACCGGCAAACAGACCCAGCGCGAAATTGTGGATGAAGCCGAAAGCGAGCCCAAGCAAGGCGATCGGCCAGGCCATGACCAGCATGCCGACGCCGAAGATCACGATCGTGCCGAAATTCACCCCCAGACGCACCAGGCTGGCATGCGCCGACGATACCGCGTAGGATTCGGTCGCGATGACGTTGATCAGGTCGCTCCGCTCATAATCCTGAAAGCGCTGGAACGGGATGGTCAGGACCTTGGCGTAGAGGCGGTCGCGCATGCGATCGCTGATGCGGTGGTTGACGGTGCTTGATATGAGCGCATTGGCACATCCCAGAAAGATCCGGAACAGGATGGAGCCGATGAGGATGCCGATCAGGACAGGCTTTGAAAGACTGAGGTCGATGCCGCCGAAAAACGCCGGAAGCCATGCAACGGCGGAGCCGGAAACCGGGCCTTGCTGCCCGAGAAGAAAGACGAGGCTGACCAGAAAGGTGATGCCGACCATTTCCGAGAAGCCGGTGAGAATTCCGAGGATGATCATCACGGTCATCTTCAGCCGCAGCCCCGGCACTAGCCGCTGAAGCTCGCGGAACCGCGCGGCGACGATCAGATTGTAGGCTCTGGCGGGCTTGGGGGAGGCGGGTTTCCGAAACCTGTTCATGGCCGGCCATCCCTGGTCAGGCTCATCGCCTCTCCGACAGGCGCGGTGGTGAAACGATCGCTGAATGCCGTTCCGGCTTGCGGAATGGTCGCCGCAAAGCGGGTTTTCGGTCGGGCCGGGGGTTTTCCGAGGGCGCGCCTTGCGATCTTGATGCCCTGGCGTTTGGCCTGCCGCCAGCTTTCCTGCACGCCATGGACGAGCAGCTGCGGCGTATATTGTCTCAGCATCATCGGCGTGAGCTTGTTGAGCTGGGCATAATCGCCGTCGAAAAAGGCCTTCTTGAAATACCAGCGCGCAGTGTTGAATTGGGCGGCGCGGATATCCCGCGCCAGGCGCGGATGGCGGGTGATGATCGGGGCCATCACCAGGGCGTGGGATTTCAGCATGCGATAGGCGTTGCTGGACATGTTTCCCCGGGTGAAGCGATAGCCGGTGAGGAAATCCGGGACCAGGGCGAAGGGCAGGGTCTCGGCGAGCGCCAGATAGAGTTTCAGATCCTCGCAACCTTCCGCACCGGCGTCGCGCAGCCCGGCGTCATAGCCGCCGCAGGCAAGGACCGCCGCACGCGGCATCAAAGGTGTGCTGCCATTGCCGATGAAGTTTTCCCTCAGCAGCGGTTCGAAGATGTCGCCTTGATGCAGGACCGGCCGCGAATGGCCGAAAATAATGCCGTTTTCGTCGATCGCCGCATACCAGTTGTAGGCCACCCCTTGTCCCTCGGGAAATTTCGCCAGCGCCTGCAGCTGGAGTTCGATTTTCTCGGGATGCCAGATGTCGTCGGCATCGACGGGTGCGATATAGAGGCCGCGCGCCTCTTGGATGCCGTGGTTGCGGGCGCGCGCCACGCCGCCATTTTCCTGGCGGAGAACCCGGACGCGGCCGTCGGTGAGGCCATAATCGCGGGCGAGATCGAAGGTGCCGTCCCGCGATCCGTCGTCGACCACCAAGATTTCAAGCTTGCCGTAGGACTGGTTGGTGATGCTTGTCAGCGTTTCCAAGAGCGTCTTCTCGGCGTTGTAGGCCGGTATGACAACGGTGATGAGGGGGCTCGCGGCGTTCATGACTTTGTCATCCGATAAAGGCGCCCGGCAGGCCCATGAGTTCAGGGAAGGTTTCGAGCGGGCGATCGCCGCGGACTTCGAGACGCGGCAGTGCGAAAAGATTGTCGGAGAGGGCGGCCTTGGCCGGCCGTGTCGTAAAGCCGATCCCGTAGCCCGCCAGCGCCAGAATGCCCGGGACCCGGAAGTCCGTCGCGCCATAGGGAAGGGCGATCGACACCACCGAGCCGCCCAGCCGGTTCTGCAACGCATGGCGCGAGCGCATGGCTTCGCTAAGCACGGCTTGGCTCTCCATGCCGCTCGCCGGCGTGTGGGATGCGAGATGCGAGCCGAAGCTGATGCCCTTTTTGCTGAGCTCCTGAATCTCCGGCCACGACATCAGGGGCGCCGGCTCGCCATAGGACGAATCCCAATCCGAGCGGCCGCCGACCTTGTCGGTGACGACGAACACCTCGGCGCTGAAGTCGTTCTCGGCAAGGATCGGGAAGGCGTCGGTGCGGAAATCGACATAGGCGTCGTCGAAAGTCAGCATGACGGGCCGGCCCTGGATCGGCTTGCCGCTGCGCAGGAGATCGGCGAGCGTCGGCGCCGTCACGGCGTAATAACCCTGCCGGCGCAGGAACTGCATCTGCTTGCGGAAGTGCTCCGGCGTGGTACGGAAGCGCCGCAGCGCGGCGGGGCCGTTCTCGGCGATCCGGTGATACATCAGGATGGGGACCGAGGCCGTCACTTCAGTCGTCCATGCCGCCCCGCGGTCGACGCCGGCAGGTCCCCAGATGACGTGTTTGGCGACATCGGCCTCCAACGGCGTTCCATGCGTCTCGAGCCGCAGGGCGGGACTGACGACGGTGCCTTTGCGGAACCGGTGGATGGCGTAGAGCTCGGTTTCGATCGTCTCTTCCAGCGCAAGCCCGGCCTGCTCGGCGAAGACCCGCCTGATCGTCCCGGCGCCGAAGGGGTTGCCCCAGTCGAAACCGGTTCTTGCCGGTTCGTCGCGGCGGATATGCGCATGGGCGGTGATCAGGCAGCCGCCCGGCTTTAAGGCCGCCGCCATCTTCCGGCAGACGGCCGCAAGCATCGCCTCGTCCTTCATGTAATAAAGCACTTCGGAGCAGACGACGAGATCCTGTTGCGGCGGAAGATCTTCTCTTGCGAAGTCGAGAACGCGGAGCTCGACATTTTCACGATCGCGGCAGCGCTCGATCGCCCTGTCGATCGCCCGCTGGGAAATATCCGTGGCCGTTACGCGAGCAACCTCTTGCGCCAGCTTCTCGGTGAAGATCCCTTCGGCGCAGGCAAGCTCCAGGGCCGTCTCCACCCCTTCCGGGATCAGGCTCAGCGTCTGCGCATATTTGACCTGCTCATAGACCGAGACGTAATTCCAGGGATCCGGGCGTTCGAAAATATGCTCCCAGTATTCTTCCTCGGTTTGAATGCCAGGCGTCTCTTTTGCCTCGTCCGGCCGCGGGCCGGCGGGTTCGCCACATTGCGGGCTCAGACCGCGCCCTGCAGTGCGAAGCATGTCGGCCAGCTGCGCGTCGTTGTCCTGTTTGTCGCCTGGTGCCCGGGCAAGGATGGCGTTGCGGCCGATCCGCACCAGCAGCCGTTGGAGACGGCCCCGCCGCCGGCCGCTGCGGATGATGAGACCGCCGAAGCTTCTGTAGCCGCGCAGCGCCTCCCTCGTCCACGAACCGGCATAGGCCAGCGTCGGCGGCGGCCGAAGATGCTCGTCGGCCCGCATTTCCTCCATGATCAGCCGGATCTGCGCCCGGATCGACAGATCGCCCCAGAACGGCCCGACGAAGGTGCCGATATGCGCGTCGCCCGAAAAAGCGTGCATGACCAGTGTATCGGACTGCTCGGCCTTGGAGATTCTGGAAAGCGCGCCGATCTCGACGCTGACCACCTGGATATTGCCGAGCGTGAAGGATCGCCGAAGGTTCCCGGACGATAGCTGCCAGGCGGCGGCCTCGAGGATCTTGCGGCCGGTGCCGGGGAAGGAATGACGCTGGATCAGCTCGACGAGCAGACGGAACGTCGGCCACCATCGGTCGGGCGCATCGAGGAGATCGTCGGCCCGATCGGGGAGGAGGCCCGTCTGCAGGCCGTGCAGAATCACGCCGGCAAAAAAGCTCTCGTAACCCGCGGCATCCGGCATCTCAGGCAGCAATGCGGCAAGGGCTGCGATATCCACGGCCGGATCGCGCTTCGCCGCGGCGACCCAGACAAGCATGCGCAATTGGCTGATGGCGGGCGTGATCCAGCCCGTCTCCGGCCCCTCGTCCGGCACGCCCTGCTGCATGCGCAGCACGTCCGCCTTCGTCGTCACGCGAATGGCGTCCCGCACCATTTTGACCGGATCGCCGGAAAGCGAGCCCGCCTTCATGCGATAGAAGGAGAGGCAGGCGTCGACACGGCGAAATTCCGCGCCCGCAAAGGCCATGCGCATCCAGAGATCCCAGTCCTCGCAGGTCCGCAGGGTCTCATCCATGCCGCCGACATGCTCGAACAGGCTTTTGGGAAAGACGACCGTATGAATGGCGAGCGCACAGAAGGACGAGAATTCGCGCCTGGCGACATCGCCGGCGAGGGTGGGGGCCTGCTCGACCGGCATCAGCCGGCCGTCCGGGGCGACACGGCGGTAAGAGCAATAGGCGATGTCGGGCGCAGATCTATCCTCTGCCACCGGCAGCATGGTTTCGATGAAGGCGGGATCCAGCCAGTCGTCGGCATCCAGCATGCAGAGCAGCGGCGCGGCAGCCAGTCTTGCTGCATGGTTTCGCGCCGCCGCGGCGCCGGCGTTCGGCTGGCGGGCGGGGAGAATGCGGCTATCCTCTCCGGCGATCTGCTCGAGAAGCTCCCAGCTATTGTCGGTCGAGCCGTCATCGATCACCACGGCCTGCCAGTTCGATCGGCTCTGCCGCTGCAGGCTCTCAAGACATTCGGCCAGCGTCTCGCCCGCATTATAGGCGGGGATGAGGAAGCAGATTTCGGGCGCGGCCACTGTCACCATGCGCGCATCTTCCAGCGGCGCAGCACATAGAGAGCGCCATTGACGCTGCCGAGCATCTCCTGCTTCAGGAAAAAGTCGTTCGACGTCGCGCCCTTGCGGAACCGTCGGCGCAGCCTGCCGATATAATATTTCGGGAAGGAGACGAGGACGCGCCGGAGATTGCCGCCATTGCCGGTATGCTGATACTGCACCAGCAGGGCGGCGATATGGCCGCTCATATATTGGTAGATCTGTTTGGCGAGCCCCTTCATATCCTTGCGGTGAAAGTGCCAGGAGACCGCCGTCGGCTCGTAGCGGCAGACATGGCCGTGATGCAGCAGCCGGTTCCAATATTCGGAATCGCCCGAGCAGCCGGCCGCACCCATATCCAGGCGGACATCGAACAGGCCGATCGCGTCGAACACCTCGCGGCGGAAGGCCTGGCTGGCGCCGGCGCCAATCGTCCAGACCGGGGCGCCGTAACGCCGATGCAGGCGGTAGAAATCCTGGTCGAAATCCTGCCTGAGATAACCCCGGCCGAAACTCCAATGTTTTTCGAAGATGAACTGCGCCGGCGTTGCCAGTTCGCCGGGCAGCACCAGCCCGGTGACGCAGGCGATCTCGGGCCGGTCGAAGGCCTTCATCAGGTTCTCCAGCCATTGCCGATGGAGGACCACATCATCGTCGGTAAAGGCGACGAACTCGGTTTTCGCCGCCCGAACCGCCGCATTGCGGGCAAAATCCAGCCCGACCCGGTCCTCGCGGACATAGGTGGCGCCGGCTTCTTCGGCCACGCGACGGGTCTGATCGCCTGAGGAGGCATTGTCGACGACGATGATGGCGACGGGACGGAGCGATTGTTCGGGGATCGAGGCGAGGCACCGGCGCAGTTCCTCCGGCCGGTCCTTGGTGCAGATCAGAATGCTGACGTCGCGATTGCGCAGCGGCGTTTGCGCGACCCGGGCGATATGCTCGAGCGTATCCGGCCGCACGGCACGCTCGGCCAGTGCCGCCGCGGCCTCCGGCTTTTCGACATAGGCCTGCCCGACCGGAAGACCATCCGACAGAAACACCACCAGCCCGTCGGAGAGCGGCGGCGACACGGCGTCGATATGGCCGGATGCCAGATCGAGATAGTGAATCGGTACGGGGAAGTTCACATCCTTCAAATCGGACGGTATTGATTCACGCATTACCATTCTCTCAAATCGTACCGTGAGCATACGCCGCGCCGTCAAGGACGCGAAGCCCGAAAGCCGTGATGATTATTCCGCCGCGCCGAGGTTTACTTTTGCCCGGAACCAGTCGAGCGTCATGGCGACGCCCTGCTCGTAGCTGATCTTGCACGACCATTCCGGCATGACGTAGTTGGCATTGGTCAGGTCGGGCCGCCTGTTGGTGGGGTCCTGCGGCGGTGACGGCTCGAAGACGATCGGCACGCCGCCGACCAGCTTGGACACATATTGGGCGACTTCGAGAACCGAAATCTCGCGATCGTTGCCGACGTTCAGGGGTCCCTTGTAGTCGGTTTCGTTGATCCAGAAATAGCGTGCGAAACCATCGACGACGTCGTCGACATAGCCCCAGCTGCGCGACTGTTTGCCATCGCCGAACACGGTGATCGGCCGGCCCGCCAGCGCCTGGGTGATGAAGTTGGAGACGGCGCGGCCGTCATCGGGGCGTGTGCGCGGACCGTAAATGTTGAAGGGACGCACGACCTTGAGGTCGAGCCCCTGGGTGCGCTGCATTTCGAACAGCAGCGATTCCGTGCAGCGCTTGCTCTCGTCGTAGGACGAGCGCGGTCCGGTGCAATCCACCTGGCCTTTGTAGGTCTCCGGCTGCGGCGACACCAGCGGGTCGCCATAGACTTCGGAGGTCGAGGTGAAGCCGAAACGCCCGCCCTTCTTCAAGAGCTCCAGCAGCCGGAATGCCCCGAGAAGATTGGCGGAAATCGTCCGCTTCGGTTCCTTCATATACCATGGCGGCGATGCCGGGGACGCCAGATGGTAGATCTCATCGAATTTTTCGGAGCTGCGCAGCGTCTCGACGTCCGATTTCACGAAGTGAAAACGCGGATCCCTGATGTGGGCGATATTGTCGAAAAGTCCGGTCCAGAGGTTGTCAACAACGACCAGCTTCTGGACGTCTGTTCTAAGTAAAAGCCGATCGCACAAATGCGACCCGATAAATCCAGCCCCGCCAGAAATCAATACGCTTTTCATTGCATTGCGCCTTGTGACGTTTGAGAGGTGGGTGTTTATTAGCATCACCTTTAAGGCGTGGCAATTCATTAGAAATGTTCTAGAAAATACTCGCTTATTAATCTTAATTATTGATATGTTTTACTTATGGTAGTACCGGCGGATGAGGCGTCGAGCAACCGCGCTCGAGCCCGCCCGCCGATCGCGACGGTTTTGTATCACGAGGGCGCCGGCGGGCGCATCGGGCTAAAGTCTGACTCGATCTTCGCAGTCACGATGCAGAGTTCAGGCGATGCACCACGCCGGCGCGTCGGCTCAGTCGGCCGAAAGCGCCGTCAGGATCTGATAGGCCGCGGCGACGCGATCCTCGTTGGGATAGTTCTTATTGGCCAGGATGACGATGCCGAGCCGCTGTTTCGGGATGAAGGCGACATAGGCGCCGAAGCCGTTGGTCGAGCCGGTCTTGTTGATCCAGACATCGTCGCGCGGCTGCATCGGCGGCCGCAGTTCCGAGACCGGCATGGTCTTCAGCATCGCCGGCGAATTGCCCTCCAGCAAATCGTTCAAGGCGGCGGGATAGGCATATTGCTCCCAGATGAGATCCTGGGTCATCGCCCCTGCTTTGAAATATCCGATATGGGTGTCGGCGATGGCCCGCTGCAGTTTTTCGCCGAGCTTGACCGTGCCCATATTGGCGCCGACGAAACGGATCAAATCGCCTGCGGTGGATTTGACGCCATAGGCTTCGGCCGAAAGCATGGCCGGCGTCATCCGGGCCGGCTCGCCGCCGCGCTTATACCCTTGCGCATAGTCGGCCTGCCGCGCTTTCGGCACATCGATATAGGTGTTTTTCAAGCCCAGCGCGGCAAACAGCCTGCCTTCCATCAAACCGGCAAAATCCCCGTGCATGGCTTTCGCGACGATACGGCCGAGCATGCCGATGCTGGGATTGGCGTAACTTCTCTGCGTCCCCGCCGCATAGGAAGGCTGCCAGGCCTCGAAATAGCCGAGCAGCTGTTTTTCTGTCTTGACCTCGTCGGGAAGCTGCAGCGGAAATCCGCCTGCCGTATGGGTGGCCAGATTCATCAGGGCGACATCGCCGAACGGCTTTCCCGCCATTCCCGGCAGATATTTGCCGACCTTGTGCGACAGCGAGAGCTGTCCGCTCGTTTGCGCATAGGATGCCAGCGTCACCGTAAAGGTCTTGCTGATCGATCCGAGTTCGAACAGCGTGGTCGGCGCCACCGGCTTGCCGGTGTCCTTGGATTCGACGCCATAAGTGAAGATGTGGTCCCGGCCGTCGGCGCTGATGGCGACCGCAATGCCGGGGATGGCGTATTTCGCCATGATCGGCTCGATCGCGGCATCCGCGATCGCCTTCACCGCCGTTTCGTCGGCGGCAAAAGCGCTTGTGGAGGCGCAGGCCGAAAGCAAAACGGCCGATAAAATTCTTATCCCAATACTGTTCATAACCATCATCCTCCAAATCCACGGGGCAGCCAAACCAGCGCAAAGCGCATGGGGAGGAGGTTTATCGGCGCTGTTTTGCAATCACAAATGATGATATCTCGCAGCAGCCACAAGAAAATCTAATGCCTGTCATCTCGAAGTGCGCGGCGGTTCCGGAGAACGACATGCATCAAAACAAAGGGCTCGGATGGTTCGGCAATTTCTCCCCTTGAACGGCCTGCGCGCCTTCGAAGCCTCGGCACGGCATCTGAGCTTCACCCGTGCCGCGATCGAGCTCTGCGTCACCCAGGCGGCGGTCAGCCAGCAGGTCAAAGGCCTGGAGACGCGATTGGGCGTGGCGCTGTTCCAGCGTCTTCCCCGCGGCTTGAAAATCACCGCCGAAGGCGAAGCGCTGCTGCCGACGGTGACGGCCTCCTTCGACCAGATGGCGACGACGCTGGACAGGATCGAAGCCGGGCAGGTGCGGGAACTGCTGTTCCTCGGTGTGGTCGGGACATTCGCCGTCGGCTGGCTGTTGCCGAGGCTTGCGGATTTCCAGCGCCGGCATCCCTTTATCGATCTGCGCATCTCGACCAACAACAACCGCGTCGATCCGGCCGCCGAAGGGCTGGATTTCGCCATCCGCTTCGGCAGCGGCTCGTGGCACGGCACCGAGGCGCAACGCCTGTTCGAAGCGCCGCTCTCGGTCCTCTGCATCCCCAAGCTGGCGGAGCATCTGCAATCGCCTGAAGATCTTGCCGGGGCCACGCTGCTGCGCAGCTACCGGACGGATGAATGGAGCACCTGGTTTCAGGCGGCAGGCGTTGCCCCCACGGCGCAGCTCAATGGCGGCATCGTCTTCGATTCCTCCGTCGCCATGATGGAAGCCGCCCTCCTGGGGCTCGGCGTCGCACTGGCGCCGCCGTCGATGTTCACACGGCATCTGTCGTCAGGTGCGATCGTGCAGCCTTTTCCCACCGCCATTTCGCTCGGCAGCTACTGGCTGACGCGCCTGCAATCGCGGCCGGTCACGGCGGCGATGCAGGCGTTTTCGGATTGGATCGGTGCGCAGGTCTGATGGCCGGAGCGCCGGCTGAGCGTATCGCGAGCTGCCCCTCATCCGCCTGCCGGCACCGAACGGGGTCGAGCCACGGGTCTCGACCCGTCCTTCGGACCCCCGCTTGCGGGGCGAAGGGGATATGCCGCGCCGCCTTCTTCAACCTCAACGCCGCGTTTGACACGTCCCCTCTCCCCGTTTTTACGGGGAGAGGGTTAGGGTGAGGGGCAGCCACAGGCGCAAACCCGCAGCCATTGGCGCAAGCCGACACCCAGGATCACTTCTGAATGCAGGTATCCACCGTATCCTTGGTGCATTCGTCCAGCCCGGTAAACACCGGATCCTCGACCGCCTTCCCGGCGATCAGGTCCATCATCACCGAAGGCGCCTTGTAGCCCATTTCGAACGGCCGTTGGCCGACCAGCGCGGTGACCAGGCCTTCCTTGGCGATCGCCACTTCGTCGCCGATCGTGTCGGCGGCGCCGATGACGAATTCGTTCTTGGCGATCTTGTCGGCCATCGGCTTGAACAGGTCGCGATAGGGCTGCGGGGCGCCGAACAGCGGCCAGCCGCCCATGATGCCGAAGGCATCGAGGTCGGCATTGGCGGCGAGGATATCGGTCATCGCCTGCACGCCCTTGGCGCCGTCGTCATTGGTGAAGACAGGGCAGCCGGCGACCTCCGTCCAGCCGCCTTCGCCCTTCAGCGCCGCCAGCCCCTTCTGGCCGCTCAGCGTATCGCGCATGCCCTGGGCGCGGCGCAGAATGTTGTCGGCGCCGGGATTGCCTTCGATGGTGCAGATCTTGCCGCCGTTCGGCTTGGCCTTCTTGATATATTCGCCGATCTTGGCGCCCATCAGATAGTTGTCGGTGCCGAGATAGGTCTTGCGCAGCGCCGCATCGTCAGCGGCGAGATCGGCATCGAGCGTCATCACCGGAACGCTCGGATTGGCGGTCTTCAGCGTCTGGGCGATCAGCTTGGCGTTCGACGGCGAGATGGCGATGGCCGCGGTGTCGGCTTTCCCCAGCATATCCTGGACGATCTGCGCCTCGCCGGCTTCATCGGAGGTCGATGCCGGGCCGGTGTAGAAGCATTCATATTCGGCGGATGCGTTTTCCTTGTTCCACTTCTGGCAACCCTGGTTGATCGCCTCGAAGAACGGGTTGTCGAGGCCTTTGACGACGATGACCAGCTGCTTCTTGGCGGCGAGCGCCTGTCCGGCCGTCAGCGCCAGGACTGCAGCTGTAAGCAATAATGCCTTCCTCATAGCTTCCTCCCATTGAAAAAGACGAGCGCTTCTGCACCCGCCGCGTCATCAACCTGGATACCAGACGACCCGAGGCTCCTCCTTCGAACGCTGGTAGTCCCAAGCCGAATTGATCAGCTTTTCCAGATCGTAGACCGGCTTCCAGTCCAAGAGATATCTGGCCTTGCTGTTGTCCATCCAGTTCGAGTGGAACTGGCTTGCGATGTCGACCGAGCCGAGCCCGCGCGTGCGGGCGAGGTGTGCTGCGACCTCGCCATAATCGACCGGCCGATCCATCGAGATGTTGAAAAGCTCCCCCTTGGCGCGCGGATTGTCGATTGCCGCCAGGATCGCCGAAACGAGGTCGTCGACATGGACGAAATTGCGCTTCAGCGGCCGCCCGTCGGCATCGTGCAGCAGCGGCACCGTGCCATCCCGCGCGTAACGCTCGGCATCATCAGCCGGCACCAGCGTCTTCCAGTCCGGCCCGCCGAACACATCGTCGCCGAAGGACAGCGTGAACCTGAAATCGTCCTTCTCCATGATCCAGGGCGCCCTGAGGCAGCAGGTGTTGATGCCGTACTGGATGGCGAACTGCTCGAGCATCACCTCCTCCAGCACCTTGGAGAGCGCATAGCAGCCGGGATAGGCGCGATGCGGCGTCTTTTCGGTCACCGGCCCGTCATGGCGATAAAAGAAATGGCCGATGCCGGCATCGCCGCCGATCAGGATGAACTGCTTGGCCGTGGGGCTGGCGCGGAATGCCTCGAGCAGCCAGAACAGGCCCTTGACGGTGATATCCATCACATCTTCAGGGATTTCCTTGCAGGTGGCGAGATGCACGACATGGGTGACGCCGTCCATTGCCGCTGCCACGACATTGCTGTCGGCGATCGAGCCCTTCACCACACTGATGCGGTCGGTCTCCTCGAGCACGCGATTATGGCAAAGCGCGCGAATGCGTGCTTTGGAAAATCGCGGCTCGTCAAGCAGCCCAGTAATGAAGCGCCGCCCGACCTTGCCCGTAGCCCCGGTGACAAGGATCAGCATACCTCTCTCCCCAGTAACAGCTAATATGCCCGCGTTTCCGGCGTCAATCTGTATTTGTCGTACAAAATAGATTTTTGTGATGAGGGGCTGATTTAGCGGACATTTGATTGACGATTCCTGGCGCTTTTGCATTAATGCTCACAATCGCTTTTCCGGGAGGAGATCGGCCGAGCGAGATCGCAGGCGACTGATTGGCAACCGGGTAACCGGCGGCGAAAGCAGGCCTGCAGGTTCCGGGGAGGGTAGTCGGCTGGTCGCGGTTCTCGAACTCACCAATATCTCAAAACATTTCGGCGCCATCCAGGCGGTCAACGACGTGTCGTTTACGCTCGAAGCCGGCCAGGTCGTCGGCCTGATGGGCGATAACGGCGCCGGCAAAAGCACGCTGGTCAAGATGATCGCCGGCAACTTCCGGCCGAGCGAAGGCACGATGCGGCTGGAGGGCAAGGAGATCGTCATGCACCGCCCGGTCGAGGCGCGCCAGCACGGCATCGAGATCGTCCACCAGGATCTGGCGCTCTGCAACAATCTGACGGCGGCGGCGAACGTCTTCCTCGGGCGGGAACTGCGCCGCGGCATCGGCCCGTTCCGCATCCTCGATTACAAGACGATGTACCGGCGCGCTGGCGAGATCTTCAAGGAACTGAAATCGGAAACCCGCCCGCGCGATCTCGTCAAGCAGATGTCGGGCGGCCAGCGGCAGGCGGTGGCGATCGGGCGCACCATGCTGTCGGAAGCCAAGATCGTGCTGATGGACGAGCCGACGGCGGCCATTTCGGTTCGCCAGGTGGCCGAAGTCCTCAACCTGATCCGCGAGCTGCGCGACCGCGGCATCGCGGTCGTGCTGATCAGTCATCGCATGCCCGATGTTTTCACCGTCGCCGACCGGGTGATCGTCATGCGCCGCGGCCGCAAGGTCGCCGACAAGGCGATCGCGGCGAGTTCGCCCGAGGAAGTCACGGGACTGATAACAGGGGCCATCGAACAGGTCTGAGCGGCAGTGCTTAGTCCTGCGGAAGAAACACCGCTGACGGAAATGCCCCATCTGGAGTGAGAGGTCGAAATGGCAGTGACACTGGACCAGACGATTGCACAGAAGCAGCGCAGCCGGCTTGCGGAGTTTGTCGGCGGTCAGACATTCTGGGTGCTGATCGCCGTGCTTCTCGCCTGCCTCTTCCTGTCCTTCGCCACCGATTCCTTCGCGACGTCGAAGAACCTCTACAACATCACCCGCAACGTCACCTTCGTCGCCATCATCGCGCTCGGCATGACGCTCGTCATCATCACCGGCGGCATCGACCTGTCGGTGGGATCGGTGCTCTGCCTCTGCAGCATGGTGCTGGCGGTCACCATGAATGCCGGCTATTCCATCGAGGTCGGCATCACCGCGGCGATCGTCACGGCGCTGGTGATCGGCGCCTTCAACGGCGTGCTGATCGCCTATCTCAATTTCCCGCCCTTCGTGGTGACGCTCGGCATGCTGTCGATTGCGCGGAGCCTGGCGATGGTCGCCTCCAACAACACCGTCGTTTTCCAGTTCGGCCCCGACCACGACAAGCTGCTCGCGCTCGGCGGCGGCGCTTGGTTTTTCGGCATCGCCAACCCGGTGCTCTACATGGTCATCCTGGCGCTCATCACCGGCTTCGTGCTGCGCTGGACGCGCTTCGGCCGCTATGTCTTCGCCATCGGCGGCAATGAACATGCCGCCACCCTGACCGGCGTTCCGGTGCGCAGCATCAAGGTTGCCGTCTACATGATCTCGGCGCTCTCGGCGGGTATCGCCGGCATCGTCCAGACCGGCTGGCTCGGCGCCGTCACCACCAATATCGGTGCCGGCATGGAACTGCAGGTCATCGCCGCCGCCGTCATCGGCGGCGCCAACCTCGCCGGCGGCGTCGGCACCGCCTTCGGCGCCCTGGTCGGCGCGGCGCTGATCGAAGTGATCCGCAACAGCCTCGGCCTGCTCGGCATCAACGCCTTCTGGCAGGGCACCTTTATCGGCGGGGCGATCGTGCTGGCGGTGCTGTTCGATCGGATCCGCAATCTGCGGCAGAGCGAGTAGGGTTGGGCCGGGCGGCCTGCAGCACATCCGGTCGCAGCGTTCGTCGAACAAACTCCGGCCATGCCCTCAGGGGCGCCCATCCTCATAGCCATCCAACTCGGGGCATCCCCTGATGTTGCCGAAGCCGATCTCCCGCCGGTCGCCCGATTGATCCAAACCTCTGAGCACGATGACATTGTCATCCTGCTGTATGATCTCGCTGCGATAGATGCCGGCCCGAAGCGCCCGGTTTCTTGCCTGGCTTATATTGCATTGCCCGGGCGGTGGAGTGACGTGCCAGTATCTCGTGCCTTGCCCATCCGACTGCCCTCCGCCAGAGGCGGCGAATCCCGGCACGCCGGAGAGCAGGATGGCACACGACACTATCGCGCTGCCCAGAACCAGTTTCATGTATCCTCCGTCAGCCGTCGGCGTCTCAGGGCTCGTCGCCACTCTGCTTTCCCGGTTGCAATGGATAGACGGGTTTGCCCTGGCGTCACGACAGTAGATCATTCGGGCTAATACGGTGCTAACGTGGTGGGCAGCAGCGCCGGCGCCGGTGCACCAAGCCGGTCTTGAAGATCAACCCCAGATAGCTATGGTGCGTCGTATAGTCACGACAATTTAAGGTCTATCGAATGCTGCGCAGCGTCATTTCACTCTTCTCAATACTTGCGCTATCCATTCTGGCCATTCCCGCCGAACCCGCCCTGGCCACCGACAATCCAAACATCCAGAGGATCGCGCCCAATGATCCGGGGATGGCCAAAGCCCATGAGAAATCCATGAGGGAGTTGGACGGCTTCCTCGAGAAACTTCGAAATCCACCGGCCGGAACCGAAAATTACAGCATAAAACTGGGTTTCACAGACAAGGCCAAAGGCGTGGCGCTGACCACTGACCAGATGGCGCCGAATGTGGAGTTCATGTGGGTCTACCAGATCGAGGCATCGGGTGACCATTTCACTGCTCTTCTCAGCGATACGCCTGAGTACATCCACAACATCAAGCCCGATGATCGCGTCGAGTTCGAGAAGTCGGATATCTTCGACTGGATGTATACCGAGAATGGGAAAGTGAAGGGAAACTACACCGCTTGCCCGCTGCTGTTAGCAGGTCCGAAAGAGCAGTTGGAGCAATATCGCGAAATCTACGGCATCGTCTGCGACTGACGGCAAGGTCGCTCCCATGCTCCCCATGATGATTGCGGTCAGCCCTCCGGTGCCGATGTAAACCGGCCGGCGTCGAACGGGCCTCTGACGGCAACCGGGCCGCTGGCAGCGACCGGGATGACATCCTCACCCGACGTCGCCACATTCGCCTCACGATGAACCGCGCGCGGGGAGACACGAGGCGCGCTCAATCCCATCGCCTCGCCGGAAGAGTGCAGCGCCCATTTCATCAGTGCCGCTTGGGATGTCGATCCGAGGAAATTTGCTTCTTCCCAGGAAGCGGTCATCGGCAGCGAGGCGATCATATCCGCGCCCTGCCTGGGGGCGTCCGTCGCAGCAATGCGGGGATGGAAGCGGGCGTGAACAGGCAATGCCGAAGCCGGTCTCTCCGGAAGTGCTGAGATCGGGCCGATCGACGCCGTCTCCAGTTCGTCGTCCACATCGGCGCCGTGCTCAAGGGCGGCCGGCCGCATCGCCGGTATCGGAATCGGCAAGGATGGAAGATCCGGAGCGGAGCCTTTGTCATCCCGCTCGGCCGCGCCGGTCTGCAGCGCGAGCGCATTCAAGGCTCGGCTTTTCGGCGTCGGCAGAAGCGCCGTCACGAGGTTGCCGTCCGTGGTGCCGCGGCTCGACCTGGTCGAGACCACCACCTCTTCGTCTTCTCCAGCCGTGCCGGCAATCTGGATCGAGGTGGGGCCGACGCGTTTCTTGTAATTCGCAACCGCCTGATTGTATCCCGGCAGCGGCCGGCCATCGGCCGGGAGATGCATCGTCTGCCCATTCGGGAATATGCGCGCGAGTTCCTGCCGCGACATGCGCGGCCAGGCCCTGACATTGCCGACGTCGAGATGCACGAAGGGCGATCCCGAGGTCGGATAATATCCGACACCGCCGACCTGCATCTGCATGGCAAGCGCCCGCAGCGTCGCAAGCTTCACGCCGGGAACGTAGAAATCCATCGCCTTTCCCAGCATGTGCTGGCTCTTCTTGGCGACACCGGTGCTGCGCGAGCGGTTGCGGAGCATGTTGTTGGTGGTGGGGGAGCGATAGGCGGAAACAACGTGGATGTAATCCTTGCCGCCGCTGCGCTTGTACACCTCCCAGACCAGGTCGAGCAGCCGGGGATCCATCCGGGTCGGCTCGTTCCTCCGCCAGTCGCGCAGAAACCGATTGATCTGGGCAAGGCCCTTGGCATCGAACTTTCCGTCGCGCTTATAGGTAATCGTCGCCTTCTCGCCCGTATGGGTAAAGAACAGCTTCAGGGCGCGATCCTCAGCCGAGGCAAATGATGCGGAACCGACAAGCGCCGGCAGCGCAAACAGAGCCGGCAGAATGGTCTGCGCTGCGAAGCGCTCCGCACGCGACAGGAGCGTGGCAATTCCGCCCGACAAACCTTGCAGTGAATACTTCAACGCCAACAATCCTGTCTAACACCGAACACTCGACGACGGGCGGGAACTCCGCATCCATCAGGATTAGTAAAGCCAGCTTATGGTCAATAAATTGCTAACGGGCGGATGCGGAAGCGTGCTGAGGATGCGGGTCACTTTAGGAGCAATCGCGGCCTGCGCAGCGGGGCAGGGGGAGCCGCGTGGATTATGGAGGGCTGCGCAATGATGGCGTTCGCCGCCTGGTGTTTGGCATCTCCCACCCGTGCGCTCCATGGTAGCACTGGCGCTTTGATCGGCCTTGTGTTGTGCTGGATTTATTAGATCTCATCGAGAAAATCGTGCCGCTAGAGTTTGCAAGGCCGAATATGCCTTGGGGACAACCGTAAGTCGGCGTTTTGCCGGGATTGACAAGAATTGCCGTCAAGAAGAATGCTCGTGGAAGCACGAGTCTCTGGAGACCTTCTATGGCATCGCATCCGTACATCTCGGGAAGTGGTAACATCGCGCAGATGATCGGCTTTCTTCGTAAGAATTTTCCGGCAACAGTGACTTCGGAGACCGTCAAAAAATACCAGCTCGCACCAAACAACGAGAGCTATGTGATAAATGCGTTGCAGTTCATCAAAGTCATCGATGAGGAAGGCAAACGTACCAAGGAAGGACACGACGTATTCGTACTTCCTGACGGCGAGTTCGAGGCAGGATTTCAGCGTCTTGTCAAAGAAGCCTATTCCGACCTCTTCGAGCATTTTGCTGATGACGCGTGGTCTCTTCACAAGCCAAAGTTGGTTGGATATTTCAGGACGGCCGACAAGACGAGCGAGGTTATAGGCGGACGTCAAGCTTCGGTGTTTCAAGCATTCGCTGCCCTTTCTGGCTTTGAGCAAGCGCAGAGCAAGGCGCATAACAGCACCAAGACGAAGCCCGCGTCAAATTTCTCGAAGCAGCTGAAATCCAAACCGGCTAAGTCGAAAGAGCCAGCGCCTCACATCGAAGTGTCAGCGCCACCGGCGGCGGCAGCTTCCCCGAAAAAGGACATGGCACTCACGGTTCGGATTGAGATCAACCTTCCGGCCGAAGGCTCGCAGGAAACGTACGACAACATCTTCCGCAGCATCCGGGCGAATCTTTTGAATGAGTGATAGCCTGACACTTTTCGAAGACATCGCTAGGAGGGCTGTGAACGTCGGAAAGGATTCAGCGCGGCCCCCAGGCAAGGCGATTCATCCCTTCGATGAAAGGAACATCCATCCGGAGATAGGTAAGGTCGCACAGCCCCTCTTCGACGACGGCCATTACTCTCAGGCTACCTTCGAGGTCTTCAAATTCATTGATCTCAAGGTGAAGAAGCTTTCCCGCGTCAATGACAGCGGATATGGCCTCATGATGAATGCCTTTGGCGACAAGAACACGAAGATCAAGCTGACCGAGATGTCGACGCAAACCGAACTCGACGAGCAGAGCGGCTACAAATTCATCTTCGCAGGCGCGATGTCTGCCATCAGAAACCCGCGCGGACATGAAATCAATGCCGACTCAATCGACCGTTGCCTCGATCATCTGACCTTGGCCTCCGTCTTGCTTCGTCGCCTTGAGGAACGTGTGCACCCCAAACCGTGACTTAGCTTATGACAATTGGTGAGAAATGCGAGCGCCGGAGCTGGCACATAGGCTTCATCTCTGAGTGAAGCAGTGAAACGGGGAAGAAGCTACACGAAGCCACCATGCGCAAAGTTACAGATCCCCGCTCGCGGGCGATCTTCGATGCCGTTGAAACCAGTGTGGCTTTTAGCTCATCTAACATCTCTAATAACGAGGCGCGCTTCGTGCGCCGAAGGTCTCATCGTTTCTTATCAAATGCCCGGCCCTGAAGATCTAGGTTTGCCAGATCGGCTGCCAACGGTCACGGTTGAGCCTCCTGATCTTACCGACCCGCGGACATAACATGCCGAGACCGGACCAACCGATCACAGGTTATAAAATGCACTGCTATTCTGCCACGCTCAAATTCGGAAAAAAATCCGTAATGGCATGGGCGGCACGGACTGAATGGCACCTACGAGCAATGATGACATCCTGCGCGCCCTTGGTCGGGTCGAAGGCAAGACCTACCGGGATCGAGGAGAACGTTTCTCTCCTCCGTGAGGTCAGCGAGGAGAAGCAGAACGCCGATGACAGCCGCGGTGCGATCCATCGTCGCCTTGACTAGCAAGGGGCAGAGATCAGCCCTCTCGATAAGCTGTGGTGATAAATACCGGCCTGGACGCCAAGGTTCGCGTGCTGTGGCTTGGCTGAGGCATGGGCTGATCAATTGATCGATGGCGCCGGTCCGCCATCTGCGTCCCGTCGGATGCCACCTTTAGGATTACGCCGAATTGGGGACAACTCTAACGCTTGCAGTCGCGGGGTTTTGGAGTCAATTTAAAGTTGACCAAACGTGACGCCATGGCTGCTCTTTGGCGAGTGCTTTGGAGGTGTCCGCTCGCCACACGAATGTCACTGATCCTACATCAGCTTGATTCATCACGCGTTTTCTTTGGTTGTGCACCATTAACCGGAATGATGGAGGCTTTTATGAAACTTGTCCCAGCGATAGTCTTTGTAATTTTTGTCGGATGGAGTGCGAATCTTCCCGTATCAGCGGAAGAGCTCGTCTTACCTCCGCCGGTTCAGGTTGTCCCGCCAACCGCAGCCCAGTTGATCGAACGGGGTCAACTCAATGGGGCTGGGCTAGCTCCAGCGCCATCTGTTCCTAATTCAGGTTTCAATGTTGGCACGGTGGGTGGAAACTCGATATCTCCAAACGGGTCCGGCGGATCGCCGCCGCCTCCTCTTAATCCGCGCAATTTCAGTGGAAATGGACCTTCTGGCACTGGAGTTACCTACACCATCCCTCTTGGCAACTAACTGCAAGCGCAAACCCCTTTTGCAGCAGGTTCTTGCCGATTTCTTCACCATTCGTTCGGTAGATGTTAACGAGCGGCCGGTGCGTTTGTGTCTTGTCCACCGCGCCGCTGGAATACGACACGCAATCCCTTTTCAGCCAAAAGCTCTTTCAATCGTCCCATGGCGATCAGCGCCAGCTTCCGTTCCTTGATGCACTTCGCGTGCGATCCGATCTCCGGCGTATCTATGCCCGAGACGAACGGAACACCTTCCCCCAGCAGCCGCATGTTCTGACCGTCGCATTTCACTGTGTCGCCATCGATGGCCGTTAGCGATGCGCAGAGGATCAATTCTGCCTCATCAATAGCAGGTAGTCCTAACCTGACGGACCGGGCCACCAACCCACGTGCTTTGCGGTGTCGAAGTGCAGGTCGTCGGCGTGTACGTGGGCTGCTGTCACTGCATTCCTTGATTGTAACCTTGTCCGCCTGCAATAAGAGCGTCCCCATGACGAAGCCGCCCAGTAAGCCTTCCAAGCCGTTGCTCAGCGAACCCGACGCTCCGCCCCGCAGCCAGGCGCGGCGGCGCCGAGATCCCGCCAACCCAATCTTCCTCTCGATCCTATGCCGGCGCGCATCGACCCGTGCCTTGCGTTACCGAAGCCACGGCCACCGAAGGGCCGTGACTGGGTTTACGAGATCAAGTGGGACGGGTACCGCCTGGTCGTTCACATCGAGCCGTCTGGCGTCCGCATTCTGACCAGGGGAGGGCACGACTGGACGGTTCGCTTCCCGGCTATCGTGGCCGAGGCAAAGAGACTTCCAGTTTCAACGGCGATATTGGACGGTGAAGCCGTAGTGCTTGACGAGCAGGGGCGGGCGGACTTCGGGAAACTCCAACAGTCGCTCGGCGGCCGCGGCGGCAGAAGGACGTCGAGAGACGCGATATTGATGGTCTTCGATCTGCTCCACTTCGACGGCCATGACCTCACGGGAACCGAACTCACGTCGCGGCGTCATCTCCTGGACGGGCTGGTGGCTCCCGGCGGCGAAGATGCCATTCGACTGTCCGAGGAAATCGAGGCCGATGGAGACGCGCTCTTGCGCATCGCCTGTGAGCACGGGCTAGAAGGGATCATCGCCAAGCGGAGGGACGCACGATATCGATCCGGCCGGCTGGGTGACTGGGTGAAGATCAAATGCACCCAGAGCGATGGCTTCGTGATCGTTGGAAATGAGAAGGCGATAGCATCATTCGGGGACATCGGGCGGTTGCTGCTCGCCGCGCGCAAGGGAAATGAGCTCGTCTATGTCGGGGGAGCGGGAACCGGCTTCAACGAACGCTCCGCGGCTGAGCTGCGGAAGCAGATGGATAAGTTGATCATCGGCAAACCCGCTGTCGACACTGGGCGGAAGCGAAACGCGGTCTTCATCGATCCGAAGCTTGTCGCTGAGATTGAATATCGAGCCTGGACGCATGACGGGAAGCTCCGTCACGCGTCTTACAAGGGGTTGCGGGATGCTGCTGAGAGTGCGGCAGTTTATCGGATCAACTAGACTTCGAACCCACCGACGCTTGCCGACGCCGCGATCATTACAAGCCCCAGCTGGTCACGGAGCGGGGATCGCCGCTAGGGTGCAGGATCAAGGGTAGTCCCGTTGTTTCGCGCGAGCCAAGGATGGCTTCCAGTCTTCTGGCAGTTTGGATATTTTTGCTCCCATCCTGCGGCTGCTTTCACGAAAGTGACGTCAAAGCCGGCTTGCACCCGCGTATCGGTCGAGCGTTTGCAAGGGACAACCATGTACATCGCGAGCCCGTTTTTAGCCGGATCCCGTATGATGGTGGAGTTGAATGTCGTATCACCATGCGTCTCGATACCGTATTGACCGGACCCAGTATTCAAGTTGGAAGGTCGGGCGGTGCAAATTGTATAGCCCTTGGGTGTCCGGATAAATGGATGAGTATCTTGCTCGTTATTCTGTCCCTCAATGGGAATGGCAGCAACGGCTAAGCCCACAAGAGTCGGATCCACGCCCAGCGCCCCGGCGGCAACTGTGATTAGCGCTTTCCCCTCGGGGGTGTTGAGTTCCTTGGCAGTCTTATCGATGAAACTCATCCTGTTGCATTGCTTCAGAACTTCGAAATGCGAGACGAGCACATCATCGTCCGCTGACACTTGAAATGGAGTGAGAGCGACAATTACCCCTGCGATGAGCATTTTCATAGCTTTCTCCCTATGCAAGTATTGATGTAGAAATGGCATTGATGCCACTGTAACGTTTACGCCAAAATCTGAATATTTGAAAGAAACACGAAGAAATTACAATCTACCACTAGTGGATGAATCGGCCGAAAGGCGGCCGGGCCCCCGGCTAACATTTGCGTGCCAGTTCAAGCACGGCTAGTTGTTGTGGAGAAGACGACGGCGAATCCGGGGGGCATGGCATGGGGTGGTTTTCTCGTGATCACGCGTTCGAGGAATATCAGCGGTGAGAGCGTGCGCTAGAACAATCTAAGCCCCAGGAATATCTGGCCTACTTCATCGGGATCAACAGCAAAGCAATTGTCACAGAGCTGCGGATCATCCGATGGATCTTGATCGCGATCCTGCTCATGCTCGTCACGCTCGCAAACTCTTTGCTGCCAGCAGGTTGGTGGCATCGCGGCTTCTGAGAGGTAGGGATGAGCCGGTCCACTATAGGTCTCAGTAGTCCCGTGCCGACGTCTACGCCCAGCGCTCATCCAGTTTTCGCCGGTGCTGCGCGATTCTGCGGCAGCATTGCGCAGCGCGCTGCAGTATGATTTCGTCTAGCGGAGCATGGGCAAGGTTCCACGCTCCGACGAAGGAATTGGCGTTTCGATCCCTGGCGTCAGAAACGAAAGGACCTGCGGAACGCATCCTCCGCACGTTCTTTTTTCGCCTTTCAGACTGCGCGCGGCTAGTTAGCAAATACGCTTACCAGCGTTTTCAGTGTATAGATCGTCTCGTCCTTGAGCTGCACCATCTCGCCGAAGTGAAACGGATCGATGCCACCTGATCCGCCCGAGCAGTTGTTATGCGTGATGTCGGTCATCTTCTGCACCTCGGCCATGATCGAGTTGATCGTTGGCACTTCCGGTGTGAGATCATTGTCGCCAGCCTTCGCCAGGGCGAGGCGGATATCGTTGATCTGGTTTGCAACGGTAGCGCTCAGTTGGAGGGTTACGTCTTGATGGATCGGGTTGAGCCCATTCGAACCGCCCGGGCAATTGTTGTTGACGAGTTGTGCCATTGTCTGAGCGTTGGCCACGGTTTTAGACAGCACCTTGTCGATCCTGTCGTTTATAGGTGCTGCGAAAGCAGGTTGGAAGGCAAAAGTAGCCATTCCGAGCACGACGAAAGTTCGCGCTATAGCACGACGGTCCAAGGCATTTGTCACTAAACGGAATGTTGAGCTTGCACACATTTGACCTACTCCCAATCTCGATTGTTAGTTGAACGCGGCTATTGCTCTTGGAAATCAATAAGGGCAAATTATTGCGCCTTGCAGTGGTGCACGTCAAGATAGTAGAACACCTCAGATAGTGGTACGCGTCAGCGGCGGAGATAGCCTTTAGGGCAGTGCAACGGGTTGCACATGTCGTGCGTAAGCCGCGTTCTCCAGCGAATTCGTACATCCCAGCGGCCCATATTAATCAGACTTTGCATATGGAATACCGCCGCTTTAGGCGGGGCCATGACCGGAAACTGGGGTGGGAGACTGTTAACTACAAGGCGATCGGCCGTGCAATCCAAAGCCTAGATGGCATGATCAACATTCAGTGGTCCGAATAACCGACTTAGCTGATGGCTCGACCAGGCCATCGGCGCCGCGCAATTCCTCCAGATAGTCTTTTCTTGCCCGCCGTCTGGCGAGTGCTCGCGCAAGGTTGAGCATGGCTTCCTTGCCAGCTTCTGGCAGATCATCGAATCGGCCCGTAGTGTTCCCATTGACGTCTGGCGCCACAGATCCCGATTTTTCTGCGAAACCGAAAGCTGTGGGAGACTACTAATGGCCCGCTTCCTATACGCTTCCTGTTCGGTCGAAACAAATCGGGGATCAGTCCCTGATTTATATGGCGCACCCGACAGGATTCGAACCTGTGACCTTTGGAATCGGAATCCAACACTCTATCCAGCTGAGCTACGGGTGCATGCCGAAGGCGGTTTGAATCGCCTGTCCGATGGGTGGTTCTTAGCCTAGCTTGCGGCCGGCTTCAATCGCGAAATTCTCAGAAATACCGATGCTTGCGGTTTGCGGGGTGTTTTTATTCGTCAGCCTTGGGATTGAACGAAAAACTCCGCCGGCCTTTGCGGGCGGCGGAGCGGTTGTCTGGGGCAGGGCGCCTTGACGGCGATCAGATCTGCATGGCGCCGGGGCCGGGGATGGCCTTGGGCGGCACCTTGCCGAGGATGATCATGCCCAGCACTTCGTCCTTGGTCACATCCTCGGTGCGGGCGTGGCCCACCAGCTGGCCGTTCTTCATCACCGAGACGCGGTCGGCGAGGTCGAAGACGTCGTGGATGTCGTGGCTGATGAGGAAGATGCCGATGCCTTCCTTCTTCAGCTGCTTGATCAGCTCGCCCACCTGCGCCGTCTCCTGCGGGCCAAGGGCGGCCGTCGGCTCGTCCATGATCAGGATGCGGGCGTTGAAGAGGATGGCGCGGGCAATCGCCACCGATTGCCGCTGTCCGCCCGAAAGCGCCTTCACCGGCTCCTTGAAGCGCTTGAAGTTGGGGTTGAGCCGCCCCATCACTTCGCGCGCCGAAGCCTCCATCGCCACGTCGTCGAGCGTGCCCCAGCGGGTCTTCAGCTCGCGGCCGAGATAGAGGTTGGCGGCGGCGTCGACATTGTCGGCGACGGCGAGCGTCTGGTAGATCGTCTCGATGCCGTATTTCTTGGCATCGCGCGGATTGCGGATGTCGGCCGGCTCGCCATTGATCAGGATCTCGCCGCTGTCGCGCTTATAGGCGCCGGAGAGGATCTTGATCAGCGTCGATTTGCCGGCGCCGTTATGGCCGAGAAGAGCGACCACTTCGCCGGGATAGAGATCGACCGAGGCATTGTCCACGGCGTGGATGCCGCCGAAGGAGATCGAGATGTTTTTCAGTTCCACAAGGGGAGTGCGTTGATCAGCCATGTCTAGGGCTCCTCTCACTTGGCACGGGCGCGATAGACGGTGTCGAGCCAGACCGCCACGACGAGGACAGTGCCGACGACGACGCTCTGCAGCGGGGTGTCGACATGGGCGAGAACCATGCCCGATTGCAGCGATTGCATGACCAGCGCGCCGAGCATGGCGCCGGCAATCGTGCCGGTGCCGCCCGCCAGCGACGTCCCGCCGATCACGGCGGCAGCGATGGTGTAAAGCTCGTCGAGCGTGCCCTGCGAGTTGGTCGCGGCGTTGAGGCGGGCGGTGGAAATCGCCGCGGCGATGGCCGCGAGCACGCCCATAAGCGCGAAGATGCGCACGGTCACCCAGCGGGTCTTGATGCCGGCGAGTTCGGCCGCCTCGGGGTTGCCGCCGATCGCGAAGACGTAGCGGCCGAAGCGCAGCCTTGTGGCAATGAAGGTCATGATGATGCCGACGACGATCGCGATCAGCACCGGCACGGCGATGCCGTAGGGAATATCCAGGCCGGTATCGGGCCAGGGAATATTGTTGGTCTCGGCATATTTCTTGGCGATGTTGATCGGCCAGTAATAGCTGTTGGCGATCCAGACAGCGCCGAGGATCAGCACGCAGCTGAGGATGGCGAGGAAATATTCCGCCCAGATCGGCCGGCGCGGAAAGCCGAAGCGGCGGCGCTGGCGGCGCGAGCCGACGATGCTGGCAACGACGAACAGGCAGGCGGCGATGCCGACGATCCAGCTCCAGGTGGCGCCGATCGAGCCTTCCGCGCCGCCGCCCATGATGCGGAAAGTCTGGTCCATGGGGGCAACCGTCTGGCCGCTGGTCACAAGCCAGGTCGCGCCGCGCCAGACCAGCAGGCCGCCGAGGGTGACGATGAAGGAGGGAACGTTCAGAAAGGCGATGATGATGCCCTGGAAGGCGCCGATCAGGCAGCCCGCCGCAATGCCGATGATGAGCGTGATCGCCCAGGTGAAGGGGCTGTCGAAGCCGATATATTCGGGCAGGATCTTCGCCTGGGTCACGCCCATGATCATGCCGCAGAGGCCGAGCACGGAACCGACGGAAAGGTCGATGTTGCGGGTGACGATGATCAGCACCATGCCTGTGGTCATGATCGCGATGTCGGTCGTCTGAACCGAGAGGTTCCAGAGATTGCGCGGGGTCAGGAACAGGCCGCCGGTGATGATGTGGAAACCGATCCAGATGATGATGAGCGCGCCGATCATGCCGAGCAGGCGCGTGTCGATCTCGGTGGCGCGGAAGAAGCGGGTCACCGGATTGGCTTCCGCCGTTCGCGGCCCGCTTGATGCTGTTGATTTTACCATTTCGGCCATGGGTTTGCCGTTCCCCCATTATGTTTGGACGGGTGCGCCGGCGTGCCCGAAACTGTTGGCGGCGTCATCGTCTGTTCTTCAACTGACCATCGCGATGCTTCCGGAAACCGTGGCGTGGCGTCGCGACACCCTTCCGGCAGGGAATGCAGGTCCGCGATGGTGCGGCGAGGCGGAGGAACTGCGTCCTTGGAGTTCGCATCCGCATCCGGCGCCGCAACGGTCTTTCCGCTGCGGCGCCGGCATTCAGTCCGAAGCGTGCTTACTTGCAGGCAGCGACGGTGTCGGCCTTGACGCCCTGGCAGGCTTCAGCCTTGGAAATCCAGCCGGCGTCGATCACGACGTTGAGGTTTTCCTTGGTGATAGCAAGCGGCTTCAGGAAGACCGACTGCATTTCCACGCCCTTCGGGCCGCCCTTGAAAGTCTGGGCGCCGTCGATCTTGCTCATGTCCTTGCCGCCGGCGAGGTCGAGAGCGATTTCGGCAGCGCGGGTGCCGAGTTCGCGGCTGTCCTTCCAGACGGAAACCGTCTGGGTACCGAGCGCGATGCGGTTCAGCGCCGCCTTGTCGCCGTCCTGGCCGGAAACCGGAACGGAGCCGGCGAGGCCCTGGGCGTCGAGCGCTGCGATCGCGCCGCCGGCGGTGCCGTCGTTCGAAGCAACAACGGCGTCGACCTTATTGTTGTTGGCGGTCAGGAACTGCTCCATGTTGCGCTGAGCATTCTCAGGCAGCCAGCCGTCCGTATAGGCCTCGCCGACATTCTTGATCTTGCCGGCGTCGATCGCGGCCTTCAGCACTTCCTGCTGGCCGGAGAACAGGAAATCGGCGTTCGGGTCGGAGGACGAGCCCTTGATGAAGACGTAATTGCCTTCGGGCTTGGCCTTGAAGACGCCCTCGGCCTGCAGGCGGCCGACTTCCTTGTTGTCGAAGGTGATGTAGAAGGCGGCCGGATTTTCGATCAGGCGGTCGTAGCCGACGACCGGGATGCCTTCGGCAGCGGCCTTTTCGATGGCCGGGCCGATGGCGTCGGAATCCTGGGCGAGAATGATCAGCGCGTTGGCGCCCTGCGAGATCAGCGATTCGACGTCGGTCAGCTGCTTGGCGGCCGAAGACTGCGCGTCAGCGGAAATATACTTGGCGCCCTTGGCTTCGAGAGCTTTCTTGATCGCGGCTTCATCGGTCTTCCAGCGCTCTTCCTGGAAATTCGACCAGGAAACGCCGACGACGAGATCGGCAGCCATGGCAGCCGTGTGCACGGAAACGAGAATGGCCGCGCCTGCCATCAATTTCAAAATAGACTTCATACTATCCTCCCGAGTGAGTTGCGACCGGCCCAGCCCATGCTTCCTCCGGCCACCGCGAAAAGCTGTCGAGGAAAATTCGGATTATTTTCTCGACAGTCGAGAAATTTGATGTCAGAGATTTTTTCGGCTGTCAACACTGGGCCGTCAGCTTATTTTTCCTTGCGGAACGGCGGTTGGCGATGCAGTGGAAGCGAGGGCGGAGAGAAGCATGATGCCGAAAAGTCTGAGCGCTTTTCGGGCGGACAACATGCTCCAACGATTGAATAGGGGAGAGGGCGGCATTCATGCTGACCAAGTCGAGCACGGAGCTGGTCCGGCAGAGAAACAGCGTGCTCGTGCTGTCCGTGCTGCGCCGTCACGGCGCGCTCGCCCATACCGAAATATCCGATTTCACCGGCCTTTCCTCGGCCACCATCTCGGCGATAACAGCCGATCTGGAACGCGCCCATATCATCGAAAAATCCGAGCAGCAGGCCGCCAGCGGCCGCGGCCGGCCGCGCGTGCTTCTGCGCCAGCGGCGCGATTGCGGCTATCTCATCGTCGTCATCATCTCGTCGGATGCCGTGCAATATTCGCTTGTGGATTATGCCGGCAAGCTGATCGACCGCTTCAGCGAGGAGCGCTCGCATGATCCGGCAGGGGCCGCCCGCTTCGTCGCAGGCGTGCGCGCCGGGCTCTCCCGCATTCTCGAGCGCTCCAGGATTTCCCAGGAAAAAGTGCTGCTGATCTCGATCAGCAGCAAGGGCCTGGTCAATTCAACCGAGCCGGTCCTCGTTTGGTCGCCGATCTTCGGCAGCGATCAGATCGATTTCGAATCGGTGCTGCGGCCGGACTGGCAGGCCAAAGTCATCCTCGACAACGAGACGCTGCTGGTCGCAGCCGCTCTCGGCGCCCGGGAGGAGATCGTCAAGGGCGCCGATTTCCGCTCGCTCGCCGCCCTCTCGCTCGGCCACAGCATCGGGCTCGGCATCGTCAGGCGCGGCGGCGGCCAGACCGGCCAGGAAATCTCGGCGCCGAATTTCGGCCACATGCTGCACATGGCGGGTGGCGGCCTCTGTCGCTGCGGCACCCGCGGCTGCATCGAAGCCTATGCCGGCTTCTACGCCATCCTGCGCAGCGCCTTCGAAGTGCCGCTCGATACGATCCCGGCAAAATTCGTCCCCGTCACCGAACTCGACAAAATCGCCGCCAAAGCCCGCCAGGGCCACCGCACCTCCACGATCGCCTTCCGCCAGGCGGGCCTGGCGCTCGGCAACGGCCTGTCGCGCATGCTCAGCCTCACCGAACGCATGCCCATCGCCATCACCGGCCCCGGCACCCGCTATTACGATCTGCTGCGCCAGGGCCTCGAAGAGGGGCTGGGCCAGTCCCATATCGTCCGCATGGAAGGCATGCCGGAAATCCGCGTCGTGGCCGACGAACCGATCCTCGTCTTCGAAGGGCATCTCAACCGGGCGCTCTCGGTGATCGACCAGGATATTGTGATCTCGGGGGGGCAGGGCGGGGATTAAAGCCCCCCAACACCGGCCTACAGCGGCTTGCGGAAGAACACGACGCGTTGTGTCTCCTCAAATCCTAAAGCGGCATGGAGCGCGTGGCTGGCTGAATTCTCAAGCGGCGCGTCGGAGCCGAACTCAACACACCCAAGCGACTTTCCCCAAGCGGCAACGGCATTGCAAAGCAATCCTGCGATACCCTTTCGCCTGTCAACGGGCCGGACATAAATCCCTTCGAGGAACAGAACGGGCGAACTGCTGCATCCATTCACATAATCATGTCGCAAAGTGGCTTCAGCAAACCCGACAGCGTCATTCGCAGCATTTCGCGCGATGAACGCGACGGCTTCTGCATTTTCCGACAGAAATGCCCGGCCCAACTCAGCTCGATGATCCTCAAGCGAGTGATGCGGCCACAGCGCAAGGCGAAGCTGCGCCCATGGCTCAACATCTTTTATAGTCCCAATCTCAATGATCGATTCCATATTGCGATTCCCTCCTGTCGAAAAAATCCCAATTAAAGCGGTGAGTGCGTAGATGCTTCACGAAGATATTTCCAAACACCCATGCCACAAGGGGTTTCGGCAGTATCGACTTGGATTACACATTTCGGTTGGGGGCTGGGGTTGAGGGGTCTTTCACCTTTAGCCGGCTCGATCAGCTGCGGGCATGGATTCCAGGCTCAAGGCCTGGAATGACAGAGGTTGGAGGTGCGCTGCCGCCAAACAGGCTGTCGATATTTCGGATGGCGCGAGGTGCTTTCGCGTGCCTGTTATAGCGCCGCCCGCCCGGTAACGCTTCATTCCCCTGCGCCGACGGCGAGTTTGGCGCAAACGCAACCCCACCCTCCGTCATCCCAGACCTCGAGCCTGGGATCCATGCCACGACTGCCAGTGAATGCGGCGTGGGTCCTCGGGTCAAGCCCGAGGACGACGGAGGATGGGGTAGCTTCTGGAGCAAGACAGCGAGGAATACGGCCACAGCTGCGATTTTTACATGGGCCTCGCCGGCTCCTTCATCTGCCGGTCACCTTATCCCCGAGGGGAGAAAAGAGAATCGAAAGGTCGTGGCATCCCGTGATCACGGGTAGATGGCGGCAACCAGGATGACAGGCCGCTCTCGGCCCCGCCTTCGACCAGAAACTGAACGCCTCATCCCCTGCGCCGATGGCGAGTTTGACGCAAACGCAACCCCACCCTCCGTCATCCCAGGCCTCGAGCCTGGGATCCATGCCACGACTGCCGGTGGATGCGGCGTAGGTCCTCGGCTCAAGCCCGAGGACGACGAAGTGTGGGGAAACGCCGACGATTCTGACGGTGAACTCAGGCCGAGAGAAAGCGACCATCCGGACTGTTTTAGGAAGACGGCCGCGCCAAAGGCATCGGCGTCCTTCTTTCCTCTTCGGCAATCCCTCTAATCCAGTCGCGCAGCGACAGGGCGGCGGGAGGCAGTGCGCGGGTGCTGTTCCAGGTGAGATAATAGGCCCCGGGGTCGGGAACGACCAGATCGGTGAAGCGCACCAGGTCCCCCTTTTCCACCAGGGGGCCGACCAGACGGTGCCAGCCGACGACCAGCCCCTGGTCGGCCATGGCCGCCTGCAGCGCGACGCTGAACTTGCCGAAGCGTCTGCCGCTGGCGGCGTGATACGGCACGCCGCCGCGTGACAGCACCTCTTCCCAGCCGGTCCAGCCGGGCTCGACCCACTCGACGTTCAGGAGCGGCAGATCGGCCAGATCGGCGGCCGTGGCACCGGCATGCCGTTCGGCGAAACCTGGGCTGCAAACCGGATAGAGACAGTCGTCGAACAGGAATTCCGCCGTCTCGTCGATCCATTTGCCGGATCCGTAGCGGATGCGGATCTCCAACTGCGATGGGCGGAAGGTCTTGAAGTTGTCGCCGATCAGATGATCGACTGATATGTCGGTGAAGCGCCGCCAGAAATCCGGCATGCGGGGAATAAGCCACATCGACCCGAACACCTCGCTGCAGGCAATCGTCACGTTGCGGGCGCTGTTGCCCTGCTTGATCGAATTGACGACTTCGGAGGCCCTGGAGAAACCGCTTGCCAGCGCCCGGTACAATTGTTCGGCGGGAGCGGTCAGCATCACGCCTTTGCCGGTGCGCACGAAAAGAGCACTGCCGATTTCCTGCTCCATCGACTTGATCTGCCGGCTGACGGCGCCGGTGGTGACGTTGAGCTCGGCTGCCGCCAAGGTGAAATTGCCGTGCCGGGCGGCGGCCTCGAACGTAGCAAGCGCGGTCAGGGACGGCAGACCATAGAAACGGCGAACCATTGACCTTCCCCCATCCATCCCCAGCGCCTGTCGGCGCGGCGTTGATATCTGCGCCATGATAACGCAGGCAGACCCGTTCGTCTTGAGTTTAACTCAACACATGCCGGATTTTTATGTGTCTTGTCTTCAAGGTCGCCCTGCCGTTTTCATAGGTCCATCGACAGCGTGTCGCGAGGAGAAGGCGCCTATGCGGGGCGTTGGCAACGCTGTTTTTCGAGGTCCCAAACAGACATGAACATTGAGACGACCACATCGAAACAAGCCTTGCAAAGGCTTCCAGAGCGGATGAAGGGCGTTCTCCTCACCGGCCATGGCGGTTTCGAGAAACTGGAATATCGCGAGGACATTCCGCTTCCCCGGCCGAAAGCCGGCGAGGTGCTGATCCGCGTCGCTGCGGCCGGTGTCAACAACACTGATATCAACACCCGCATCGGCTGGTACTCCAAGGCGGTGACAACAGGCACGGAAAGCGGCGGGGCAACAGGCTTCCAGTCGGCGCAGGATGCCGACGCCAGCTGGTCCGGCATGCCGCTCGCCTTTCCGCGCATCCAGGGCGCCGATTGCTGCGGGCGCATCGTCGCGGTCGGAGAGGATGTGGATCCCGGCCGGATCGGCGAACGGGTGCTGGTGCGCAACATGCTACGCTCCCATACCGATTACCGGCCCTTTGAGTGCTGGACCTTCGGCTCGGAATGCGATGGCGGCTTTGCCCAATATGCGGTGGCGCCGGCGCGCGAGACTTATCGGATCGATTGCGATTGGAGCGATGTCGAACTGGCGTCGCTGCCCTGCGCCTATTCCACAGCCGAGGGCATGCTGCACCGGGCGGCCGTCGGTGCTGGCGAGCACGTGCTGATCGCCGGCGCCTCCGGCGGCGTCGGCTCGGCGGCGATCCAGCTGGCGAAGCGCCGGGGCGCAAGCGTCACGGCGATCTCAAGTCCCGATAAGGCCCAGCAATTGGTGGCGATCGGCGCCGACCGCGTCCTTCCTCGCGGCGAGAGCATCGTTGCCGGCCTCGGCAGGGAGGCGGTCGAGGTCGTGCTCGATGTCGCCGCAGGTCCGTCCTTCAGCGAGCTGCTCGACGTCCTGAAAAAGGGCGGGCGATATGCCGTTGCCGGCGCCATCGCCGGGCCGATCGTCGAGCTCGACATCCGAACCCTCTATCTCAAGGACCTGACCTTCTTCGGATGCACCTTCCAGGAGGACGTCGTTTTCGAAAACCTCGTCTCCTATGTCGAGCGCGGCGAAATCAAACCGCTCGTCGGCAAGAGCTACCCCTTGCGCGACATCGTCGAGGCGCAGCGAGATTTTCTGTCGAAGCGCATCGCCGGCAAGCTCGTCCTCGTGATCCCCGAATAATGTGATCCCTGAATAAGAAGAGCCCAAATGAGCGAACTCAAAATCGAAAAAATCGACGTCTTCCAGGTCGACCTGCCCTATTCGGGCGGCGTCTACCGCCTGTCGGGCGGCAGGGAATATAGAAGCTTCGATGCGACGATCGTCAGGATCACGACGCAGAACGGGCTGGAGGGCTGGGGCGAGAGCACCCCGTTCGGCGCAACCTATATCGCCTCTCACGCGCTCGGCGTGCGCGCCGGCATTGCGGAAATCGCGCCCAGCCTGATCGGGCTCGATCCCCGCCGCGTCGATCGCATCAATGACGCCATGGACCATGCGCTGATCGGGCATCTCCACGCCAAGACGGCGCTCGACGTCGCCTGCTGGGATCTGTTCGGCAAATCGGTCGGCCTGCCGGTCTGCGAGCTGCTCGGCGGCCGCACCGATGTGAAAATGCCGGTGATCTCGTCGATCTATATGGGCGATCCGGACGATATGCGCCGGCGTGTCGCCGAGCATCGCCAGCTCGGTTATATCGCCCATTCGGTCAAGATCGGCGACGAGCCGGCTGTCGATGCCGCCAGAATTGCCGCCTCGCTCGCCGACAAGCGGCCCGGCGAATTCTTCATCGTCGATGCCAATGGCGGCATGACTGTGGAAACCGCGCTTCGTATGCTGCGGCTGCTGCCGGCCGGGCTCGATTTCGTGCTCGAGGCCCCCTGCGCGACCTGGCGCGAATGCATGTCGCTGCGCAGGCGCACGGATGTGCCGATCATCTTCGACGAACTGGCGACCGACGATGCGACGATCGCCCAGCTCCTCAGCGACGACGCCGCCGAAGGCATCGGCCTGAAGATCTCCAAGAATGGCGGGCTGACCCGCGGCCGCCGGCATCGCGATATCTCGGTCGCCGCCGGCTACACCGTCAGCGTCCAGGAAACGACGGGCTCGGACATCGCCTTCGCGGCCATCGTCCATCTCGGCCAGACGGTGCCGGAAAAGAACCTGCGCTGCGTGCTCGAATGCCGGGACATCGTCAAGCTCAAGACCGCCGACGGCGATTTTACGGTGCGTAACGGCCGGGTCACCGCCCCCACAGCACCGGGCCTCGGCATCACGCCCCGCCTCGAAGCGCTGGGAGTGCCCGTGGCGAGCTACTTCTAAACAGGGATACGGCGCCCTGTCTTATCGACGCCGTAAAGAAGAGGGAACGAAAATGAAAAAACTGCTTGCATCCACATGTCTGCTGGCCGGCCTTGCCGGCTTCGCATCGCTTTCTCATGCGGCCGAATGCGGCGACGTCGTCCTGGCCGTCCATAATGCGCAGAGCGCCGAACTCCTGACCTTCGTCGACAAGTTCATCCTCGAAAACGGTTACGGCTGCAATGTCGAGACCGTTCCCGGCGATACGGTGCCGACCACGACGTCGATGGTGGAGAAGAGCGAGCCCGACGTCTCGTCCGAAACCTGGGTCGACCTGCTGCCGGAGATCGTTCCGCGCGGCGTCCAGGAAGGCAAGATCGTCTTTGGCGCGCCGGCGCTTCCCGACGGCGGCATTCAGGGCTGGTGGATCCCCAAATATCTGGCCGACGCCCATCCCGACATCAAGACCGTCGAGGACGCTCTTGCCCATCCCGAACTCTTTCCCGATCAGGAAGACCCGAGCAAGGGTGCGATCTTCAACGGCGCTGAAGGCTGGGGCGCGACCGTCGTCACGACACAGCTGTTCAAGGCGTACAAGGCGGCCGACAAGGGCTTCACCCTGATGAACCCGGGCTCGGCAGCCGGCCTCGACGGCGCGATCGCCAAGGCTTATGAGCGCAAGCAGGGCTTCATCACCTATTACTGGGCGCCGACGGCTTTGCTCGGCAAATATCAATTGGTGAAGCTGAAGCAGAATGGTTCGGCCGATCCCGTCGAATGGAAGCGCTGCATCACCAACCTTGCCTGCCCCGATCCGAAGGTCGCTGACTGGCCGGTCGACAAGGTGATGACCGTCGTCACCAAAAAGTTTGCCGATCGCACCAGCCCCGACGTCATGGCCTATTTCAACAAGCGCGGCTGGAGCAACGACACGGTCGGCAAGATCATGGCCTGGGAAACGGAAAACCAGGGCACCGGCGAAGACGGCGCCAAGCGCTTCCTCCAGCAAGACGAAAGCATCTGGTCGCAATGGGTGCCGGCCGATGTCGCCGAGAAAATAAAGGCTGCGCTTTAAAGAACGAGGAGAAGGTCGGCGAACAGCCCTTCATCCGGCTGCCGCCGCCTTCTTCCCGCCTGCGGGGAGAAGAGACATGCCGCGATCCCTCTGTTCGTTAGGTGTGTTCCTTCTCCCCGTCAGACCATAAAGTCGAGTAGAGAATGGCTTTTGCCACAAACGCAAAATGGCCGGATGAGTGCCCGGCCATCTCTTTATAATTTCTCGCTAAAGCATGTCTCGCAAAAGTGTGCAGCAGTTTTGCGATAAAGACATGCGTAAAAACAAAGACCTAAAGCGTGACAAGCGAATCTGAAAGATCGCGACACGCTTTAAGGAAAGCGCATCGCGCTTTCCTAAGACCGATTTCGATCGAGCCGATGCGTCACCCAACCTTGACCAGCTTGCCTTCCTTGACCGACTGCACCGCCGCATCGGCGAGCACCAGAGCCGCCAGGCCATCGGCGCCCGACGGCGAGATCTTCGTGCCCTTTTCGATCGCGGCGATGAAGGCGGCGATTTCGTTGGCGTAGGCTTCGGTGTAGCGGGTCATGAAGAAATCATGCAGCGGCGGGCGGGTGTAGCCGTCGCCGTTGGCCACTTCGATCGACACCGGGCGCTGGTTTTCGGCAGCCGCCATGCCCTTGGCGCCATGCACTTCGATGCGCTGGTCGTAGCCGTAGGTGGCGCGGCGGGAGTTGGAGATGACGGCCTGCTTGCCGGATTTGGTCTGCAGGATCACCGAGACGCTGTCATAGTCGCCGGCTTCGCCGATCGCCTTGTCGACCAGCACGGCAGCGGTCGCCAGCACCGAGACCGGCTCTTCGCCGAGCAGGAAGCGGGCCATGTCGAAATCGTGGATCGTCATGTCGCGGAAGATGCCGCCCGAGCGCTTGATGTAATCGACCGGCGGGGCGCCGGGGTCGCGCGAGGTGATCGTCACCATTTCGACATCGCCGATCTTGCCGTCGTCGATGACCTTGCGCACCGCCATGAAATGCGGGTCGAAGCGGCGGTTGAAGCCGACCATCAGCTTGGCGCCGGTCTCTTCCACCACCTTGATGCAGGCCTTGACGCGGGAAACGTCGAGATCGATCGGCTTTTCGCAGAAGATCGCCTTGCCGGCGCGGGCGAAGCGCTCGATCAGGTCGGCATGCGTGTCGGTCGGCGTGCAGATGACGACGGCGTCGATATCCTTGGCGGCCTCGATCGCCTCGATGGTGCGGACCTCGCAGCCATAGGCCGAAGCGATGGCCTCGGCTGCCTGCGGGAAGGCGTCGGCGACCGCGACCAGCGTCGCATTGGCGTCGCCGCTGACGGCTTTCGCATGAACCTTGCCGATGCGGCCGGCGCCGAGAAGACCAAATCTCACTGTCATAGCAACCTCCCTTGAATTCGGAACAAATAAACCGAATTGCCAAAAATCTGGAATTTTCATTCCATCTTCTCTGCGTCGCGTCAAGCCCGCGGCTCTTTCACATTTGCAAGATTCGAACTAAAGACAAGCGCGACACAGGCCATGAGCAGTGCGGCACATGCCAGGGGCATGTGCGATATATTTGACCGCGGGGCAAAGATGCAACTGATTGATCCGAACCATCCGGCATACCGGCGCCTTTGGGTGCGCGTCGCCATCGTTGCCGTCTGCTTCGGCTGGGCGGCGTTCGAGATTGTCGGCGGCGATCCCTTCTGGGCGGTGCTGTCGGCCGCGGCGGGCGCCTATTCCTTCTATATGCTGTTCTGGACCTTCAATCCGCAGCCTGAGGTCGCCGCGCCGGCGGCTGAGCCTGACGCCGATGACGAGGACGAGCCTGCGGAGATATCCCCCGCGGAGATATCCGCGGAAAAGCCCACCAAGCAGGCAGACCAGGACTAGTCAGCGGCCCAATCGCCGCAGCGCCTCGTCGATCAGCAGATTGGCGAGCATCATCCGCTTCGTCGCATTGTCACGGAAGGGCAGGGCGATGCCGTCAGGATGGTTCAAGCGGGCGAAGGCGCGGCGCTTTTCGCGCAGCGTCAGCGGCGTATCTTCCGCCGAGATCGCCAGTTCGGCGGCAACCTCCTGCGGCGTCGTGCGGGTGAGATGTTCAGGCATGACAGGGGTGGGCGCGGCCGCCGGGCTCTCCGCGATCGCAACGGCCGCATCGAGATCCAGATTGTCGAAATAGGCTTCGCCGATCCGCCGCGAGGCGACCGAGACACCCTCCATGACATCGAAGGCAAAGCCGGTGCCGAGGCCGGCCACCCGGTGGGCGGCCGGCGCTTCGGCCTCGTCGGCCGTCTCGTCCTCGGCCTTCAGCCGCTCGAGCACTGATTGAAAGACCGACTGTCCGAACAGCATCCCGCATCCTCAAGAGCATCCCGCTGGAAACACCCGACGTGCTCTAATTTTTTCACGCAATTTCCGGACGCAAAAACCGCTGCGGATTTTTGCCGGAATTGCTCCGGCGCGCATTAAGACCGGGCAAGATGGCGCCGGGCTTGCGGCCTATTCCGCCTGCTTCCGGCTCTCCTCCAGAATCATGTCATAGAGCAGCCTGGCGCTCGGCGGCAGCGCCCGTTCGCTCGCCGCGATCAGGCTGTAGGGTTTGACGTTGATGTCGAAATCGATCGGCAGCACGCGCACATCGGCGGCCTTGGCGCCCTGGCCGGCAAGGAAATGGGCGACGTCGACGGCGACGGGGGCGATCGCATCGGTTTCGCAGACGATGGCGCAGGTGAGCAGCAGCGAGGAGGTGTTGACGATATTCTCCGGCAGCGCCACGCCGCGCGCCAGGAAAATGTCTTCGATCGTGCGGCGCAGCAGCGTGCCCGGCGGCTGGAACACCCAGTCGTAACCCCTGACGTCGGCAAGGCTGCTCACCTTCTGCTTCAGCAGCGGATGGCTCTTGCGCACGATCAGGCAGGCCCGCTCGATGCCGATCTCCGTCACCTCGAACAGGCGCGGGTTGAGGTCATCAGGGATGCGGCCGATGATGAAGTCATGGCGGGCGGCGAGCAGCTCGCGGGCGAGCACATTGCTGGTCTCCACCTGGATGTTGATCTCGATGCCGGGATAGGCCTTGCGCACCTTGTTGATCGCCGGCACGACCAGGCTCATGGCCGGCGCCGTCACCGCGCCGATGAAGACCGAGCCGCCCTTGCCGCTCTTCAGTTCGCCGATCTCGCGGCTCGCCTCGCGCAGCTCCAGCAGGATTTTTCGCGCGCGTCTCGCAAGGGCCGCGCCGAAGGTCGTCAGCACCACGCCGCGGGCCACGCGCTCATAGAGCTGCGTCTTGGTGATCGATTCCATTTCGGACAGCATGCGCGATGCGGCGGGCTGCGAGATGTTGAGGACTTCCGCAGCTGCGGAAATCTGTCCGCTATCTTCGATTGCGACGATCATCCGCAGGTGATTCAGCTTAAGTCCTGCACGTAAAAGGCTGTCATCGCCGAAATTATCACTGTGGATATCGACGTGGTCCATCGAAATGGGCTCGGAAACAATCGTCATGGTTGCAGCCTCCTCGCTGCGCTCCATCAAAAGTAATACTTTTTAACGATATACCAAAATTGTTATGCACTTTACCAGTTATTCTATTTGACAGTTATAGGAATCCATACCAGTTTGCCGCCGTGTGCTGGTTGGCACTCAACACGTGTGAGATCGTGGAGGAGACCTACTTCGTTTCTCACCATCTGAAGTAACTATCCAATACGGAACCTGCCACAGTTTCGGGGCGGGCGATTTTTCGTCCGCTGCTCTATTAACAAGGGAGAGAGAAATGAAGTCCATTATCTCATTGATGGCTGCGGCTGCCTTCGGCGTCGCTTCGTTCGTTGCACCGGCAATGGCCGCCGACAAGGGCACCGTCGGCATTGCCATGCCGACCAAGGCTTCGGCCCGCTGGATCGACGACGGCAACAACATCGTCAAGCAGCTCGAAGCTGCCGGTTACGCCACGGACCTGCAGTATGGCGACGACGACATTCCGAACCAGCTTTCGCAGATCGAAAACATGGTCACCAAGGGCGCCAAGGTTCTGGTCATCGCTTCGATCGACGGCACGACGCTTTCCGACGTTCTGCAGAAGGCTCATGACGCCGGCATCAAGGTCATCGCTTATGACCGTCTGATCCGTGATTCGGGCAATGTCGATTACTACGCGACCTTCGACAACTTCCAGGTCGGCGTTCTGCAGGCAAACTCCATCGTCGACGGCCTCGGCCTCAAGGATGGCAAGGGCCCGTTCAACATCGAACTGTTCGGCGGTTCGCCGGACGACAACAACGCCTTCTTCTTCTACGATGGCGCAATGTCCGTCCTGCAGCCCTACATCGACTCGGGCAAGCTCGTCGTGAAGTCCGGCCAGACCGGCATGGACAAGGTCGGCACCCTGCGTTGGGATCCGGCAACGGCCCAGGCCCGCATGGACAACCTGCTCTCGGCTAACTACACCGACGCCAAGGTCGACGCCGTTCTGTCGCCTTACGACGGTCTGTCGATCGGTATCATCTCCTCGCTGAAGGGAGTTGGTTACGGTACGGCTGCTCAGCCGCTGCCGATCGTCACCGGCCAGGACGCTGAAATCCCGTCAGTCAAGTCGATCATCGCCGGCGAACAGCACTCGACGATCTTCAAGGACACCCGCGAACTCGCCAAGGTCACTGTTGCCATGGTCGATGCCGTCATGTCCGGCAAGGAGCCTGAGGTCAACGACACCAAGACCTACGACAACGGCGTCAAGGTCGTTCCGTCCTACCTGCTGAAGCCGGTTGCCGTCGACAAGACCAACTACAAGCAGATCCTCGTCGACAGCGGTTACTACTCTGAAGACAAGCTGAAGTAAGACGTTAAGCAGGAGGCCGGAACCCGCGCTTGCGGGTTCCGGTCTTCGATTTTATGATCGCCAAGCCGCTTGGCGGCTCACGGCGCTGGAACTTTGACTATGGACAATACCATCCTCGAAATGCGGAGCATCACCAAGACGTTCCCGGGCGTCAAGGCGCTGGAGAACGTGAACCTCAAGGTTCGCAAGGGTGAAATTCACGCATTGGTCGGCGAAAACGGGGCCGGCAAATCGACCCTGATGAAAGTCCTATCGGGCGTCTACCCCACCGGAAGTTATGACGGCGACATCGTCTATGAAGGCGAGACGCGCAACTTCAAGGTCCTGAAGGATTCCGAAGAAATCGGCATCGTCATCATTCACCAGGAACTGGCGCTGGTGCCGTTGCTGTCGATCGGCGAGAACATCTTCCTCGGCAACGAGAATGCCAAGAGCGGCGTCATCAGCTGGGACGAGACGTTCAATCGCACCAAGCAGCTGCTCAAGAAGGTCGGCCTGTCGGAATCTCCGAACACGCTGGTGACCGACATCGGCGTCGGCAAGCAGCAACTGGTCGAGATCGCCAAGGCGCTGTCGAAGAGCGTCAAGCTGCTCATCCTCGACGAGCCCACCGCCTCGCTCAATGAAAGCGATTCCGACGCGCTACTGACGCTGCTGATGGAATTCCGCAAGCAGGGCATCACCTCGATCATCATTTCCCACAAGCTGAACGAAATCCGCAAGGTCGCCGACCAGATCACCGTTCTGCGCGACGGCATGACGGTCAAGACGCTTGACTGTCATGCGGACGAGATCAGCGAAGACATCATCATCCGCAACATGGTCGGCCGCGATCTCGAAGACCGCTACCCGCCGCGTTCGGTGCCGATCGGCGAAACCATTCTCGAAGTGAAGAACTGGAACGCCTATCACCAGCATCACCGCGACCGCCAGGTCCTGCACGATATCAACGTCACCGTCCGCAAGGGCGAAGTCGTCGGCATCGCCGGTCTGATGGGGGCGGGGCGCACCGAATTCGCCATGAGCCTGTTCGGCAAATCCTACGGGCACAAGGTGTCCGGTGAAGTGCTGATGCATGGCAAGCCGGTCGATGTCAGCACCGTGCGCCGTGCGATCGACGCCGGTCTCGCCTATGTCACCGAAGACCGCAAGCAGCTCGGCCTGGTGCTCAACGACACGATCCTGCACAATACGACGCTGGTCAACCTGAAGGCGGTGTCGAATGCATCGGTCATCGACAGCGTCAAGGAATCCCGGGTTGCGACCGACTATCGCTCGAAGCTGCGCATCCGCTCTTCCAGCATTTTCCAGGAAACGGTCAATCTTTCCGGCGGAAACCAGCAGAAGGTGGTGCTGTCGAAGTGGCTGTTCTCCAATCCCGATGTTTTGATCCTCGACGAGCCGACGCGCGGCATCGACGTGGGTGCAAAATACGAAATCTATACTATCATCAATCAGCTCGCGGCTGACGGCAAAGCCGTTCTGATGATCTCGTCGGAAATGCCGGAACTTCTTGGCACCTGCGACCGCATCTACGTCATGAATGAAGGGCGTATCGTTGCGGAACTGCCGAAGGGAGAAGCGAGCCAGGAAACCATCATGCGCGCCATCATGCGCTCAGGAGAGAAGAAACAATGACGCCGATCAATCAACCCATCGCTGAGCAAGGGCGCGTCGTCTCGATCGGAGACTACGTTCGCGGCAACATCCGGGAATACGGCATGTTCATCGCGCTGATCGCGATCATGGTGTTCTTCCAGATTTCGACCGGCGGCGTTCTCTTCAGGCCGCTCAACCTGACCAACATCATCCTGCAGAACTCGTTCATCGTCATCATGGCGCTCGGCATGCTGCTGGTTATCGTCGCCGGCCATATCGATCTTTCGGTCGGCTCGGTCGTCGGTTTCATCGGCGCCATCGCCGGGGTGATGACGGTGCAATGGCACGTCAACTATGTCCTGGCGGGTGTCGTCTGCCTTGCCATGGGCGCGCTTGTCGGCGGCGTCCAGGGTTATTTCGTCGCGTATCACAAGATCCCGTCCTTTATCGTAACACTCGCCGGCATGCTGGTCTTCCGCGGCCTGACGCTGTTCGTGATGACGGCATCGGGGACCGGTACCAGCATCGGTCCTTTCCCGCCGGAGTTCCAGCTGATCAGCATCGGCTTCCTGCCGAACCTGTTCGATATGGGCGGCATCAACTCGACCTCGATCATTCTGACCGTGATCGGCGCCGTCGCCCTGTTCTACATGGCATGGCGCAAGCGGCTCTCGAACGAGCGGCATGGCAATGACGTCGAGCCCATGGGTTTCTTCCTCGCTCAGAACATCATTGTCGCGCTCGCCATTCTGGGGCTCGGCCTCCAGCTGTCGGTCTATCGCGGCTTTCCGAACGTGCTGGTCGTCATGCTGGCCCTGGTCGCGGCCTATGCCTTCATCACCCGTCGCACGACGATCGGCCGCCGCATTTACGCCATGGGCGGCAATGAGAAGGCGACCAAGCTTTCCGGTATCAACACCGAGCGGCTGACCTTCCTGACCTTCGCCAATATGGGACTGCTCGCCGGTCTCGCCGGCCTGATCGTGGCGCTGCGCCTCAACTCGGCGACGGCCAAGGGTGGTTTCGGTCTCGAGCTCGACGTCATCGCCGCCTGCTTCATCGGCGGCGCGTCGGCCCAGGGCGGCGTCGGCAAGGTGACGGGCGCGGTCATCGGCGCCTTGATCATGGGCATCATGAACAACGGCATGTCGATCCACGGTCTCGGCACCGACTCGCAGCAGATGGTCAAGGGCGCGGTGCTTCTCGCCGCCGTGTTCTTCGACGTCTACAACAAGAACAAGGGCTGAGCGCTTAAGCGCAGCCCCGCATTCGCAGTTATATGAGTGATCAATTCCGGCTCCTGATGGAGCCGGACAGGCGGAGCTTTTCCTGGTCTTCGCCGGAACGAGAAGGATCGAAGTCGTGCTTATTTCCCAGATCAAGGGTGCCAACGGAGAGATCGTCGTCGCCGTGCGCGAGCAGGGCGGCGCAGCCAGGTCGGTGAAGAACGCCGGCAGCGTCTACGCGCTGGCGATGGAAGCCGCCGATGGCGGCCAGTCGCTTGTCTCAGTCATCGAGGCGCATGGTTACGGTGATGCCGTCGATCTTGAGAAGGTCTATGCGGAAGGCCGCTTCCTGCCGCCGATCACCCATCCGGACGCTGCCCACCTGCATCTGACCGGCACCGGGCTCACGCATCTCGGTTCGGCCGCCACCCGTGATTCCATGCACAAGAAGACCAGCGAGGCGGCCGAGGAAACGCTGACCGACTCGATGAAGATGTTCAAGATGGGCCTTGAGAACGGCAAGCCGAAGGCCGGCGAAAAGGGCGTGCAGCCCGAATGGTTCTACAAGGGCAACGGCCATGGCACGGCTGCTCCCGGCGCGCCGCTCGTCTCGCCTTCCTTCGCGCTCGACGGCGGCGAAGAGCCTGAAATGGCCGGCATTTACGTCATCGCCAGCGACGGCTCGCCGTTCCGCATCGGCTTCGCTTTGTCGAACGAGTTTTCGGACCACGTCACCGAGCGGATCAACTATCTCTATCTGGCCCACTCGAAACTGCGCCCCGCCGCCTATGGTCCGGAAATCCGCATCGGCGCCGCCCCGGACGACATCCGCGGCACCTCGCGCATCAAGCGCGGCGACAAGGTGATCTTCGAAAAGCCCTTCCTGTCCGGTGAAGCGAACATGTCGCACACCTTCGCCAATCTCGAATATCACCATTTCAAATACGGCCTCTTCCGTGCGCCTGGTGATGTCCATGTCCATATGTTCGGCACGGCGACCCTGTCTTTTGCCGACGGCATCAAGGCGGAAGAGGGCGATGTCTTCGAAATCGAAGTCACCGAATTCGGCCTGCCGCTCAGGAATCCGCTGAAGGTGGCCGCCGAAGAAGAGATCGCCGTCAAGCAGCTCTGATTTCTCATAAACGGTAAAGGAGGCTTGTTCAGCCCATGACCATTTATCAAAACCTGATCGCCGGCGAATGGGTCGGCACCAACGCGACGAAGAACATCAACCCGTCCGATACGAACGAAGTCGTCGGCCTCTATGCCGACGGCAGCGCCGAAGACACGAAAAACGCCATCGCCGCCGCCAAGGCCGCCTTTCCGGCCTGGTCGCGCTCGGGCATCTGGGAACGCCACGTCATCCTGAAGAAGACCGGCGACGAGATCATGGCGCGCAAGGACGAGCTCGGCGCGCTGCTCGCCCGTGAAGAGGGCAAGACCCTGCCTGAGGCCACCGGCGAGGTCATTCGCGCGTCGCAGATCTTCGAATTCTTCGCAGGCGAAGCGCTGCGGCTGGCCGGCGAGGTGATCCCGTCGGTGCGCCCGAACATCGGCGTCGAAATCACCCGCGAAGCGCTCGGCGTCATCGGCATCATCACGCCCTGGAACTTCCCGATCGCCATTCCCGCCTGGAAGATCGCGCCGGCGCTCTGCTACGGCAACACCATCGTCTTCAAGCCGGCCGAGCTGGTGCCCGCCTGTTCCTGGGCGATCGTCGATATCCTCAACCGCGCCGGCCTGCCGAAGGGCGTGCTGAACCTCGTCATGGGCAAGGGCTCGGTGGTCGGCCAGGCGATGCTCGAAAGCCCCGATGTTGCCGGCATCACCTTTACCGGCTCCACCGGCACCGGCCGCCGCGTCGCCGCCGCTTCCATCGAGCATAACCGCAAGTTCCAGCTGGAGATGGGCGGCAAGAACCCGATGGTCGTGCTCGACGACGCCGATCTTTCCGTCGCCGTCGAGGCAGCCGCCAATTCCGGCTTCTTCTCGACCGGCCAGCGCTGCACCGCGTCCTCGCGGCTGATCGTCACCGAAGGCATCCACGACAAGTTCGTCGCCGCACTGACCGACAAGCTGAAGACGCTTGTCGTCGACAACGCGCTGAAGGCCGGCACCCATATCGGCCCCGTCGTCGACGAGCGGCAGCTGAAGACCGACACCGACTACATCGAGATCGGCAAGTCGGAGGGCGCCAAGCTCGCCTTCGGCGGCGAAGTGATTTCGCGCGAAACCCCCGGCTTCTACCTGCAGCCGACGCTGTTTACCGAAGCGACCAACCAGATGCGTATCTCGCGCGAGGAGATCTTCGGACCTGTCGTTTCGGTGATCCGGGTCAAGGATTACGACGAGGCGCTGGCGACCGCCAACGACACGCCGTTCGGTCTTTCGGCCGGCATCGCCACGACCAGCCTGAAACATGCGACGCACTTCAAGCGCAATTCGGAAGCCGGCATGGTCATGGTCAACCTGCCGACGGCGGGCGTCGATTTCCACGTTCCGTTCGGCGGCCGCAAGGGTTCGTCCTACGGCCCGCGCGAGCAGGGCAAATATGCCAGCGAATTCTTTACCGTGGTCAAGACGGCCTACACGCTGGCTTGAGACATATCCGATGACCCGGGCCGTACGAGGCGGCCCGGCAATCACCTGAAGGACAGAGACGATGAAAAAGAAAGCGGAATGGCCGCGCAGGCTGAGGTCGCAGGAATGGTATGGCGGCACGAGCCGCGACGTGATCTATCACCGCGGCTGGCTTAAAAACCAGGGTTATCCGCACGACCTGTTCGACGGACGGCCGGTGATCGGTATCCTCAACACCTGGTCGGATATGACCCCGTGCAACGGTCATTTGAGGGAACTCGCCGAGAAGGTGAAGGCGGGCGTCTGGGAGGCCGGCGGCTTCCCGCTCGAGGTGCCAGTGTTCTCGGCCTCCGAAAACACCTTCCGCCCGACCGCGATGATGTACCGCAACCTCGCGGCTCTCGCCGTGGAAGAAGCGATCCGCGGCCAGCCGATGGACGGCTGCGTGCTGCTCGTCGGCTGCGACAAGACCACGCCGTCGCTGCTGATGGGCGCTGCCTCCGTCGACCTGCCGTCGATCGTCGTCACCGGCGGCCCGATGCTGAACGGCTATTTCCGCGGCGAGCGCGTCGGCTCCGGTACGCATTTGTGGAAGTTCTCCGAGATGGTGAAGGCCGGCGAGATGACCCAGGCCGAATTCCTCGAGGCTGAGGCCTCGATGAGCCGTTCCTCGGGCACCTGCAACACCATGGGCACCGCCTCGACGATGGCGTCGATGGCCGAAGCGCTCGGCATGGCACTGTCCGGCAATGCCGCGATCCCGGGCGTCGATTCCCGCCGCAAGGTGATGGCGCAACTGACCGGCCGCCGCATCGTCCAGATGGTCAAGGACGATCTGAAGCCTTCCGAGATCATGACGAAACAGGCCTTCGAGAACGCCATTCGCACCAATGCGGCGATCGGCGGATCGACCAATGCCGTCATCCATCTGCTGGCCATCGCCGGCCGTGTCGGCATTGATCTGACGCTCGACGATTGGGACCGCTGCGGCCGCGACGTTCCGACCATCGTCAACCTGATGCCATCGGGCAAATATCTGATGGAGGAGTTCTTCTATGCCGGCGGCCTGCCGGTGGTACTGAAGCGCCTCGGCGAAGCCGGCCTGCTGCACAAGGATGCGCTGACGGTCTCCGGCGAAACCGTCTGGGACGAGGTCAAGGAGGTCATCAACTGGAACGAGGATGTCATCCTTCCGGCTGAAAAGGCGCTGACGTCGTCCGGCGGCATCGTCGTGCTGCGTGGCAATCTCGCGCCGAAGGGCGCGGTGCTGAAGCCTTCGGCTGCCTCGCCGCATCTGCTGGTGCACCGCGGCAGGGCTGTGGTGTTCGAGGATATCGACGACTACAAGGCCAAGATCAACGACGACAGCCTCGACATCGACGAGACCTGCGTCATGGTCATGAAGAACTGCGGGCCGAAGGGCTATCCCGGGATGGCCGAAGTCGGCAATATGGGCCTGCCGCCCAAGGTGCTGAAGAAGGGTATCCTCGACATGGTGCGCATTTCCGACGCCCGCATGTCCGGAACGGCCTACGGCACCGTCGTGCTGCACACCTCGCCGGAAGCGGCGGTCGGCGGCCCGCTCGCCGTCGTGAAGAACGGCGACATGATCGAGCTCGATGTGCCGAACCGTCGTCTGCATCTCGACATATCGGACGAGGAACTGGCGCGGCGGCTGGCCGAATGGCAGCCGAACCACGATCTGCCGACATCGGGCTATGCCTTCCTGCATCAGCAGCATGTCGAAGGGGCCGATACCGGCGCCGACCTCGACTTCCTCAAGGGATGTCGCGGAAACGCAGTCGGCAAGGACAGCCACTAAAACAGAATGTTTTAGGCCGGATCGGCCTAAATCTGAATCATTCGGTATATAAAGAGTTAGAGCACGATGCGCCCGAGAACCGCATCGTGCTCAAAGCGCATCGCGTCAAACTTGATTCATGCGCCGCGCTTTAGCTCTTTGTTTTCACGCATGTCGTTGCGGCAAAAGCGCTTCGCGCTTTGCCTGGGAAAAGCGCTTCGCGCTTTGCCTGGGAAAACCGCGGCACACTTTTGCGCGACATGCTTTAGCTGGTTATCCGAGGCGCGCTGACGATCTTCAGGAACAGGGCCTCCATGGCCTCCTCAATGCCGTCCGTTGGACTGACTGCGAAGTAGAAGCCGGGGGTGGCGCACTCTTCCATTTTCGTGGCGATCTTGCTCTCGAAAGGCTTAACCCAGTCATTGTAAAAGCTGTTGTCGGGTAGGGGCAAATAGGTCGTATAGAGGACGGCGACTTTGATGCCGCGATCTTTGAGCTTCTTGCAATAAGCCGTGTCGATGGGTTCGATGCATCGTCCGCCGTTTGCGCCTTTCGGGCTGGTGCATCCGGCCGGCTTATAACTATCGCCAACACCGTCAGCGACAAAAAACACGATCTTCTGACGATCGGCATTGCTGGTGCCCATGCCGATGTTGCCCTTGATTTCGCCTTCAATCCCTTTCAGCGCTTCGTCAAAACTGGTTTGCTGGTCGCTGTAGTAGTTCTGATAGGGAATGCTCATCAGACCGATCATGTTGGTGGCGGCTGCCACGGCGCTCAAATCATAGTCCAGATCGGAGACCTTGAAGAGCTTCGCGTTTTTGGCGTCCTGGGCAGTCTGGCCGAAGGTGTATGCGGCGACCCGGAACTGGCTCGGCATGGACTGTGTGTCCTTCGCCTTGGCCATCAGGGCTTTGATGGCGGCGGCCACCACATCGATACGGATGGTCACGCCATTCTCGCGTGCGACATTGTAGTAGCTCTTCTTATCCTCAACGCCTTTCTCAGAAACGATGTGGCATGCGAAGGCGCAGTTTTTATCTTTGCCGCCATCGTGGCCGTTCACCGTCGCTTTTTTCATGGCGGTTATATCATCGGTGGTGGCGGCAACACCCATCGATGGGGTGTTATCCAGCAGCATGAAGAAATCCATGTAGGACGGGATCTCATACTGCGCTGTTGCCGTCCCGGAAACGGGGATTTGATGAAATCCCAACACCTGCATGAATGTCGTCGGCATCTGCGCGCTGAAGGATACAGTCGAGCTGAGCGTGCCGCCCTGTTTTTGAACGCTGATGTCGACGGCAACGGGAACGTCGCCCTGTTTTTTGGACATCTGTGAAAAGAAGATTTTCTGCGCTTCGGATTTGCCGAGCGTCAGCAACCCGTCGCCCGACAGCGTGGCTGCTTGTTTTGCCGCATCCGAGTTTTTCGTGATGGATCCCACGGCTGCCGCATCCGCAGCGGCATACAATTCTGTGCGAAGCGACAGGGCGCTGCCAAAATCGATGGCTGTGCCCGCCGCACCCAGCAGGGGAATGACCAGCAGCGCCGTCATAATTCCAAAATTGCCCGACCGGTCAACAATAAAACGATGCAACATATAGGGGCCGCCCTTCCCGGTAGCCGTGTCAACGTAGCCGCCACAACCGCATATCTACGAGCCGATCACTAACAGCGGAGCATAAACCAAAGGAAAATACGTACGGTTGTGTTCTAATTAAATCGCCGAAATCCCGGATTTCGCGTGAACTCGGGGCCCGGAAAGCCGCCCGCGGAATCATCAAGCTCTTTCTTTTCCGCTTACATGGTTGAGCGCTCGCACTGCGCTGCCTCAGCCGTGGGGCGAAGTCCGGCATATGGGGCGGAATATCGGCGTGGATTTTATCACCAATTGGTGCTACTTGATGTGCTTCAACAGAGGAGCCGGCTGATGCGATCCACGATCAATCTCGATGACGCACTCATGGATAGGGCGAAGTCTTTGACCGGCATTAAGGAAACCGCAGCTCTCGTCCGACAAGCGTTGGAAACGCTTGTTCGCGTAGAGTCCGGAAAGCGCCTCATCGCACTCGGAGGAACCATGCCGGATGCCGAGGCAGCCCCGCGCCGCCGGAGCGCAGCAGTTAAGTGATCTTGGCAGACACTTCGATCTGGATTGACCATTTCCGACATGCCGATGCAGAGCTACGCAGAATTATTGAAGACGATCGGCTGCTTTGCCATCCGAGCGTGATCGGCGAGTTGGCTCTCGGCAGCCTTAGGGATCGCGACAGGGTGATGGCCTTCCTGGCGGCTCAGCGCGGAGCGGTTGTCGCGACGCACGATGAAGTCATGACCATGATCAATCGGTATGGCATTTTCAGCATGGGCATCGGCTACACCGATGCTCACTTGCTGGCGTCCGTTCTTCTTGAACGGAGAGCGACGCTATGGACCAGGGACAAGCGGCTGCGGCTAGCGGCCGAAAAAGCGGGCGTCTCATTGCACATACCGGTCAACACGCCCCGCTAGCGAAGCGGTGCAGTCGCAAGTGGTCTTGAGGAGGTGCGGACCTAAAACCGCGGCACACTTTGCGCGACATGCTTTAAAGGCGTGCCAGCCTCGCTCGGCGGTAGGCATCGGGGATGGACAGGGCCCAGATGAAAAGCCCGCCTGCGTGCCGGCCGATGAAGGATTGATCGGATGTCGTCGTCATGAAGGTGAGGATGGAAAAGAACATGACGAAGAGGACGAAGGTCAGCCCGCGGCGCGGCTCTCCTATCGCCACGTGACCCGCGCCTGGCAATATGATGGCCAGTGCGAGAACGAGATATGGATTGGGCCCTTTTTCCATCGCACGCTCCTTAAATGGCATCGACGGCTGCGCGTTGCACAGCGTTGGCGGCAAGCGAACGGAGTTCCAGTGCCATATCCAGTGTTCGGCGTATCGTCGGCTGGGGCACGGTGCCGACCGAAAAGCGCGCTTGCCGCAGCAGGAGATGAGCCGAACGCTCGCCTTCTGCCGCCTGGATCACCACGCGAACCATCCGCGGCGTGACGACGGCCTCCTTGAACCTGGGGTCGGCAACCAGGCCGGCCAGGCCGTGTCGCAGGGAAAGCCATTGGCGGTGCATCGCATCGGCGGTGCCGCGCATCAGCACCGGAACCTCAGTCGCCGGCGGGGCCATCCACTCGTTCAGGCCGTGAACCGCCGAATAATATTCCGAACCCGTCGGCCGCGCGAGGATGCCGACCGAGGGCCACGCATCGGCAATGCCGTCCTGTAATGTGACCCGCAGCCAAAGCTGCGGCAGCCGGCGTGTCACCATCGTATCGGTGAAAACATCGAGGGTGACTGCCGTGCCGTCCTCCAGGCTGCCGCTCACCACAGGATGATCATCTGCGGAAAGCCGGAAGCGGGGGGACGTCAAGACAGCCGCCGCTTCATCCAGCAGCCTATGGCGCCGCGCCATCACCTTGCGATGCTCTTTGAGCGCAAGCGCTGCGAGCGAGATGCATGCGGCCAGCGAGAGGATCAATAGGCCAAGGGAAACGATCGCGTTACCTCACAGCAGGAAGGGACAGGCATTGTCAGTAGCCCTCCGGCCTCGGCCACGGCATGGTAAACTGGTCGCCGCGCCGGACATAGCGGTAGCGGCGGAAGTGGACCCACAGCGATGCCACGATGTAAAAACCGGTCATGGCGATGAGCTGCGTCCCATAGCCGAGGAACACCGCAAAGTAGGCGGCGCCGCAAAGCAGGAGCAGCACGATGGTCGGCAGCGGATGGAACGGATGGACGTATCCGCGCTTGATGCTTCCCAGCGGCCACTTGTTGCGGAACATCACCATGTTGAAGGTCATGAAGGTATAACCGAGCAGGCCGGACAGGATCGAGAAGGTCACGACCTGGTCGAGCGGCGCTCCCAGCGCAAAGATCAATGCGATCGGCACGAGAAAGACGATGGAGCGATAGGGTGTCCGGTAAACGGGATGCACCGCGCCGAACCAGATCGGCAGATAGCGGTCGCGGCCCATGGAAAACCAGGCGCGAGACGCATCGTTGATGCAGCCGTTCGCCGAAGCCAGCGTCGAAAACAGCGTGCCGACGAAGAGCAGAACCATGAGGCCGGTGTTCCCGGTCACCCGGGCGGCGTCGAAAAGCGGCGTGCCCGCCTGGCCGAGATATTCCCAGGGAATGAGGCCGGAACAGACGTACCAGGTCATGGTCGCGGCGATCAGCAGGGTCATGATCCCTGCCATGAAGCCGACAAGGTCACTGGAATCCAGAATCTATTCCGCCTATGCCGGCCTTTCTCCCTCTGAACGGCGGCTGGCCGATGTGATGCTCGAGCATCAGATGGATCTGGCGCTTTACACGGCAGGCGAGCTTGCCCGCAAGGCGGGCGTTTCGACGGCGACGGCGGCGAGGCTCATTCGCACCTTCGGCTATTCGTCCTATCCCGCCGCCAAACGCCAGATCCGCGAGGCGATCCATTGGGGATCGCCGCAGGGCGGCGCAATCGATACCGCGCAGCATGCCGCCGAAGTCCCGACTTTGGCGGCGGTGGTCCAGACCAATATCGACAACATCCGCGCCACGGCGGACGGAACACCGCCGGAGACGCTCGATGCCATCTGCAGCGCCTGTGTCGAGGCCGAACGGGTCTTCGTGGTCGGCATGCGCAACGGCTTCGGCCTGGCGCATTATGCCGCGCATTACCTCGGCCTGATCAAGAACGACGTGCGGGTTCTGCCGGCCACCGGCACCTCGATGGCGCATGAATTGTCGGGTATTCGCGAGGGAGATCTGGTGATCTGCTTCGCCTTCCGCCGCCGGCCGCGCAAGCTTCCGCTGCTTCTGAACGAGATCCGGGCCACGGGCGCCATCGCGGTGTTGATTACCGATATCAGTGCCGCCGAAAGCGCCAAGGCTGCCGACCACGTCATTCGATGCCGCTGCCATTCGCTGGCGGCATTCAACTCTTTCACCGCGGCTGCGACGATGATCGATTATATCTCCTGGACCGTCGCGGCGCGGCTGGGCGAGCTCAGCGTCGAACGCTTCCGCAAGATCGACCGGATGGTCGAACTGATCGACGATGTCGCCACGCCCAAGCGGGAAACGGCGCGGCCGAAAGGCTAATCCGCCGGCGGGCGGATCAGAGGAATTCGCTCTGGCATCAGAGAGGAAAGCGCCTGACAAAAACGGCCAGTCGAGGCGCTGGTGAAAAAACCAGCACGTTTCCAACCAGCACGGCGCAGAGCCCGAGCGCTGCCAATGGACCGAGCCGATAACCTTCGAAAAACATCGAAATCGTCAGGGCAACGATGGGAGGACGGTCATGTAAGCGGCTTTGGCTGCTCCCAGCCGGTTAACGACGGTGAGATAGGTGGTAAACCCGATCACTGAGCCGAAAATCGCGAGATAAAGGAAAGAGCCGACATAGGAGACTGAAGGATCGAAGGTAAATTCGACACGTCGAAGGGCGGCGAATGCCGAGACGATGCCCGCGCCATAGAGCATTCCGTATGCGTTTACCGAAGTGACCGACAGTCCGTGCTTCCTGTTGCGCACGGACACCAGGTTGCCGACCGAAAAGAACCATGTCCCGAGGAGGGCAAGCATCACACCGATCGCCACGTTGCGGTCGAACGCGGCGGCAGCAGCCTCATTCCAAAAAAGGCAGACAATGCCGGCAACACCGAAGGCCGCGCCGACGAGAATGCGCGCCGACGGCCTCTGACCGAATGCGACTATGCCATTGGCAAGATTGAAGATTGTCGCCGCTGAAAAGATTACCGAAACGATGCCGCTCGGCACCAGGGTTTCGGCGATATAGAAGCAAAGAAAATTGCAGGAAAAGAGACAGATCGACTGCAGGAACACATAGGGATGATGACGCAAGGGAATGGGCTGAAGCCTCTTTGCAACCGTCAGGCCTACGAACAATATCGCGCCGGCGAGGGCGAAGCGATAGGCGATCGACGCTTCAATCGGAACGACGCCAAGCTGGTTCTTGATGGCGATCCAGGTAGTGCCCCAGATCAGGACGGTTAAAGCATAGCAGAGGCCGGTCATGGTCTTTCACTCCGTCAACGACAATTGGAGGATCGATACCGCGCCGAACAGCAAGGTCTATGCCGCTGACCCTGGAGGCTTTGTATATTCTTGGGTTTTTTGCCTTTGGTCCTATTGATCGGCTGCGCCGTCCCCTTCAAACTCGCGAGACGAGGCCTCGATGGATCATGGAACAGCAACACCGTCTGACAGTGAAAGAAGCGCTCTCAAGATCCGGCGCATGCCTTCAGCGCTCCGGCTCGGTCGACCGGGGGCTGTCGCTTGCGGAGTGGACCAACAGCGCAGGACAAGCGTTCTATGAGCGCCCCGATCATCACACGCTGAGCATCTATCTTGACGGCGGCGAAAGGGTCATCCGTGAGGATAAGCGGCTATCGGGCGGAGCACCAGGCAAGCTTTGCCTATTGCCGGCCGAACACAAAAGCCAATGGCATATCGGCGGACCGTTGAGGATGTTTCATCTTTACGTCGATCCCGAGCTCCTCGCTTATGAAGCGCTGACATCGTTTGATATCGATCCCAGACATATCGATCTGATGGATCTGACGTTCTGCGATGACCCGGCGATGGCGATGATTGACCGGGGAGGGGTTTTGCCTCTGAACTGGCAAGAAAAGAGCGACCGTGTCGCCCTTGATGCGGTTTGTAAGCTTCTCATTCATCGTATCCTGAAATCGCACAATCGGCAGGCGCGGCAAGAGGCGGTGCGCGGCGGGCTTTCACCCTCCGTGCGTCGCCGTACTGCTGATTACATCGACGCCAACCTCGACCAGGCGCTGACGCTTGATCGGCTAGCACGGGAAGCCGGTCTGAGCACCTTTCATTTTGCCAAGATGTTTCGCGTCAGCTTCGGAATGCCTCCGCATCGCTACGTGGCGGTGCGACGGATCGAGCAGGCAGCGAAGCTTCTTCGCGACCGGGAAAACGGCCCTGCAGCCGTTGCCTCCGCCTGCGGCTTCGGTTCACAGAGCCATTTTTCCAAGGCCTTTAAAGCTGCCACCGGCGTGCCGCCAGGGGAGTGGCGAAGCCTGCGGTGAAAGCCGCCGGCCACAGCCCTATCGGGGCTGTCGTTCCGACGTGCGGAACTGGAGCCTCTGCCGACAGCGCAGACCGTTCACATCAGAAACAAGCCGGCCGCGCCCGCAAGCGTCGCTATGCCGGTGGTGATCGCCAGTCGAACCGCATAACCGATGCTTCCCGCCGTTGCCGCAAGACCGGTTTTCGCCAGAAGATTGGCGAAGGCGGCGACCGCTATCGCATGCGCGGCCGCGTCCGCAGGTACGGTCTGCGACGACAGCTTGGCGATGGAGAGGGTAATGGCATCGAGATCGCCGAGCCCCGTGATGAAAGCGACCGCGACGAGCGACTGGGTTCCAAAGACTGCCAAAGTTGCCCGCGTCACGACGGTCACGACGGCAAGCAGAAGCGCAAAGCGGATGACGACCATCACTTCCAGCGGATTTCGCGGTGAAAAATCGGAACCGCCATCGGAGCGCCGCGACAATCCGGCGAGGCCGCCGCCCACGGCAAGGATCGCGGCAGCCGGGCCGAGCGATGCCGCAAGCTCCTTCAATATATCAGGCGCGATGACGCCGCAGATCAAAAGCACCCGGCTGAGGGATACGGCTCCCGCCAGCATCGCTCCGGCCGAAAGCAGCGGCGAGAGGGCGGGCGTCTGCGTCGACTGGCGGGCGAAGGAAAGCGTCAGCGCCGTCGACGAGACGATACCGCCGCAGGCCCCGGTCAGCAATATTCCGGCTTTGGCGTCGCTGAGCCTGATCATGACGTAACCGGCGAATGAAACCGCACCGATGAGGATGGTCATCATCCAAAGCTCGAAAGGGTTGATCGTCTGCCAGGGATCGACCGCCTCGTCGGGAAGAATCGGAAGAATGACGACTGTCATCGTCAGCAGGATCAGGGCGGCCCGTAATTCGAGCCAGGTCAGTTTCCGGAGAAATCCATGCAGCGGCTCCCGCGCCGCCAGAAGCGCGGTGATCGCGACGGCGCTCGCCGCAGTCGCCGTCATATCCGCAACTACGGCGCCGAAGCCGAGCGCAAAGACCGTTATCGCGGCGATGGTGCCGGTCGCGCTGTAATCTTTCTCCCGTGCTGCCTGCATGCCGCTGAAGACGAGCACTGTGATACAGAAGAACACGAAGATGGCCGTCGGCAGGATCGGTCCTGTGATCGGCTGCAGAAAACCGCAAAAGCCGCCGAGGAAGCTCGACAGGCCATAGGTGCGGATGCCCGCCACTCTCTTGCCCGGCGCAGCCTCGCGTTCGCGCCATCCGCGCTCGATCCCGACGAGGATGCCGATCGCAAGCGCCAGGCTGAGACGTTGGAATGCGTCCGTCATCACCAATGAAGTCATCATCCGAAGATCCAGACATTGTCAGCCAGGCCGTCTTCGCGGGAGCTTCTGCCCAATATGCCACGACGACGGTGTATTCCGCTCTGCTTGTTTCTGAAATCCAACCACGGCCATGCGGCCCGGTCATTGCGACGGATCAACGTTGGCTGCGTTCGCCTGATGCGAGCCGGGATGCTTCTCGTTGAGCCATGTCCATGCGTGATACCCGACAGGTGTTGGCGTGGCGGATATCGGGCCTCGATGGGCTGTCCGAATTCCGCATCGTCTGGCGGCGTGACGTGCTGGTGAAACGGCGCGGCCGAGACCAATCCATCTGCAGGAGATCGCCGCCGCGCGATGGATAGGCCCAGCCATGGCCCTTCGAGGGGGAAAGGCCGGATGTCGCCAGCAGCTGAGCACATAGATATCAGCCCTGGAAGACCGTCGAAATCCGGTGCGCGCATGCAAGGGAGCCGAGATTTGGATCTCGCTCTTCCGAGCGGCCGATGCCGCTTAGCTCTGGCTCTGGCTTTGCATCTGGCCGCCATCCTCGACCTTCACGGTCACCGACAGCGTTTCACCCGGCGTGCCGATACGCATGCCCGAAATCGGGGCGGCGTCGCGGTAGCAGAGGCCGGAGGCAACGCGGACATAACGCGTATCCGGGCAGATCTCGTTGGCGGGATCGAAACCGACCCAACCGAGGCCGGGAATATGGGCTTCGGCCCAGGCATGGGTCGCCGCCTGCTCGACCTTTTCCTCCATCATCAGATAGCCCGAGACATAACGGGCCGGTACCTGCAGGGCGCGGGCGGCGGCAATGAAGATGTGGGCATGGTCCTGGCAGACGCCGCTCTTCCTTTCCAGCGCCTGTTCGGCCGTCGTCGCGGTGTTGCTGGTGCCGGGCTTATAGTCGACCGTCTCATGGATTGCTGCCATCAGCGCATGCATGCGGGCAAGTTCGTTATCGCCAGCGACCCCCTTGATCAGCTCCTTGACCAGCTTGCCGCCCTTGGTGAGCGGCGTTTCGCGCAGGAAGAGCCAAAGCGGGCAGAAGCCGGTATGCGGGCCGGTGACGCCGTTATTATCAGTCGTTTCGACCTCGCCTTCGGCGAAGATGCGCGTCAGGTGCTGTGCGCCTTCCAGCGAGACCAGGTTGACGTGATTGCCGTACTGGTCGTCATATTCCACCTCGGGCTTGGCGCCCTCGACGTTCAGCGACCAGCCGAGCACCTTCTGGGCGGCTGTTGTCGGCGGCGTCAGCCTGAGGCGCTGCAGCGAGAACTGCGCCGGTTCGTCGTAGCGGTATTCGGTGAGGTGGCTGATTTTCAGTCTCATGTTCTGATCCGCTTAAACGTAGAACCGGTAGCCGTCGGAAATTTCCGCGCCGAGCTGGTTGTTGCGCGAGACGAAATCCTCCAGGAACTCGTGCAGGCCCTGATCCATGATGTCGCGAATCGCCCGCGTCTGCAGCGTGGTGCGGATTGCATCGGCGGTATCGTGGGCAGGCAGCCGCGCCTCGTAATCCTGGGCGAGATAGCCGAGATTGCTGACGATCTTCTCGTAGCAATAGGCGAGCGAACGCGGCATCTGCACGTTCAGCGTCAGAAAGTCGGCGATGTTCATCGCCCGGTATTCGCCGTCATAGGCCCAGCTATAGGCACGGTGGGCGGAGACCGAGCGCAGGATCGATTCCCACTGGACGTTGTCGAGCGAGGAGCCGACGGCCGAGACCGAGGGCAGCAGCACGTAATATTTCACGTCGAGAATACGGCTGGTATTGTCGGCCCGCTCGATGAAGGTACCGATGCGGGCGAAATTATAGAGTTCATTGCGCAGCGTCGAGCCATGGAAGGCGCCGCGGATGAGACCGGCGCGGCGCTTGATGGTGTCGATGACTTCAGGCATTTCGGCCGGCTTGACGCGCTTTTCGAGCAGCGACTTCAGGTCGATCCAGCATTCGTTGGTCGCTTCCCAGGTCTCTCGCGTCAGCGCGGTGCGCACCATACGGGCATTGTTGCGGCCGGACTCGATGCAGGACATGACGCTCGACGGGTTGGCACGATCGCGCAGGAGATAGTCGATCGCATCGGCATTGGTCAGCTTCGTGTGGCCCTCGTCATAGGCTTCGCGAACGCCGGCACTTTGCAGCACGCCATCCCAGTTGTCGTCGCCGGCACTGCTGCGGGTCAGCGACATGCGCAGCCCGGCATCGACAAGGCGGGCGATATTTTCGGCGCGCTCGATGTACCGGAACATCCAGTAGAGGCCGTTTGCGGTTCTTCCGAGCATCAGTCCTCCAATACCCAGGTGTCTTTGGTGCCGCCGCCTTGGCTGGAATTGACCACCAGCGAGCCCTGCTTCAACGCCACGCGGGTGAGCCCGCCCGGAATGATCTGAACCTTGTCCGACACGAGCACATAGGGACGCAGGTCGACATGGCGCGGCGCAATGCCCTTGTTGACGAGGATTGGCACGGTGGAGAGCGACAGCGTCGGCTGGGCGATATAATTGTTCGGCTTGGCCTTCAGCTTCTCGGCAAAATCGGCGCGCTCCTTCTTCGAGGCCGTCGGTCCCACAAGCATGCCGTAGCCGCCGGAGCCGTGCACTTCCTTGACGACCAATTCCTCAAGATGCTCCAGCACGTATTTCAGGCTTGATGTCTCCGAACAGCGCCAGGTCGGCACGTTTTCGAGCAGCGCCTTGCTGCCGGTGTAGAATTCGACGATCTCCGGCATATAGGAATAGATCGCCTTGTCGTCGCAAATGCCGGTGCCGGGCGCGTTGGCGATGGTGATGTTGCCGGAGCGGTAGACATCCATGATGCCGGGAATGCCGAGTGCGGAATCGGCCCGGAAGGTCAGCGGATCGAGGAAATCGTCGTCGACGCGGCGGTAGAGCACGTCGATCGCCTCGTAACCGCGGGTCGTCCGCATCTTCACCTTGCCGTCGATGACGCGCAGATCCGAGCCTTCGACCAGTTCGACGCCCATCATGTCGGCGAGGAAGGAATGCTCGTAATAGGCCGAATTGTAGATGCCGGGGGTCAGCACCGCGACGCGCGGCTTGCCGCTGCAGCCGGGAGGGGCGAGCGAAGCAAGGCTCTGGCGCAAGAGATAAGGATAGTCTTCGACGCGCTGCACCTTGTTCTCATGGAAGAGTTCCGGGAACATCTGCATCATGGTTTCCCGGTTTTCCAGCATGTAGCTGACGCCGGAAGGCGTGCGGGCATTATCCTCCAGCACGTAGAACTGGTCCTCGCCGGTGCGCACGATGTCGGTGCCGACGATATGGGTGTAGACGCCGCCCGGCGGGCGGAAGCCGATCATCTCAGGGATGAAGGTGACGTTGTTCTCGATCAGCTCTCGCGGGACGCGGCCGGCGCGGATGATCTCCTGCTTGTGGTAGATATCGTCCAAGAAGGCGTTGAGCGCGATCACCCGCTGCTCGATGCCCTGGGCGAGCTTGCGCCATTCGCGGGCGGAGATGATGCGCGGGATGATGTCGAAGGGGATGAGCTTTTCGGAGCTATCGGCATGGCCGTAGACCGCGAAAGTGATGCCGGTCTTCCGGAAGATGTTTTCCGCATCGCGGGATTTGGCAATCAGATGCGACCGGTCTTGGCTGTTGTACCACTCAAAATATTTTTCATAAGGCGGGCGAGGACTTTCGTCCCCGGTAATCATTTCATCAAATGCCAAAGGTGCGTGCTCCCCTTTTTTGTTCATTTGAATACAACGCAAATTGCAATGCAAGAACCATGCGCAGTTCGAGGAAAAGATTTTGCGTTGCGGGAAACAGGGGGAATCCGGGCGGTGGAAGCGAGGTGGCGGATGGCTGCTCCGCGAAGGCCGCGCAAAATTTGGGCAGGTGATGGTTTTTTGTTCGGCCGCCGTGGGTTAGGCACTGGCGGAACCGTACACATCCTGTGACGAGGAGCGGACGTGCCGTGCGGCACACCCCCCTCTGCCCTGCCGGGCATCTCCCCCACAAGGGTGGAGATCGGCAAGCGGTTGGATCATCCGTCCCTCTCTGCTCTATCGAAATAACCATACGGCAGTTGTTTGGGGAAGCCATCTCGCCCGGCCGATCCTGACCCATCAGCGAAATTTCAAATAAGCATCAACGCTTCGCCTTTGACTGTGGCCGCCGGCTGCGGCTATCAGCACGGCGAAACTTCCTCTACCCGAGCCGCCGCCATGTCCCTCGACCGCCTCGCCCCCGCTCTCTTCGTTCTGCTCTGGTCCACGGGCTGGGTGGTGGCGAAATATGCGGCGCTGCATTCCGAGCCCTTCACCTTTCTTTCGATACGGTATGCGCTATCGGCCTTGGCGTTCCTGGGCTTTTGCCTGGTGACCGGGGCGCAATGGCCGAAAAGCCGGGTGACGGCGCTGCGTGCCGTCTATTCCGGCTTTTTCCTGCATGGGTTTTATCTCGCCGGTCTCTGGTGGGCGATTGCCAATGGTGTGCCGGCCGGCATATCGGGGATCATCGCGGCGCTGCAGCCGCTGTTGACGGCGATGGCGGCTCCCTTTCTCGTCGGTGAGCGGTTGCAGCCGACACAAAAGCTCGGTCTTGGTTTCGGCTTTATCGGCATTGCCATCGCCATTTCGCCGAAACTCCTCGATCCGGCGACATCAGATCTCACCCATGCGGCCCTGCCGCTGGCGATCAACCTCATCGCCATGGGGTCCGTCACCTACGGCACGCTTTATCAGAAGAAGCACCTGCAATCCGGCGACCTCAGGTCCATCGCGACGCTGCAATATGTCGGGGCGCTGCTTCTCACCCTACCGCTTTCGCTGATCTTCGAGCATCAGCATTTCGATGGCACAATGCAGGCCTTTGCCGCGCTCGTCTGGTCGGTCTTCGGACTGTCGATGGGCGGCGTCGGACTGCTGCTCTATCTGATTCGCCGCGGGCAGGTCTCCCGCGCGGCCTCGCTGATCTACCTGATGCCGCCGGCCGTCGCTTTCGAAGCCTTCATCGCTTTCGGGGAACCGCTGACCGTGCCGTTGATTGTCGGCACAGTGATCGTGGTCGTCGGCGTCTATTTGACGAACCGCAGGGTCGTTCAGCAGGTAGAGGCCAGAGCGTAGGCGGACGGTTGCCGCATGCTTCAACGAAAAAAGGCCGGTTCGACCCGGCCTTTTTCCTTTGGTTCAATCAACGCTCAAGCGCGTTCGCGGCGCTGGCCGCCGCCATTGCGGGAGCCGGAGCCACCGCGGCGGTTGCCGCCATTGCCCTCGCGGCGGGGTTCGCCGCCCTGGGCCTGCTGCGGGCCGCGGTCTTCGCCGTGCTTGCGGGCCGGGCGGCCGTGGGCGTGGCGGCCGTTGCCGCGGTGATGACCGCTCGGCTCGCCATTGGCATGATGGCCATTGGGGCCGCCATGGGCAGGACGCTGCGGCTTTGCCGAGGGACGGAAGTCGGAGGTCGAGACCAGATCGTTGTCGGGGCCGAGATTGGGGGTGGCTTCACCGCGGCGCTGGCCGCGGAAATCCTCGTTGCGGCTTGTGCGCTCGGGACGCGGACGGCGTTCCTGGCGGCTGCCGCGATGCTCCGAGCGGTTCTGATCGCCACGGCCTTCGCCGCGACCCTGAGCCTCGCGACCCTGGCCGCCACCGCGATTGCGGTTGTTGCCATTGCCGTTGCCGCGGCGGGGGCCGGCGCTGCCGATATTGGCCGGCGCTTCGCCGCTTGCGACTGCGATGTCGACGCCCATCAGGCGCTCGATATCACGCAGCAGCTTGGCTTCGTCGGGGGCGCAGAAGGCGATTGCGATGCCATCGCGGCCGGCGCGCGCCGTGCGGCCGATGCGATGGACGTAGGCGTCGGGCACTTCGGGCAGGTCGTAGTTGTAGACATGGCTGACGGCCGGGATGTCGATGCCGCGGGCGGCAACGTCGGTGGCGATCAGCGTCTTGATGCTGCCGTCGCGGAAGGCTTTCAGCGCCCGCTCGCGCTGGCCCTGGCTCTTGTTGCCGTGGATCGAGGCGACGGAATAGCCGATATTGTCGAGATGCTTCATCAGCTTCTCCGCACCATGCTTGGTGCGCAGGAAGACGATGGCGCGGCCATCGGGGTTTTCGGTCAGCGACTTGCGCAGCAGTTCCGTCTTGTCGTTCTTGCCGGCGACGAAATGGACATACTGCTCGACCTTGTCGGCAGCCTTGCCGGGCGGAGTGACTTCGACCTTGACCGGATCGACGAGATATTCGCCGGCGAGATCGGCGATCGTCTTCGGCATAGTGGCCGAAAACAGCATGGTCTGGCGCTTTTTCGGCACCAGCTTGGCGATTTTGCGCAGGTCGTGCACGAAGCCGAGATCGAGCATCTGATCGGCTTCGTCGAGCACGAGATACCGCACCGTGGTCAGGGTGATGGCGCGGCGATTGACGAGATCGAGCAGGCGGCCCGGCGTTGCGACCAGGACATCGGTGCCCTTTTCGAGCTGCAGCTGCTGCTTGTTGATCGACACGCCGCCGACGACGACGTTGACGCGCAGATGCGACTTGCGGATGAACTTCTTCAGGTTGTCAGCGATCTGGTTCACCAGTTCGCGGGTCGGCGCCAGGATCAGCGTCCGCGTCGTGCGGTTGTCGGGGCGGCGCTCGTCGGCAAGCAGCTTTTCGATGAGCGGCAGGCCGAAGGCGGCGGTCTTGCCGGTGCCGGTCTGGGCAAGGCCGATCAGGTCTCGGCCCTGGAGGAGAAGGGGGATGGCCTGTTCCTGGATCGGCGTCGGCGTTTCGATGCCGAGCTGGAACAAGGTGGCGACGATCGGCTTGGAGACACCAAGCGATTCAAAATTAGTCAAGGCATAACCTTTCGGGGCGCCACAACGACTATCGCCGGAGCGCACCATGCGATCCGGTTTCATTCTGGCGTCAAGAACCCCGCGTGAAGTGGGAACTTGTGAGTTGGAAAAAGCTTTCCAGCGCTTCTGGCCGCTCATGGGAGTGCGGCGCTCTATCGAAATGCGCTTTTGTCCCTTCTTCCTGCGTCCGTATTTTTTAGCAGGGGCACGCTCACGCGGCGGCCGGAAGGGTGAAAGCTGGGCTGCATTTGGGCTAGTTCGCGCGGAAAGTCAAGTGCAGTGCACAAGAAAGCCTCCGGTGGAACTTAGTCGGGCATCACGAGCAAGAAGCTTTGAGATGCGCTTTCCCAGCCGTTGACGAGGATGGCGATGCGGTGCTCGCCGGGGTAATAGCGCCGGGTCGTGATCGGCCGCATGGCGTGGCGGCGCTCGATCGCCTGGCTTTGCCCGGGTGCGAGCATGATCGTCTTGCATTTGAAGATCTTGGGCGAGAGCGAGCCGTCGGCCTTCACGTGATGGATGGCGTAGTCGATCATCAGCGATTGCGCGGTCTCGCCGGCATTGTTGACGTGGATTTCGAAATCCAACCCCTCGCCGAACGTGACCTCGCCGTTCAAGAGGCGCAGTTCGCATGTCAGCGCCGTTGCCGCCCCAAAGCCGAAATTGGCGAGCGCTTGCGCATGACCCTTCTTCAGGAGCGTGCGCGAAGCATGTTTCAGCAATCGGCGCCGCTCGGGCGACGCCCCCTCGATATTGCTGGCGATGAAGGCTGCGACCAGATCCGGGTGATCCTTGGCGATGTCGTTCAGACTGTTGGCAACGGAGCGGCGGACATAATCTTCCGGATCGTCGATCAGCGCGGTCAGGATTGGCAGGATCGGTGCGGGGTCTTTCACAAGTTGCGGCAGGCGCATGGCCCAGGGCAGGCGCGGCCGCGTTCCCTCGCTCGCCAGCCGGCGCACGTGCCGATCAGGGTCGCCGACCCAGCGGGAGATGATGGCGAGCGCGCGTTGCTGGTCGCGATGGATGAAGGGGCGGATGCCGTATTCGGCGGTGAAATGCGGCGTCAGCGCCTTCAGCAGATCGAGGCCGAGATCGAAATGATCGGGACCGCGGCCCGCGATGAACTGGTTGACCGGCAGCAGCATCCAGCCGGTCAGCCCCGGCCTGCCTGAGACAGGCAGGCTCGCCTTCAGGATGGCGGCGGCCTTGGTAAAATCATCGGGAAGCGTGGCAAACAGCGCGTCGCGGATCAGGGCCGAGCGTTCCATCAGCTCCAGCGCGTCAAGACCGCGCGTTGCCAAGGCCATGAAACGATCCCTGTCGAAGGCGGGCGCATGATCGGCGATGCGATCGGCCATGTCGCCGACCAGCGCCTGATGCAGTAGGTTCTTGAGCGGTTCCGGCATGCTGGTCCTCCCTCTGTGGGAGGATTGGACCGGCGCCGCCGGGAGGTCAAGCGGCGCCGAATGCAGTTCCTCTATTCCGGGCAGACCTGGACGCGGTAGGGTTCACCCCAACGGTCGCGCCGCCATTCGATATGGCAATAGGACGGCCGGTAATAGGTTCTGTAGACGGGATAGGGGCGATACACAGGATAGGCCGGATAAACCGGGTAGGCGGGGCGGGCGGCCTCCGACAGCAGGGCGCCGCCGACGACGCCGGCGGCGAGGCCACCCCAGAAGGCATCGCGTGGACGGGCATCGGCGGTGGTGGCGGTGGCGAGCGAGGCGCCGGCAAGGGTCAGCGCAATCAGGCCCGTCGCCATGGTCTTATGAAGAACGGACATGCTATTTTCCTTGATCTAGACTGGCTTCCATAAAGCCGTGCTCAGACTCCGCCCGGATCGCGGCGGCGCGATGGCCGTGCAAGCGTCGCCAGCATTAAATTTTCGTCATGATTTCAATGGATCGCGGCGTAGGGCTGCGGCAGTCCGTCCGTGTCGTGCCAGCCGGGCAACCAAGGTGAGGCAGGTTCAGCTTGCGGGGCCGGCTTGTAAAAATCCCCTGCTGAAATTTATGGTTAAAACCTTGTTAAAAGCCTTGGCGTTATAATCTTTGTAGTTGATATTTCATTCATTGCGGGAGCGACAATTTCTTGAAATCAGCCGGGGACATACTGGAATTGGCTTGCCGCCGGATCGCCGATCTGGACACCCCGGCCTATGTCAAGAACAGCGAGCTGCGCTACGTCGCCGTCAACGAGGCCTATGCCGATTTCCTCGGCCGCGAGATTTCCGATTTCATCGGCCGGCGCAGCCGCGAACTCTTCGACCGTCCCGAGGAAGAGGAGCGCGAGGACAAGGAACGTCGGGCGCTGGTGTTCGGCACCGAGGAAAACGCCATCTGCTTCGATGCCGCGGGCCTCGGCCATGAGCGCATCCAGATCGAGAGTTTTTCGCCGTCGCCGGAGCGGGCCTATGTGCTCGGCATCTTCGAAGTGCGCGATCGCCGCGCCGTTGGAAGGCAGACCGGCGGCAGCCCTCGGACTGTAAACGATTCCGATCTTGCCCAGGTGCGCGAGGCGCTTGAGAAGCTCGACCATCCGATCGGCATCTTTGCACAGGACGGGCGCCCGCTGGTCGTCAACGCCGCCTACCGCACCGGCGCCAAGCCGGCTGCTCGCAGCGATAGGCGCTGGCACGAGAGCGTCAACGAAGGCGATCTGTTGCGCACCATCATGGAGGACCTGCCGGTCGCGGTTTTCGTGCGCGACGACAAACATCGCCTCGTCTATGCCAACCGATATTACGAGACCTTCGGGGGCTACGACCGCTCTCAGGTGCTGGGGATGACCGAGCATGAAATGTTCGGGCCGGAGGAGGGAGAGGCGATCTACCAGGAAAACCGCCTGGCGCTGGAAGACGGCCTGTCGAAGGAAATCGAAAGCCAGATGCCCGGCAAGGATGGCCGCATTCATCCGCTCATCTCGCGGGTCAACCGCGTCGTGACGGCGGATGGGCGCACCTATGTCGTCGGCTCCTTTTCCGATATCGCGCCGCTCAAGGAGCGGGAGACGGCGCTGATCGAGGCGAAAAAGCAGGAAGAAGCGCTGCATCGGGATATCGAGAGTATCCTGCGCTCGCTGCCGATCGGCGTGCTGATACTCGATAACGACCACCGGATTCTCTCCGCCAACGACGAATTCTACAGCATCTGGGAGCTGCCGCTCGACGATCCCTTCGACGGCCGTCATTTCGTCGACGTCATCCGCCGCAATAACGAACTCGGCCGCTACGACGGCACGCAGACGGCGGAAGAGATCTACGCCTTCCGCAAGCACCTGTTCGAGACCGATGAGCCGGAACCGATCGAACTCGGCTGGGCGGGCGGCAAATCCGTCATCTTCGACAGCCGCCGCATTTCCAACGACCGCATTCTGTTGACCTATGCCGATATCTCGGCGGTGCGCGAGCGGGAAAAGGAAATTCACGAGACCCGCGCCGCGCTGGAGCGGGTCGGCGAAATGATGCGCGATGCGACGCATGCGATGTCGCAGGGTCTTGCCATCGTCCAGGACGGCATCATCAAGATGTCCAACGAGGCGATGGCCGATATTCTGCAGATTCCGGCCTCCTACATCGAAGCCGGGCAGGGTTGGCTCGGCATGTTCGAATTCTGCGCGGCGCGCGGCGATTTCCACGATGCGGCGGACGAGATCCTGCGGGAGTGGCGCGCCAATATCGCCGCCCGACAGCCGATTTCCACCGTCTTCCATGTCGGCGGCGAGCGCTGGGTGAACATGGATGCGACGGTCAGCGAGGGGCAGCACTGGGTGGCGCTGTTCACCGATGTCACCGAGCTGAAGAGCCGCGAGGAGGAACTGCGCCAGCTCTTATCGCGCGCCGAAGCCGCCGACCGGGCCAAATCCGAATTCCTCGCCAATATGAGTCACGAGATCCGCACGCCGATGAACGGCGTGCTGGGGATGGCGGAGCTGCTGGCCAAGACCAATCTCGATACACGCCAGAAGACCTTCGTCGACATCATCGTCAAGTCAGGCAATGCGCTGCTGACGATCATCAACGACATCCTCGACTTCTCGAAGATCGACGCCGGGCAGATGAAACTGCGCAGAGCCGCCTTCGACATCACCGAAGCGGTGGAGGATGTGGCCACGCTCCTCTCCTCGCATGCCGCCGAGAAGAACATCGAACTGCTGGTGCGGGCGTCTCCCGATCTGCCCGCCGCCGTGATCGGCGATGCCGGCCGTTTCCGCCAGATCGTCACCAATCTCGTCGGCAACGCGGTCAAATTCACCGAGCGCGGCCATGTCTTCGTCGATGTCGGGTTCCAGGCGGCCGGGGGCGGCGAGATCATGGCGAGCATCCGCATCGAGGATACGGGTATCGGCATCCCGGCCGAAAAGCTCGAATCGGTCTTCGACAAGTTCTCGCAAGTCGATGCTTCCTCGACCCGGCGGCACGAAGGTACGGGTCTCGGGCTTGCGATCACCGCCGGCCTCGTCGATCTCTTCGGCGGCTATCTCAATGTCGAGAGCGAATGGGGTAAGGGCTCGGTCTTCACCGTCACCCTGCCCTTTGCGGTGGCGGCCGCCCGCCTGGAGCCGAAGCCGCTGCCGATCAACGTGCAGGGTGCGCGCATCCTTGTTGTCGACGACAATGACGTCAACCGACGCATCCTGACCGAGCAGCTGTCGCTTTGGGGCTTCGACGGCGTCGCCGCCGAAGGCGGCGGCACCGGTCTGGCGATCCTGGAGGCGGCTGCCGATCTCGGCATCACCGTCGATGCCGTTGTGCTCGACTATCACATGCCCGATATGAACGGCGCCGATGTTGCGCGCCGGCTGCGCGCCGATCGCCGCTTCGTCGAGCTGCCGATCATCTTCCTCACATCGATGGATATTTCAGGCACGGAAAAGGAATTCGCGGCGCTGAACGGCCACGCGCATCTGATGAAGCCGGCGCGCGCCAACGTGCTGCGCAACACCGTCGTCGAAGTGGTGCGCGCCAGCCGCGTCAAGCAGGCTTCAGAGGCCGAGATCGCCCGGCTGCAGGCGCAGGCGGACGCGCCTGTCCCGCCGCCTGCGCCGGTGCCGCAGCAGCGGGCCGCCGAATTCGTCGACGTGCTCGTCGCCGAGGACAACGAAGTCAACCAGATCGTCTTCACGCAGATCCTGCAGGGAACCGGCCTTTCCTTCCTCGTCGTCGACAATGGCGAGGAAGCGGTCGCCGCCTGGGAGCGGCATACGCCGCGGATCATCATGATGGACGTGTCGATGCCGGTCATGAACGGCCATCAGGCGACCCAGACGATCCGCGAACGGGAAAAGGGACAGGGCCACCGGGTGCCGATCATCGGCGTCACTGCCCATGCGCTCGAAAGCGACCGCGAACTCTGCCTCGACGCCGGCATGGACGACTATATGTCGAAGCCGATCAGCCCCGAACTGCTGGAAGAGAAGATCCGGCAATGGCTCGGCAAGGATGAGGAGCAGCCGGGGCGTACCAGCTACTGATCTGCTTATTTGCCGGATGCCTTGATGCCACAAAGCATTTCGCGTTTGCCGGCGAAGCCTTGGCGGCGCTCGACGGAAAAACCTGCGGCGATGAGATTTCGGCGCACGAAACCGGCGGCCGCATAGGTGGCGAAGGTGCTGCCGGGTGCCGCTTTCTCACAGACCAGCCGCATCAGTTCCTCCGACCACATGTCGCCGTTGCGCGACGGGGCGAAGCCGTCGAGATACCAGGCGTCGAAGCCGGGCTTTGCGGCCGCGACGCCTTCGAGTGCTGCGCCGCAGACGACGCTGAGCCTCGTCTGCTCGTCGAGGTCGAGCGAGACCGTATCGGCAGGCGTTTCCGGCCAGGACGCCGTCAGCGCCTGGCGTTCGGCATCGATCTCCGGCCAGTGCGAGAGCGCCCGGCCGATCTCTTCGCCCCGCATCGGATGGAGTTCGAAGGAGATGAAATGCAGATGCTGGCCGCGCTTGCGGTGCAGTTTCCATTGCCGCCAGGTCTCGGCGAAGTTCAGGCCGGTGCCGAAGCCGAGTTCGCCGATGACGAATTCCTGCGGCCCGTTCCAGCGCTCCGGCAGGCCGTTGCCGGCGAGAAAGACGTGGCCGCATTCCAGCCGGCCGTCGGTTTGGCAATAAAAATGATCGCCAAAGGCGGTGGAATAAGGCATATCGCCGTCGCGCCATTCGAGCGGCTGCGGCGCGCCCGCGCCAATCTGATCGGGGTTCACGTCTGTCATGGAAAAAGCCGATAATCCTCGGCCGGTCTCAGGTCAATCATCCTGCGAATTGCTGATCGTCGGCGGCGGCATCATGGGTCTCTGGGCAGCCGTCCATGCCGAGCGCCGCGGTATCGATACTATCATTGCCGACGCCGGCAGATTGGGCGGAGGCGCAAGCGGCGGCCTGCTCGGCGCGCTGATGCCGCATATGCCGGATCGGTGGTCTGAGAAGAAGCAGTTCCAATTCGATGCGCTGGTCTCCCTCGAAGACGAGATCGCCACGCTCGAAGCGGCGACCGGGCTTTCGGCCGGCTATAACAGGTCGGGACGGCTGATCCCGCTGCCGAAGCCGCATCTCGAGATAATCGCACGCCGCCACTGCGAGGACGCCGAACGCCATTGGCAGGCCGGCGCGCGCCGTTTCCACTGGCATGTGCTCGACGCTCCGCCGGTCGGCGGCTGGATCGAGGCCTCGGCCGGCGAGAGCGGCTTCGTGCACGACACGCTCGCCGCCCGCGTGGCGCCCCGTTCGCTGATCGCGGCCCTCGTCGCCCTGCTGCGGCGGTCAAAACATATGCGCATTCTGGAGCACGCAACGGTTGCCAATCTCGAGCCGGATCGCGGCATGGCTGAGATAGGCGGCGAAAGCATCGCTTTCCGTCACTGCATCCTGGCCGCCGGCCATCAGTCCTTTCCGTTGCTGCAGGGCCTGACGCCGGGGTTGAAACAGCCACTTGGCCAGCCGGTCAAGGGGCAGGCGGCGCTGTTGAAAGCCGATATCGACCCGGCGCTGCCGACGATCTTTCTCGACGGGCTCTATGTGGTGGCGCATGAGGGCGGTTATGCGGCGATCGGCAGCACCAGCGAGAACCGTTTCGACGATCCGACTTCGACGGATACCCAGCTCGACGCGCTGATCGCCGCGGCGCGGGAGATCGTGCCGGCGCTTCGCGACGCCGCCGTCGTCGAACGCTGGGCCGCGCTTCGCCCGAAGGCGATCGACCGCGACCCGATGATCGGCCGCCATCCCGATCACCCACGCCTGATCGCGCTGACCGGCGGTTTCAAGGTCAGCTTCGGCCTCGCCCACCGGCTGGCGGAAGCGGCAATCTGTATCGCGGGCGATAGAGACTGCGGATTTCTGCTGCCGGAAAGCTTCGCAATTTCAAGCCATATCGCAGCGGCTTCACGTTAAACGTGAATTCTGCGCCGCCTCGTTTCGTTATTCTGTCATGCAAATCACCTATCTGCTTGCGCATCGACAGCGCCTGAGATTACCGGCGCTCCTTTTCCTGATGGAGGAAATCGCATGCGCTATGCCATTTGCTTCACGCCCCCGGCAAGCGACCCGCTATCGCTCATGGCCGCCCATTGGCTTGGCCGAAACGTGTTCTCAGGCGATATGCTGGAACCTCCGGCCGTCCGCGGCCTTGGCATTCACGAGATCGCCTTCCATACCGCCGTGCCGCGGCGCTATGGTTTTCACGGCGTTCTGAAGGCGCCGTTCCACCTGTGTCCGGAGCTGTCCGAATCGCAACTCCTGCGCGATCTCATGTGTTTTTCCGGAACTGTTCTTCCCTTCCAGATTCCGCGCCTCGAAGTCGCCCGGCTCGGCAATTTCTACAGCCTGCTGCCGAGCGTTCCCTGCGAGCAGATCCAATATCTCGCTTCGGCGATCGTGCAGGAATTCGATCGTTTCCGCGCGCCGCTCAGCGAAGCCGAGATCGAGCGCAGCGATCCGGACGGGCTGTCGGCCGCGCAGTTCTCAAACCTGCATCGCTGGGGCAATCCTTATGTGATGGAGGAGTTCCGCTTCCATATGCCGGTGACGGGTCCCGTCAACGCGATCGACATGCCGCGCATCGAGCCGGCGCTGCGGACGGTTTTCGAGGCTGTGCTCAGCGAACCGGTCCTGGTTTCCAACGTGGCGCTGATGATCGAGGAGGGCACCGGCGGGCCTTTCCGGGTTCATTCGCTGCATCCGATGGGCAAGGTCAGCGCCCGCAAGATCGCCTGACAGGCGATGAGCTAAATGCTTGTGCGGGAAGGACAAAATTCCGCTGCGCAGTTTCCGTCTCGACATTCCGGCTGCGGATGCTACCGTTCTCCGTCTTTTCAGAAGGTGATTTGATGGTATCCGAGACTTATCCGCGCAATCTCGTCGGCTACGGGCGTCAGACGCCCGATCCGAAATGGCCTGAAGAGGCACGCGTCGCCGTGCAGTTCGTCATCAATTACGAGGAGGGAGGCGAAAGCTCGATCCTCGATGGCGATCCGGCATCGGAAAATCTGCTGTCGGAGATCGTCGGCGCGGCCGCCTGGCCGGGGCAGCGCAATCTCAACATGGAATCGATCTATGAATATGGGTCGCGCGCCGGTTTCTGGCGGCTCTGGCGGATGTTCACCGATCTCAAGGTGCAGGCGACCGTCTACGGCGTGACGCTGGCGATGGCGCGCAACCCCGAGGCCGTGGCGGCGATGAAGGAAGCCGGCTGGGAGATCGCCAGCCACGGTTACCGCTGGCTGGAATATAAGGATTTTCCGGAAGACTTGGAGCGCAAGCATATCCTTGAAGCCGTGCGCCTACACACAGAACTCACCGGCGAGCGGCCCTACGGCATGTATCAGGGCAAGCCTTCCGACAATACGCTGCGGCTGGTGCAGGAGGAGGGCGGCTTCCTCTATTCCTCCGATTCCTATGCCGACGACCTGCCTTTCTGGGTGAAGGGCGTCGACGGGAAACCTTTCCTGATCATTCCCTACACGCTCGAAACCAACGACATGCGTTTTGCGACGCCGCAGGGCTTCAACACCGGCGACCAGTTCTTCACCTATCTCAAGGATGCCTTCGATACGCTCTATGAGGAAGGCAAGGCGGGCAGCCCCAAGATGATGTCGGTCGGCCTGCATTGCCGTCTCGTCGGGCGCCCGGGCAGGGCGGCGGCGCTGAAGCGCTTCATCGAATATGTGCTGAAGCACGACAAGGTCTGGATCCCGCGCCGCATCGAGATCGCCGAGCATTGGCACAAGCACCATCTGCCGGACGCGCTCTGATGCTATCGCGCGAGGATTTCGTTTCCCGCTTCGGCGGCGTCTTCGAACATTCGCCTTTCATCGCCGAGCGTGCCTATGACGCCGGCAGCGTGACCGAGCCGCTGACGGCATCAGGCGTGCATGCGGCGCTTACCGCGGTCTTCCGCGCGGCAAGCCCGGAGGAACGTCTCGGTGTGCTCCGCGCCCATCCCGACCTTGCCGGGCGCCTCGCCATATCCGGCGAACTTACCGAAGACAGCCGCAGGGAGCAGGCCGGCGCCGGTCTCGACCGCCTGAGCCCTGCCGAGCACGCCCGCTTTACCGAACTCAATTCGGCCTATGTCGAAAAATATGGCTTTCCCTTCATCATCGCCGTCAAAGGACTCGGCAAGGAGGATATTCTGGAAGCTTTCGAAACACGGATCGGCAATGGCCGGGACGAAGAATTTGCGACCGCGACTGCGCAGGTCGAAAAGATCGCGCTGCTGCGTCTGACCTCGATGCTGCCGGAGGCGGAATGAAGGAGAGGCGTGCCATCGACTATCTCAACGACATGCAAAAGGCGGCATCCGAAGCGCTGTCCTTCATCGGCGGAATGGATGAGGCGGCTTTCGCCGAGGATCAGCTCACTTTCAAGGCCGTTGCCTTCTGCCACTTCACCATCGGTGCCGCGGCATCCCGTCTGCTGGTGACGCATCCGGAATTTGCCACCGAGCATCCCGGCCTGCCGTGGACGAAGATCTGCGGCACGGGCAATCGCATCCTCGACGATGTCTTCGATCTCGATCCCTCGGACATCTGGGAGGCGACCTATCGGACGCTGCCGGAGCTTCTTCGCGAGATCGATGCCGTCCGCAACTGGCATGCCCAAGGTGAGTGAGGCGATGCCCGAATTTCTCGACATTCGCCCGCTCACCAGCGCTGCCTTCACTGCCTTCGGCGAGGTCATCGAAGCCGATCCGGCCTCGATGCGGCTCATCAATGGCGGCACGACGGAACGTTTTCATGCGCTGGCCGCGGCGGAAGCGGCGGGCGAGGGCGCGCGGGTCATCATCAATCTGTTTCGCGGCCAGCCGCGCAGTTTCCCCTATGATATCGACATGATGGAGCGCCATCCTTTCGGCAGCCAGAGCTTCTCACCGGTTTCCGGCCGTCCTTTTCTGGTTGTCGTCGCCGAGGACGAGAGCGGACGCCCGGGCAGGCCGCAGGTGTTTTACGCGCGGGGCGACCAGGGTGTGAACTACCGCCGCAATGTCTGGCATCATCCGCTGATGGCGCTTGGCCAAGTCTCCGATTTCCTGGTCGTCGATCGTGACGGGCCAGGCAACAATCTGGAGGAATTCTTCTTCGAAACCCCCTTCGTCATCAGAGAGCCAGCCCCATGACCGGACTGACCACACATGTTCTCGATACCGCCTTGGGCAAGCCAGCCGAGCGGCTCAGGATCGATCTTTTCCAGCTCGATGGCGAAATCCGCAGACATCTGAAGACGGTCGAGACCAATGCCGACGGCCGGGTCGACGGCGGCCCGATCCTTGCCGGCGAAAATTTTCGGGCCGGCACTTATGAACTGGTCTTCCACGCCGGTGATTATCTGAGGGGGAGCGGCACCCCGCTGCCGCATCCGGCCTTCCTCGATCTCGTGCCGATCCGTTTCGGCATCGCCGATATCACGGCGCACTACCATGTGCCGCTGCTGATCTCGCCCTACGGCTATTCCACCTATCGAGGCAGTTAATTATGAAATTCGCCGCGATCGCCGACATTCACGGCAACCATCTGGCGCTTGAAGCCGTGCTGGCGGATATTCGCGCTGAAGGTATCGAGGAAATCGTCAATCTCGGCGATTTTTTCAGCGGTCCGCTCGATGCCGGCCGGACGGCGGAGCTGCTGATGACGCTCGGCCTGACCTCGGTTTGCGGCAATCATGACCGTTATCTGATCGAGCAGGATCCGGCGGCGATGCATGCCTCGGATGCCTCGGCCTATCGGCAACTGACGCCGGCCCATCTCGACTGGATCCGCAGCCTGCCGTTCGATACCGTCTATCGCGGCGAGGCCTATCTTTGCCACGCGACCCCGAAGGACGACAATCTCTATTGGCTGGAATCGGTCTCGCCCGAAGGATTCGTCTTCCTGAAGCCGATCGAGGCGATCGAGGCGCTGGCTGAGGGTATCGACCTGCCGCTGATCCTCTGCGGCCACAGCCATCTTCCCCGCGCCGTCCGGCTCTCCGACGGCCGCCTGATCGTCAATCCCGGCAGCGTCGGCTGCCCCGCCTATGACGATGTGCTGCCCTATTACCACACAGTCGAAGCCGGCCACCCGCTGGCGAGCTATGCCATTCTGGAAAAGACGGCAGCCGGATGGATATGGCAATTCCGAACCGTCGCCTACGACCATATGGCGATGTCGGTACTGGCCACCGAAAGCGGTCGTGCCGACTGGGCGAGTGCGCTGGCGGCGGGTTGGGTGAGATAGCCCAGACCCGTCTAAAGCGCGTCGCGATCCTTAAGATTCGCTCCTCGCGCTTTAGCTCTTTATTTTCTCGCATGTCGTTGCGGCAAAAGTGCTTCGCGCTTTGCCAGGCAAAACCGCTTCGCGCTTTGCCAGGCAAAACCGCTCCGCGCTTTGCCTGGGAAAACCGCGGCACAGTTTTGCGCGGCATGCTTTAGGCTGCCATCAATCCTTCTTCGGCGCCGAAGGGGCGATCGGCTTTGCCGGGGCTGCGGCCGATGTTGCCGGCGGTGTTGGAGGCGCGGCCGGTATTGCCGGCTTTACCGGAGCCGCAACCGGCTTTGCCGGTTTTGCGCCATCGAGATTCCCAAGGAGGGATGAGATGGCGTTGTCGCCTTCGAAACCGGCCTCCTTCAGCAATCTGTCGAGGATCGGCTTGTTGGCCTGATAGGAGAGGAGCTGGCCGGCCAAGCCTTCGCCGAGACCGATGCCGCTGTCGCCGTTCGCGCCGTTTCCGCGGCCGAGCATGCCGCCAGTATCGAAGATCCGGATATCGGAGATCTTTTCGATCGGCTTGACCGCCTCGGCAAGCGCCTCGGGAATGATGCGGATACGCTCGCGGGTGATTTCGAATTCGATGATGGTCTGGCTCAGCTTGTTGCGGGCTTCGTTGAGCAAAGCCTCGCTTTCGGCTTGAGCCCGGCCGGTTTCGAGGATACCCTTGGCCTTGATGATCGCGGCATCGGCTTCGGCGTTCGCCAGCGTCTTGATGGCTTCGGCCTGATCGATCGCCGCCTGTTTTTCGGCCTCGGCGCCGACGGTGACGGCGGTCGCTTCGGTTTCGGCTTTCTTACGGGCGTCGATCACGGCGATCTGCTTTTCGCGCTCGGCAATCTCGATCGCCTTGGCCGTGCCGACCTTTTCCTCTGCCGCGATCGCGAGCGCCCGGGCGGTTTCGGCGGTGGCCTTCGCCTCGGATTCCTCGCGGCTCTTGTTGGCGACGGCGATCGCGCTTTCCTGGGCGACGATCTGAAGGTCGCGCTTGGCTTCGGTTTCGCGCTGCTGGACAGCGCGGGCGGCATCAATGTTGGCGCTTTCGCGGGCCTGCTTGGCGGATGCCTCGCGTTCGGCAATCGCCTGTTCGGAGGCGATGCGGGCTTCTTCCTCGGCACGTTTTGCCGCCTGCTCCTGCTGGGCGGTTTCGGCGCGTGTCGCCGCGGATTTGTTGGCGATGTCGCGCTCCTGGCTGAGCTCGGCTTCGCGCTTGGTCCGCTCGATGGTCAGCGATTGCTGGCGGGCCTCGAGATCCTTCTGGGCGATGGCGACTTCGGTATCGCGAACGATCTCGTTTCGCTCCTTCTTGCGGCCCTCGGTTATGCGGGTCAATGCTGCAAGACCTTGCGCATCGAAGAAGTTGTTGGCGTTGAAGTGCTTGATATCGGTCTGGTCGAGGCGCGTCAGCGACACGGATTCGAGCTCGAGGCCGTTCGACTGGAGATCGGCGCCGACGGCTTCCTGCACGGCCTTGACGAAGTCCATGCGCTGTTCCTGCAGCGCGTCGAGATTCATCGTCGCAGCCACCGAGCGAAGGCCGTCGACGAATTTTGCTTCGATCAGGATACGAAGCGCCTCGGCATCGTTGGTGCGGCTGCCGAGTGTCTGGGCGGCCAGTGCGATCGAGGAGGCGTCGGGTTTGACGCGTACATAGAACTCGGCGCCGATATCGACGCGCATGCGGTCCTTGGTGATCAGCGCATCGCCTTCGCCGCGGCGAACCTCGAGCCGCAGCGTCTTCAGGTTGACCCGGGCGATCGAGTGGAAAATCGGCAGGACAACCGAACCGCCGTCGAGCACGACTTTCTGGCCGCCGAGACCGGTGCGCACATAGGCCTCGTCGCGGCTGGAGCGCGTGTAGAGAGAGGCGAGGACAAAACCGATGCCGAAGATCAGAACGATCGCGATAGCGGCCGGTAGAATAATGTCATACATCATGACTGCTCCCTGAAAGATTGATTGTCCGAGCCGGTGGGATCCACCAGGGCGGGAATGGCGATAAATACATCTGCGTTGCGATCGACGAGGAGAACCTGCGTGCCGATCCCGAGAGGTTCCTGATCCTTGGCGGCTCTGGCTCTCAGCACATGCCAGTTTCCATGCTGGTCCTTGACACGGACGCGTCCCGGCAAACCCTGATCGAGCGGGCCGAGGGAAACTTCCGCAGTCCGGCCGACGAAGGTGTCGAGATCGACCGCATAGGTCTCGTCGTGCGGCACGATCCGCGCCACGGTTCTGCTCGATGCCCTGACCATGGGGAAGGTGATCAAAAGGGCTGGAATGACGGCGATGACGGAGGGCAGCGGCGCCCAGAAGGTGTTGGCGACGGCCTGGATGGCAAAGCCTGCGATGGCAAAGAAGCCGAGCGTCATCATCAGCAGAATGAGCAGGGGAACGCCGCCGAGATTAAGCCAGGAGAGGTAGCCGGCAATGCCGTCATGGCCATGGAAATCCGGTTTTCCGAGAAGCTCGGTGATCGAAAAACCCATGACGGTCGCCAGCATCTCGATCGCCGTCAGGCCCGCGAGCACGGCGGCGGCAATGGCAAAGGGAGCACATTCGGGCGCGAAGAAAAGTGCCATCGGCGTTACCGGTTATCCGTCTTGAAGCGTGCGAGGCGCGCCTCGATCGCGCGTTCGCGATGCAACCGGTCGAGTTCGTCCAACTCGGAACTATTCGTATGCTCGGCTGATGGCACGCCGGTCAGCCGCGAGACCGCTGCGGCGGCGCGGGCGGCACCTGCGCCTGGCGTCGGTCTGTTGTGGCCGGCCGCGGCCTCTTCGGGATGCTTGGCGATGCTGCGCTTGAAATCGGCAAGGCGGGCGTCGGCCTCGCGGCGGGTGGCGAGAACGGCCTGGAGGGCTTTCTGGCCTTCGTCCAGCTGCTCCCGGGCATCGGCCAGCGCCTTGTCGAGCGCTGCGATCTGGGATTCGAGATCGATCTGACGGGCGACGCCGGCCTTTGCGAGATCATCCCGTCCGGAGGAGACGGCAAGGCGGATCTTTGCGTCGAGCGCGTCCATGTCTTCGACGATTTCGTCCTTGCGGCTCTGGATGCGGTATTCCTCAGCGCGCGCCTTGCCGAGGTCGGTGCGGGCTTCTTCGGCGGCCGCATCGATCTCGCGGATCGCCTGTTCGATGACGGCGATCTTGTTGACGCCTTCCGCCTTGTCGATCGCCGCATTGGCGATGCCGGCGATCAGACGGCCCATTCGTGAGAGAATGCCTTCGTTCGTCATGTTTTCCTCCATCCGAGCGGAATTCGGCGTGACGCCGATGTTAATCTCGTAGCGATCATGGTCCGCTACAAGGTATGCGGGAAAAATACTCTCCCATCCCCTGGAGTAGCCGGCGACATCGAAGGGCACGGCAACGCGTCCGTGCACCGTGGCGATCGTCAGGTCCGAGGGGCCTTTGATGGCGAAGAGCTTATCGTCGAGCGGCAGCTGCAGCGGCTCGGGGATGATGCCCCGATTGGCGGCGAAATCGCGAAGGCCGAGCGTCACCAGCCGCGCCGGCAGGCCCGTCTGCTCGCGTACGGTTTCATAGGCGAGATCATGCAGGACGACGAGATTGGCGCCCGCTTTGTCATCGACGAGTTCGGTCAGGATGCCGATCATCCTGCGATAGGCGGCAATAGTGTCATCAAGCGCCTGGCGGGCGTGATCGTCAGGCGCCAGCATGTAGCGCAGCAGCGATGGATGCGGTGTCTTGCTCGTGGATACCATGGATAAAAACATAAAGCACCGCTTTTGTGCTTTCAAGAGGAGGCGTACGAAAAATACAACCTTTGTTGAACTTGTCGTTGGAAGAAGGAGGGATCACAAGATGCGTTTACTGAGCAATTCGCAGAAGCAGCGTTCGACACCGTTTTCGGATCACATTGCCCGCGGACGAACCGCCGGCGGATCGGCTCCGCTTCCTATCGGCCCGCCGTGCGCGCCTCGCGAATACCGGCGCTGATACGGTTGATAGTAGTCCAAACGAGAAGGAGAGCCACCACGGCCCAAAGCCACACAGTCCATGCTGCAAATGTACCGCCAACCGCGACAAAGACGCCAAGCGCGCCGAAAAGCACCGCGCGGTCGCTCTTGCCCAGCGGTCCGTCGTAACGCCGGCTGGCGCCGACCGTTTGACTGAGAATGCCGGCAAATTCCGTCAGCACCGAGAGGAAAATGACAGCCATGGCCGGCATCAGGCCGTTCGGATCGATCAGTGCAAATGGCAAATACAGGGCGATATCCGAGACGACATCACCGATCTCGTTGAGATAGGCGCCCAGAATGCTCTTTTGCCCATGTTCGCGCGCGAGCATGCCGTCAATCGCATTGAGGCCCATGCGCAAGAGAAACCAGACAGGCACCAGCAGAAACAACTGCGGAAGCGGAACGATGCTGAGAAAAAGGCCAAGTGCAACAGAGACGGCGGCAGCAACCGATGTCACCTGATTGGCGGTGACGCCTCGCGCCGCCAGCGAGCGCACCAGAGGGCGAAGAATATTCTGAAACCGGGACTTCAATTGATAAACAGACATGCGACCTCGATCGAATTTCGTGGCATCAGAAAAATCTATCCCAGCTCCGGCGGTGCAGATCGTCGTACTTGCGGGGAGCCGATACTTCATGTCGGTTCTCGTATAGGGCTTACATTTGCGACTAGACTTTTGCAATGAATGCAAATCAGTGTTCCGCCAATGGTTGCAACTCATCCACCGATCAGAACTGGAGAAGACCGTGCTGCAAACTGCCGATAGTGGGCAATCGTCATCGACGGCGAGACCGATGCATGAATCCGAATTCGTATCGCACGATGGGACGCGACTCTTTTATCGGATGTGGCCTGCGACCGGTGCTGCACTGAAGGGCGCAATCATTCTTCTCCATCGCGGCCACGAGCATAGCGGCCGCGTCGCCCATCTCGCCACCGAGCTCGGCCTCGATGATTTTGCCTTCTACGCCTGGGACGCACGCGGCCACGGGCGTTCACCGGGGGAGCGCGGCTATTCGCCGTCCTTTGCTGCCTCGGCGCATGACCTCGATTGCTTTGTGCGCCATGTCAGCGAGACGAGCGGTACTCCAGTCGAAGAGATCGCCGTCATTGCGCAGAGCGTCGGCGCGGTTCTCGCCACTACCTGGGTGCACGACTATGCGCCGCCGATCCGAGCGCTCGTGCTGGCCTCGCCGGCCTTCAGCGTCAAGCTCTACGTGCCTTTTGCCAGGGAAGGCATTGCGCTCTGGGAAAAGCTCAAGGGGACATTCTTCGTCAATTCCTATGTCAAGGCGAGGTTTCTGACGCATGATCCCGAGCGCATTGCCTCCTTTGAGGCCGACCCGTTGATCACCCGGCCGATCGCCTCCAACATTCTGTTGCAGCTCTATGAAGCGGCAGCCCGCGTCGTCGGCGACGCCCGCGCCATCACCGTTCCGACCCAGTTGCTGATCTCCGGCAGCGACTGGGTGGTGCGACACGCGCCGCAGCACCGGTTCTACGAAAACCTCGGCAGCCGCATCAAGGAGCGGCATGTGCTTGCCGGCTTCTACCATGACACGCTTGGCGAAAAGGACCGCGCAATCGCGCTCGCCGAGATCCGCCGTTTCATCGATGCGCGTTTTGCCGAGCCCCGGGCGCCCGCCGATCTTCGCACCGCTGATATCCAGGGTTATACCAAGGACGAGGCCGACCGGCTCGCGAGCCCTCTGGACGCCATGTCCCTGCGCGGCATCTACTGGGCGCTCAGCCGTCTCAACATCAGGCTCGGCGCGCTGGTGTCGGAAGGCATAAAGACTGGGGTCAAGACCGGCTTCGATTCCGGCTCGACGCTCGATTACGTCTATGAGAACCAGCCGCGGGGGCTCGGTCCCGGCGGGCGGTTGATCGACAAGGTGTTCCTCGAGGCGATCGGCTGGCGCGGCATCAGGCAGCGCAAGCTGCATTTGCAGGAGCTGATCGACCGCGCGCTGCAGCGCCTGAAAGCCGCCGGCCGCAGCACCCATGTGCTCGATATTGCGGCCGGACACGGCCGTTATGTCCTCGACGCCATCGAGGCGGCTGCCGTGCGTCCCGAGAGTGTGCGCCTGCAGGATTATTCCCCCATCAACGTCGATGCCGGCCGCAACAGCATTGCCGCGCGTGGACTGAGCGATTTCGCGAGCTTCCGCCAGCAGGATGCCTTTGACGGCGAGGGGCTGGCTGCGATCACGCCGGCTCCGGATCTGGCGATCGTCTCCGGCCTTTACGAGCTTTTCTCCGACAATGCGATGATCGCCACTTCGCTCGATGGGATCGCCCGCGCGATGCAGCCCGGCGGTCTGCTCATCTACACCAACCAGCCATGGCATCCACAGCTGGAGATGATCGCCCGCGCCCTGACCTCCCACCGCGGCGGCCAAGCGTGGGTTATGCGGCGGCGGACGCAAGAAGAAATGGACCAACTGGTCGCCGCAGCCGGTTTCCGCAAGATCGAACAGCGCATCGACCAGTGGGGCATTTTCACCGTCTCGCTGGCGGAAAGAATGTGAGGGCAAGCCGTTGGGGCAGGCACGTTCTCCTTTTTCCCAGGCCGCGCCGGTCTTGAAGCGGGCGGCGATGTGGCTCGTCTTCCTGGCGCCGTTCTTCTATCTGACCTATGGCGGCGCCAATTGGCTGGCTTCGCAACGCGCTCACGTGCCGAACATCGCCTTCGCATGGGAAAGCGCCATTCCGTTCCTGGCGTGGACGATCGTTCCATACTGGTCGATCAACCTGTTCTACGCACTCTGCCTGTTCATCAACACGACGCCGCGCGATGTGGATATGCTCGCAAGGCGTTATCTGACGATCCAGATCATCGCGATCGTCTGCTTCATCGCGTTTCCGCTCGAAGCAACCTTCATACGGCCGGCCACCAGCGGCCTGCCCGGTTTCATGTTCACCGTCCTCGGTGGTTTCGATAAACCGTTCAACCAGGCGCCGTCGCTGCATGTCGCGCTGCTGGTGGTGATCTGGGACCATCTGCGCGGCCGCTTGCCGCGCAGGGCGCGGCTTCTCTGGCACTTCTGGTGTTTCCTGATCGGCGCTTCCGTGCTGACGACGTGGCAGCATCACGTCATGGACATTCCGACCGGTATTTTGCTCGGCCTGTTCGCCGCCTGGCTTTTTCCGCGGGATGGTGCTTCCCCTCTTGCGAATTTCACTTTGAACGGCGATCCAAAGTCGCGCCGACTTGGCATCTGCTATCTCGGTGGTGCCGTCGCATTTCTCGTCCTTGCAGCGCTCTGCATCCCTCTGACGGCCGCGGCACTTCTGTTGCTCTGGCCGGCCGTTGCGCTGGCGATCGTCGCAGTCGGATATTTCGGCGCCGGCCCGCAGATATTCCTGAAACGCGGCGATGGCAGTGCCGCGTTTGCCAGCCGCTGGCTACTGGCACCCTACCGGCTCGGCGCGATCATCAACGTTTGGCTCTGGACACGCAAAATGCCGGCATCCGTGGTGATTGCTGATGGCGTCCATCTCGGTCGTTTTCCGCGTCGCCACGAGGCCGACCGTTTTGCCACGGTGATCGACATCACCGGCGAATTTCAGCGCCCGAGCGGGGCGCTTGCACGCTGGTGCAGCTTTCCCGCCCTTGATCTCACAGGTCTCGACAAGATCCAGGCGCGAGCCGCGGCTGATCTCATCGAGGCTGCGCGCCACCAGGGACCGGTCCTCGTCTGCTGCGCGCTCGGTTTCCAGCGAAGCGCCTGCGTCATCGTTCGTTGGCTAGTGACCAGCCGACGCTGCGAAAACCCAGCCGAGGCGCTGCAGTTGATCGAACGCGCGGGGCGGCGTGTTTATCTGCCCGTGGAAAGTGTCCGTGCTGCGAACGAGGGCGTGCAATGACGCAGTGGAAAACCTTGGCCGCCGCGGCGGCGCGAAATCTCGGCCGCAACTCAATGTTCTGCGGGCTGACAGCGCTGTTGCCACTGATTGCCGGCCCGATCACCGCGGGATATCGAGGTTTCGCCCCAGCGCTCGGCTGGCTGCTATTGCTTGTTTTCTGCGGGATTGTCCTTGCGCTGGCGGTCCATTTGCTTTTCGACGCGCTGTTGTTTCGCCTCGCGTCGAGCCACGAGACGGAGGCCGCCGGCCTTGCCGCCGTCGACGACCTGCTGTCCCGAATGCAGCTTCGCAAGCTTGACGGGGCACCACCTGGCCTCGAGAAGCGGATTGCCGGATCGCGCCGCATCGTCTGGCGGCAGCGTCTTGCACTCGCCCTCTATCTCGTGATTTTCGCGATCCTTCAGCTCAACGCGAGCGCCGGCCAGCCGCCCAGCTGATTGGTATGCCGTTGCGAATCTGGCGGGTCTTACGGCCATCGGCGCGTTCAGCCGGTGCCGACTTCTCGGCTTCAGCCTTGCCCCGATATGATCGACGCGTTCACATCGTTGATATCGCGCTTGCCGCAGAGCGCCATGGTGATGTCCATCTCCTTGCGGAGGATGCCGAGCGCCAGCGTGACGCCCTCCTTGCCCATGGCGCCGAGCCCGTAGAGGAAGGGGCGGCCGATATAGGTGCCTTTGGCCCCGAGTGCCATGGCCTTCAGCACGTCCTGGCCGGAGCGGATGCCGCCGTCGAGATGGATCTCGATGCGATCACCGACAGCATCGACGATCGAAGGCAGCATGCTGATCGAGGAGGGGGCGCCGTCAAGCTGGCGGCCGCCGTGATTGGAGACGACGATCGCGTCGGCGCCGGTGTCAGCGGCGGCCCTCGCATCCTCCGGATCGAGCACGCCCTTGATGATCAGCGGGCCGCCCCATTGCTCCTTGATCCAGGCGACATCGGCCCAGGAGAGCCGCGGATCGAACTGCTCGTGCGTCCATGCGGCGAGCGAGGTGATATTGGAGACGTTTTTGGCGTGGCCGATGATGTTGCCGAATGTGCGTCTTTTGGTCTTGAGCATGTCCAGGCACCAGAACGGCCGGATGGCCATCTGCCAGACGTGTTTCGGTGTGAACCTCGGCGGCGCCGATAGGCCGTTGCGCAGGTCCTTGTGCCGCTGGCCGAGGATCTGCAGATCGGCCGTCAGCACCAATGCCGAGCATTTGGCGGCCTTGGCGCGGTTGATGAGGCCGAGCACGAAATCCTTGTCCCGCATCACGTAGAGCTGGAACCAGAAGGGCCGCGTCGTCACCGAAGCGACGTCCTCGATCGAGCAGATGCTCATCGTCGACAGGGTGAAGGGAACGCCGAATTCTTCCGCCGCGCGCGCCGCCAGCATCTCGCCATCGGCATGCTGCATGCCGGTCAGGCCGGTCGGCGCCAAGGCCACCGGCATCGACACTTTCTGGCCGATCATCGTCGTTTCCAGCGTACGGTCGCTCATGTCGACCATCACCCGTTGGCGCAGCTTGATCTGGCTGAAATCGCTCTCATTCGCCTGATATGTGGATTCCGTCCAGGCGCCCGAATCCGCATAATCGAAAAACATCTTCGGCACACGGCGCTGTGCGAGCTTTTTCAGATCGGCGATGGTAAGCGGGGTGGCCATGAATTGAACCTTCACATCTGAATGCACCTATCGGCCGTACCATGAATTCGATGGAAATGTTATGCGGAAATTCGGAGGGAATGACCCTGATCTGGCAGCATTCAAAGTGCCACGGCATCCTTTGCGCGTCTCAAAGGACGCGGGGCGCTGCAGCCGATAGCTGCTGCAGGCGATTTCCCCGCTAGCGGTTCAGATATTAGGCGGCGTGCTCGTTAATCCGAGAATTGGAGGCGCTCTCTTGAAGGAGCTTTATAGCGCTCAAAGCTTCCGCTTTTGATGAAAAGGCGTCTGAATGAAATATAATCTCCGCTGTACCGGTCACGAGCCGAAATAGAAAACTGCCCTTTCCGTCCTTGTAAATCTCAAAGACCGTTCTAGCTGCTTGCCGTGCGTGATTATCATCGGGTTCCTCTTCGGCCATAAAAAGGGCAACTGCTTCGGGCGTCGGTACGTCCATCGAAAAATGTTCATTTTCATAAACATCGATCAATGTTGCAAGAATATCGAGTTTATCGCCATCGGGCGTGCCGCTTTTTGCGCCCCACAATTCTGCAACGACTTGGAGAGCTTCATTGTAGTCTTGCTCTGAATGAATGGGTTTTAAGTCAGTCATGCTGCACCTTAGCGACGTCGATACGGTCATAGTCTCTGTGCGTACCGATCCATTTTATCCAATGATGGATTTTTCAAAGTCGGCTGCGACCACCAAACGAAAATCGTTTCCTTTGATGTTAAATACAATACGCTCTGCGTTTATGATGCTGGCTGAGGCAAACGTTCTCTTGATATCCGCGGCATTTTTCCAGGTCGCTTTGCTTGTCAGCGAAAACCAAACATCCACGGCCTCTTTAACCGCCGATTGATCGTGTCTGGCCGCCAAGGTAGCGACAAATTTCGTAAGCGTACTCCGTGCGATGATCCTCATTTACAACACTACCAATCGCTCCCTGCGCTTCAGCCCAAAAATGATTTCGCCGCCACACCAGCCACATAGGTTTCGGCGATTGCCCTGTCATCGCCCATCGTCTGCAGCAGGAAAAGTTCCTCGGGCAGCGTCTTCACCGCTTCCATCTTCAACGCCATGGCCGGGGTCGCCGCCGCGTCGAGGACGACGAAATCGGCCTCGGTGCCGGGGTCCAGCGTGCCGATCCGGTCGGCCAGCGACAGCGCCTCGGCATTGCCGCGAGTCATCAGGTAATAGCTTTCCAGGGGGTTCAGCCGTTCGCCGAGCAATTGCTGGATCTTGTAGGCCTCGTCCATCGTCTTCAGCATCGAATAGCTGGAGCCGCCTCCGATATCGGTCGCGACACCGATGCGGACCGGCTTTTCGCGCCGCGCCAGCGCCTTCAGCGGAAACAGGCCGGAGCCGAGGAAGAGGTTCGAGGTCGGGCAGTGGACGGCGACCGCACCGGTCTCGCTCATCACATCGGCTTCACGCTCGGAGAGATGGATGGCATGGCCGAAGAGGCTCTTCGGCCCGAGCAGGCCGTAACGGGCGTAGATGTCGGTATAGTCGATCGCCTCGGGATAGAGCTCGCAGGTGAATTTGATCTCGTCGTGGTTTTCCGAAAGATGCGTCTGGATGTGCAGGTCGGGAAATTCGCGGGCAAGCGCGGCCGTTGCTTCCATCTGCGCCGGCGTCGAAGTGATGGCGAAGCGCGGAGTGATGGCGACGTGGTTGCGGCCCTTGCCGTGCCAGTCCGCGATCACCTGACGGGTCTCGTCATAGCCCATTTCGGGCGTGTCGAGCAGGCCTTGGGGGGCGTTACGGTCCATCATCACCTTGCCGCCGACCATGCGCATGTTGCGCTTCATCGCCTCGGCGAAGAAGGCGTCGGCCGAGGTCTTATGCACGGAGCAATAGGCGACCGCCGTTGTGGTGCCGTGGCGGATCAGTTCGTCGTAGAAATGCGTGGCGATCCTCTCAGCATGCGCGCTTTCGACGAAGCGGCATTCCTCGGGAAAGGTATAGGTGTTCAGCCATTCGAGCAGGTTGGCGGCATAGGAGGCGATTACCTGCATCTGCGGAAAATGCAGATGCATGTCGATGAGGCCGGGCAGGATCAGATGCGGGCGGTGGTCGATTTCGGTTACATCAACGGCTGCTTTTGCCTTGATGTCGGCATAGGGGCCGACGGCCGCGATCAGCCCGTCTTCGATCAGCAGGCCGCCGTCTTCCTCGTAGAGATAGCTCTGGCTGTCGGCCAGACTCAGCGGCGCCCGATGAAAAGACAGCAGGCGGCCGCGCAGGAGTGTCGTCGTCATTGTTTTTTGCCTTCGACTGCACTTTCGAACCAGGCGACGAGCAGCTTGCGTTCGTCCGGCGTGATATCGGTGATGTTGCCGGGCGGCATGGCATGGCTGCGGCCCGCCTGTATATAGATCTCGCGGGCATGAGCGGCGATATCAGCGTCGTTTTCGAGCATCACCTCCTTCGGCGGCCGCACGATGCCTTCATAGACGGGCTCGGCCGCATGGCACATGGAACAGCGCGTCGAGATCAGCTGCTTGACGGCGGGGAAATGCGGATCGCCGGCAAATTGCTGGAAGGCGGGCGCCACCTCCGCCGCATCCGTTTCGCCGGTCAGCAGTTTCGGCACTGTGGAAAGCCACATGATCAGGATGAAAAGGATGACAGTGACGATCCAGGTCCAGGTCGGCCGGCCCTTCCTGGCATGGGTGGTGTTGAACCAGTGGCGGATGGTGACGCCCATCAGAAAGACCAAAGCGGCGATCACCCAGTTGAACTGTGTTCCGAAGGAGAGCGGATAGTGGTTCGACAGCATGAAAAAGATGACGGGCAGGGTCAGGTAGTTGTTGTGCAGCGAACGCTGCTTGGCGACCTGGCCGTATTTCGGGTCGGGCGTGCGACCGGCGATGAGATCGGCGACGACGATCTTCTGGTTCGGGATGATGATCATGAAGACGTTGGCCGACATGATCGTCGCGGTGAAGGCGCCGAGATGCAGGAAGGCGGCGCGGCCGCTGAAAAGCTGCGTGTAACCCCAGGCCATGAAGACCAGCACGACGTAAAGGACCACCATCAGGCCCCAGGTATTTTTGCCGAGCGGGGATTTGCAGAGCAAGTCGTAGATGATCCAGCCGCCGGCGAGTGATGCCAGCGAGATCAGGATCGCCACCGGCTTCGAAATATCGAGCACGTGGCGATCGATGAGGAACAGGTCGGCGCCGCCGTAATAGACGATGCACAGCATCAGGAAGCCGGAAATCCAGGTGAAATAACTCTCATATTTGAACCAGGTCAGGTGCTCCGGCATTTGCGCGGGCGCCACCAGATATTTCTGGATATGATAGAAACCGCCGCCATGGACCTGCCATTCCTCGCCATAGGCGCCGGGCGGCAGATGCGGGCGTTTCACCAGTCCGAGATCGAGCGCGATGAAATAGAAGGACGATCCGATCCAGGCGATCGCGGTGACGACATGGAACCAGCGCGCCGCGAAAGCGAGCCATTCCCATGCTATGGCATATTCATACATCGAGTTCCCCTATCTTCCTCCGACTCGTGACATTGCGGAAATTTTGGCGGGGAGGGAAGAGGAGATTGAAAGATGGCGCCCGCATAGCGGCCGGCGCGGCCAAAGGAGCAATGGAATGATCACCGCGCTCTACAGCGATCAGCTCATCGCCGAAAACGCGCCGATGGACCGCCGGCTTGCGGCGCTCATTCTGTCGCGCGGGAGCAGCATCGGCTATATCGCCTCCGCCCCGGAGCCGCAGCGGGAGTTCTTCGATGAGAAACGACAGTATTATCTCAGATACGGGCTCTCTCTCGATCTCTTCGTCGATCTCGACGCGCTTTCCAGCGACGAGGAGATCGGCCGGCTGTTTGCCTGTAACGCCATCCATCTGACTGGCGGCCACACCGGCGATTTTCTGAGGCGGCTGCGCCGAAGCGGCATGCTGGAGAGGCTGCGCGCATGGGCGCTGGATGACGGCATTCTCGTCGGAACCAGCGCCGGGGCGATTTTGATAACGCCGACGATCGCCGTTGACGCACTCTTTTCCGGCGGTTCGCCGGATGCGGTGCGGGACGGCGCAGCTCTCGATCTGGCGCCCTTCGAGTTCTTTCCGCATCTGAACGACGATCCCGGCGATCTCCCGGCGCTGCTGCGCTACAGCGAGACGACGGCAACGCCCATTCTCGCGTGCCGGGACGGCGAAGGTGTCATCCTCGGCGAGGGACTTGTCGAGATCTTCGGCGCCCCGTTGATGATTTCCGGCGGTTTTGCCGAAGCCGCCGAGCGCGGCCGCATCGCAGATCTGCTGTCTCGTGCCTAAAAGCTGCCGAGATGACTGTGCATTATCTCCGGCTTATACATGATGTGCTAATTCGGCACGCCTTGAACTATGGCAAGTGGATTACAGTTACTTTGCAGGCCGCCGGCATAAAATAAGAACCTTTAGATCATCGGCGGCGCATTCATCGACGGAGAAGATGCCCATGCGCAGCATTCTGACGTGTGTGATGATTGCGTACGCGTCGCTGGCGACGGCTCACGACGCACCCTCGGGGTGGAGTTATGATCCCTATTGTTGCAACGGCGACAGTCACAATGGCGACTGCCAGATGATCCCTTCGAAAAGCGTGGCGGTGACGCCGGGCGGATATCGTGTGACGCTCTTGCCGGGCGACCATCGGCTGGTCACGCATGCGCATGTCTTCCTGCTGCCGATGACGAAGGCGATGCAATCCGGCGACAACGATTATCATCTCTGTCTGTTCCCGAACGAGGATACGCCGCGCTGTTTCTATGCGCCGGAGATGGGATACTGAGGCTACCCACCTGCATCAGGTGCTTCAGTTTTCGGCCGCCTTCATCTCTTCGAGGATCCAGTTGCGGAAGGCCTTGATCTTCGGCACGTTGCGGCGGTTTTCGGGATAGGCGAGCCAGTAAGCCTTGCCATCGCTGCGGGTCAGTTCGAAGGGCTGATAGAGCCGGCCCATGGCGATCTCGGCCGCATAGAAGGCCGGGTTGAGGATGGCGACGCCATGTCCCGACATCGCCGCATCGGCTTCCACCGCCTGGGAGCCGAGCTGGTTGCGCGGGCGGCGATCGAGATCCGTGTCGGTGACGCCGGCTGCCTCGAACCATTGTTTCCACCAGATGTCGCCGGCGTCGAAGAGATCGAACTTCAGGAGATCGCGCGGCTCCCTGATGCCGCCTGCCGATTCCGCCAGCTTCGGGCTCAGCATCGGGGTGAACTCCAGCCCCATCAGCCGATGCAGGGCCAGCCCCGGCCAGTTGCCGTCGCCCCAGCGGATGCCGACATCGATCTGCTCGCGGGAGAAGTCGATAATGTCGGAGGTCGCCTGAAAGCGCACCGCGATCGCCGGATGCTTCAAATGGAAAGAGCCGAGGCGCGGCGCCAGCCATTTCGAGGCGAAAGTATGAGTCGAGCTGATAGCGAGCGTGCCTTCGACACTGTCGCGCGCCGTCGCCATTGCATCGTGCAGCATGGCAAAGGCTTCGGTCACCTTCGGCGCCAGCCGCTCGCCGGTGTCCGTCAGCGCGATCTGGCGGGGACGGCGCAGGAAAAGCGGCTCGCCGACATTCTCCTCCAGCAGTTTGATCTGGTAGCTGACGGCCGTCTGCGTCATGCCGAGTTCGTCGCCCGCCTTGGTGAAACTGCCGAGCCGGGCGGCGGCCTCGAAGACGCGCAGCGCATTCAGCGGGAATTGCTTCGACAGTTTCATGGATAAGTTCTCTTGATGCAGGCAGACGGTCGTTCGATTGGAATTGCAGCATTTTCGGCAGCAAACTGCAACTCATACCATCAATCTGACGAGGTGATGTCATGGATTGCTTTGCTATCGAAGAGAAGCGCCCTCAGCCGCGCATGGGTGTGTTCAAGCGTCTTGCCGGACGGCTGGTCGGCCGTTTCTGCCGGCTGCCCCGCCTCGATCTCGATGCGGCGCCTGACCGCGTCAAGCGCGATCTTGGTTTCCTCGATGGACGCGATCCGTTTTACGAGGACGCCTGCAGGCGATAGGCTGCCAGCGCCGTCAGGATTTCGGCGGCGGTCATTGCGGCGATCACCTCGGGGCGTTTGTCCCTGACCGCCGTGCCGCCGATCGGCAGCGTCAATCGCTCCATCCAGGCGCGTTCGCCGCCTTCGCGGGAAAGCCAGCTTGCCAAGGTGGCGCGTTTGGTCGCTGAACCGATCATGCCGGTATAGGCGAGATCCTCCCTTGCCAGCGCTTCACGGGCGATGAGAAAGTCCAGCGCGTGGTCGTGTGTCAGGATGACGACCGCGCCGCCGGCCGGAATATCCTTCACCAGCGCCTCCGGCATCGGCACGAGCCGGGTCTTCGTCGCCGCCGGCAGATTGGTGAGTTCTTCCTGACGGGTTTCGACCACCGTGACCAACAGCGGCAGCGGCGCAAGAGCAGCCGCCAGTGCCCGGCCGACATGGCCGGCGCCGAAGAGAAGCACCTCGGGCAGGCGCTCGATCTCGCTGGCACGTGTGGCTTCGAGTTCGTCTTGCAACGCCGGCGTCAGCCGGCGAAACCGCAACTGCGTGCGCCCACCACAGCACTGGCCGATCTCGGGGCCGAGCGGGATGTCCATGGTGGCGGTTCCGCCGGTTCCCGCCAGCATCTCCCGGGCATTCGCGATCGCCATGAACTCGAATTGCCCGCCGCCGATCGTGCCCCAGAGGGCGGTCGGCGAGACGAGCATATAGGCGCCGGCCTCGCGCGGGGTGGAGCCTTGCGTGCCTGTTATGTCGACGAGGATGCTGTCGGGGTGGGCGGCGAGGAAGGTCAGGAGGTCGGTCATGCGATAGCCCCGTGGCCTATGGAGTATGTCGCGAAGACCCCCTCATCCGACCCTTCGGGCCACCTTCTCCCCGTTGGGGAGAAGAGGGAGAATGCCGCGCTCTCGGTGATCCCATCTGCGTTTTTACATGTGGTTCCCGCAGGTTCAGCGATTTGTTTGAACGATGCCCGAACGTCTTGCTCCCTCTTCTCCCCAGCGGGGAGAAGGTGGCCCGAAGGGTCGGATGAGGGGGCTTGGTTCAAACGCATTACGTTCTCAAATTCTCCGTACGAACGATCGCAGGATAGAAGCGAAGGATATCATCGCGCTGGAATATTCGCCTTTCAAGTGCGGCTAGGATCGTCTCGAGGACTGCTCTTCGCTCCCGGGTTATTTCATGATTCCAAAATCGGAGGATTGAATATCCAGCCTGGTTTAGCCACAAAGTCCGAGTCATGTCGGACATGTTGTCGGCGTGTTGAAATCCATCGATTTCGATTGTCAGTCGCTCTTCGCGGCATAGAAAGTCGGCGATGTAGGCCCCCACTGGCACTTGTCGCGTAAACTTATAGCCATTTAGCTGTCGATTTCGCAGATCGCCCCAAAGCCGATATTCCTCTTCAGTTTCGGTTTGGCGTAATTTGCGAGCTTGCTGAGTTTTGCCGGGAAGTCTTTTCCTAATGTCTTCGGGATCGGACATTTTTCGCCGCCATCCTACATCCGCTTCATCCGCTCCACCGCCATCAGCACCCGTTCCGGCGTTGCCGGCGCGTCGAGCCGCGGGCAGACCCTGTAGTCCGCCACGCTTGCCACCGCCATCGACAGGGCTTCCAGCACCGAGATCGCCAGCATGAAGGGCGGTTCGCCGACGGCTTTGGAGCGGCCGATGGTGGCTTCCGCGTTCTCCGACCATTCCGCAAGGCGGACGTTGAAGATCTTCGGCCGGTCGGAGGCGAGCGGGATCTTGTAGGTCGACGGCGCGTGAGTGCGCAGCCGGCCCTTGTCGTCCCACCAGAGTTCCTCCGTCGTCAGCCAGCCCATGCCCTGGACGAAGGCGCCCTCGACCTGGCCGAGGTCGATCGCCGGGTTCAGCGACCGGCCGACATCGTGGAGGATATCGGTGCGGTCGATCAGATATTCGCCGGTCAGCGTGTCGATCGAGACTTCGGTGCAGGCAGCGCCATAGGCGAAATAATAGAAGGGCGTGCCGCGGCCGGCCTTGCGGTCCCAGTGGATCTTCGGCGTCTTGTAGAAGCCGGCGGCGGACAGCTGGACGCGGGCGAAATAGGCCTGCTTGATGAAATCGGGGAAGGGAATCTCGTTCTCGCCGACACGCACGCGGTTCGGCAGGAAGACGACGTCGGAGGGCGCCACATCCCATTTCTCGGCGGCAAAAGCCGTGAGCCGTTCCTTGATCTGGCGGGCGGCATCATAGGCTGCCATGCCGTTCAGATCCGAGCCGGAGGAGGCGGCGGTGGCCGAGGTGTTCGGGACCTTGGCCGTGGTGGTCGCGGTGATCTTCACCCTAGAGATATCGACCTGGAAGCTGTCTGCCAGCACCTGCGCGACCTTGGTATAGAGGCCCTGGCCCATTTCGGTGCCGCCATGGTTCAGGTGGATCGAGCCGTCCTGATAGATATGGACGAGCGCGCCGGCCTGGTTGAAGGCGGTCATGGTGAAGGAAATGCCGAATTTCACCGGCGTCAGGGCAATGCCCTTCTTGATATAGCGGCTGTCGCGGTTGAAGCCGATGATGGCGTTGCGCCGCGCCCGGTAGTCTGACGTATCCTCCAACTCGTCGACGACACGGGCGATGATATTGTCCTCGACCTCCTGATGATAGGGCGTCAGCGTGCGCCCGGAACCCGGCTGGCCGTAGAAATTCAGCTTGCGAATGTCGAGCGGATCCTTGCCGAGGGCGTAAGCGATCTCCTCGATGAGGCGCTCGGCGCCGAGCATGCCCTGCGGCCCGCCGAAGCCGCGGAAGGCGGTGTTGGAAACGGTGTGGGTTTTCAGCGGCTTCGACTGGAGATGCACATGCGGATAGAAATAGCTGGAATCGGCGTGGAAGAGGGCGCGGTCGGTCACCGGTCCCGACAGATCCGAGGAGAAGCCGCAACGTGCCGCATAGGTTGCGTCGACCGCGTGGATGCGGCCTTCGGCATCGAAACCCACTTCGTAATCAACCAGGAAATCATGGCGCTTGCCGGTGGCGCTCATATCCTCGTCGCGGTCCGGGCGGAATTTAATCGCACGGCCGAGCTTCTTGGCGGCGATCGCCGCAAGGGCTGCGAACTGGTTGCCCTGCGTTTCCTTGCCGCCGAAGCCGCCGCCCATGCGGCGCACATTGACGGTGACCGCGTTCGACGGGATATCGAGCACGTGGCCGACAATATGCTGGATCTCGCTCGGATGCTGCGTCGAGGACCAGACGGTGACCTCGTCGTCCTCGCCGGGAATGGCCACGGCGATATGGCCTTCAAGGTAGAAATGCTCCTGACCGCCGATGCGCATCTGCCCCTTCAGCCGTATGGCGGCATTCGGCATTTCCGTTTCCGGCTCGCCGCGCTGGAGCGTCATCGGAGTGATCACCAGCGGGCCGCCATTGGCGAGCGCGCCGTCGATATCGTGCCAGTGCGTGAGGTCGCGATAGTCGATCTTCGCCAGCCGCGCAGCCCGGCGGGCAGCGTCGCGCGTTTCGGCGATGACGGCAAAGATCGGCTGGCCGTGGAACTGAACCAAGGTTTCGGCCAGCAGCGGCTCGTCATGGCTGCCGTTGGAGCTGGTGTCGTTGACGCCGGGCACGTCCTTGCCGGTGAAAACCCAGACGACGCCGGGATAGGCGGCGACCGCGGAAAGATCGATGCTGATGATTTCGGCATGCGCCCGGTCGGAAAGGCCGAGCGCACCGTGCAGCAGGCCTGATGGTTCGGGAATATCGTCGATATAATCGGCGCTTCCGGTGACGTGCTTATGCGCTGAATCATGCCGCAGCGAACCGTGCATGGGGCCGGAGATGACGACTTTGGGATCTTCGAAGGTGGACTTGTCCATTAGATGTGTCCTCCATGGCAGGCACCGTTTTGAGGGCGGCCCCTCATCCGGCTGCCGCCACCTTCTCCCCGCTTGCGGGGAGAAGGGACATGCCGCGCCGTCTCCGTTCCTCGCCACCTCTCGCAGGGCACGTCCCCTCTCCCCGCAGGCGGGGAGAGGGTTAGGGTGAGGGGCAAAGTGGTGACTGCCGGAGGCCGGCTAGCGAAACAATCCATCACGCCACCTCCTCGAACCGCTTCAGCTCGGCCGGCGCGCCAACAGTTTCCAGGTAGAAGCGCGTCAGCAGGTTCTTCGCCGTCAGTTGGCGGTATTCCGCCGTGGCGCGCCAGTCGGTCAGCGGCTGGTAGTCGGCATCGAACGCAGGGCGGGCCGCGTCGATCGTTGCTTCCGTCCATGGTTTGCCGATCAGTGCGGCCTCGACAGCTTGAGCGCGCTTCGGCGTTGCCGCCATGCCGCCGAAGGCGATGCGGATGTCGATGACCGTTTCGGTATCGTCGAGTGTCAGCAGGAAGGCGCCGAGTACGGCGGTGATGTCCTCGTCGCGGCGCTTGGTGATCTTGTAGGCGGCAAAGCGGCTGGTTGTCTTGGGATAGGGCACGAAGACGCTCTCGACGAATTCACCGGGCTTCCGATCCTGCTTGCCATAGTCGATGAAGAAGTCCTCGAGCGGCATTCTTCGCTGACCTGCCAGGGAGCGCAGCGTCAGCGTTGCGCCCAGCGCGATCAGTGGCGGCGGGCTGTCGCCGATCGGCGAGCCGTTGGCGATATTGCCGCCGATCGTGCCCATGTTGCGCACCTGCTCGCCGCCGATGCGGTCGATCAGCCGGCCAAGCGCCGGGATCTTTTTCGAGATCGCGGCAAATGCGCTGGTGTAGCTGACGCCGGCACCGATAGTGAGGCCATCCTCGCTCTCGGTGATCGACTGCAATTCACTCAGGTGATTGATGAAGACGACAGGGCTCAGCCGCCGCATCTGCTTCGTGACCCAGAGGCCGACATCGGTCGAGCCGGCGACCACGACTGCGTCAGGCTCCTGCGAGAGGATTTCGGCCAGCGCCTGGAGCGATGCCGGCACGATCAGCCGGTCTTCGTCCTTGCCAATCCGGATGGTGCCGCTCGCCTGCATGGCCCAGAGCCGCGCGATGATTTCCGAGCGCGTCCGCTCCAGCGGGTCGAAGAGCGCGCTCGGCCGCATCTGGCTCACCTGCTCGGCTGCCTTGACGATAGGCTCGTAGCCCGTGCAGCGACAGAGATTGCCTTGCAGGGCCTTTTCGATCTCGCGGCGGGTCGGTTTCTCCTTCGTCAGCCACAACCCGTAGAGCGACATGACGAAGCCGGGCGTGCAGAAGCCGCATTGCGAGCCATGGCAATCGACCAGCGCCTGCTGCACCGGATGCAGGGCGCCGTCCCTGCCGGCGAGATGCTCGACCGTCACCACATGGGTGGCGTGCAGCGAGCCGATGAAACGGATGCAGGCATTGACGGATTCATAGGTGAGCTTGCCGTCGGCGAGCCGGCCGACGAGCACGGTGCAGGCGCCGCAATCGCCTTCCGCGCATCCTTCCTTGGTGCCCGTCAGCCGTCGCTTCAACCGCAGAAAATCGAGAAGCGTCTCGGTCGGCCCGACATCGGTGAGCGCGATGTCCTCGCCATTCAGGATGAAGCGGATGCTGTCGTTCATGATATTCCCGGTTGTTTTTTCCAAATGGTTAAGCCGCCGTCCAGCCACCGTCAATCGAGATGTGGGTTCCGGTCACCTGCCGGGCGGCGTCGCTGGCGAGGTAGAGCGACAAGGCCCCGATCTCTTCGGCCTTGACGAATTCACGCGTCGGCTGCGCCTTGAGGATGACTT